>NZ_JAXQNM010000006.1:0-15277 GCF_034427935.1 Chelativorans sp. M5D2P16 | reverse complement strand
CTAGTTCGCGTGGACAAACCTGATCCACTGTCTGATCGTAGCAATCTGAACGAACCCAAGGAAGCTTGCGGCCAGCTTGTCGTATCGTGTGGCGATGCGGCGTGAGTGCTTGAGGCGATTGAAGAAGCGCTCGATGCGGTTGCGCAGTGCGTATTTGGTTTTGTCGACCGGGCGCTGAACTTTGCGGTTCGACTTTGTCGGGATCACCGGGTCTGCGCCGCGCCGCTCAAGGTCGTCGCGAATGGCGTCGCTGTCATACCCCTTGTCGGCCAGCATCGCGGCCGGATCGGGCGCCTCCTCCTGCATCAGATCCTCGTAGGCGGCCATGTCCGAGGCCTGACCGGGCGTTAGGCAGAAGCCGATGGCGAGGCCCTGCGCATCCGTTCGGGTATGAAGCTTGGTCGTGAGCCCACCGCGCGAACGGCCAACAGCATTTCTCTGAATCCCCCTTTTCCGCCAGCTGCGTGCTGGTGCGCCCTCACGATCGTGCTGTCGATCATCTGCATCGCCGTGTCGGCCGCGTCGCTTTCGGCAAGGGCTGCCAGCATCACGTCCCAGACGCCGGCTTCCGTCCAGCGGCGATACTGGCGATGGACTGAGTTCCAGTTGCCGAAATCGGCCGGCAGGTCACGCCAGGGCGAGCCCGTCCGCGTGATCCAGAAGATGCCGTCCAGCACCTTGCGGTGGCCCTGCGGCCGCCGGCCGCCGCGAGAGCGGTTCTCGATCAGGAACGGCGCGAAGAACGCCCATTCCGCATCACTCATCAGTCCTCGAATCAAAGCTGCCCTCCTCAAAGAGCAGCTTTGAATCACGCGTCAGATAAAATGGGAACCGGGTTTGTCCACGCGGCCTAGACCCTGCTGCCTATCCTTACGAGCTCGGCTGGATATTTCTCGATCTCCCTCATCGCAAGAAAGGTCAGATGACCCGGCTTATCAATGATCTTCTGCCCGCCGCAAAAGACTCCGCCTTGTTTGCCACAACACGAACCTCCAACGGCGTCGGATGGCACCGAATACAAGTCCGAGCAGAACCCTGAAGACACAGTGAAATTGTTTGTTCGCACTGCGCCCGAAATCCAGACAAGCGAATAGGCGACATGGCCGCCTGAATGGCCGGCAGAATGGCAGCTTCTGGGAAGTCGAAGGTGCAGCTTAAACGGCTGAAATGGGGCGCACAGCGGTCGTTCGTGAGGAGTGGCGGGAACGACTGGACCGGGCTCAAGCGAGCCGTTCGGCGCGTTTGTTGTCAATGGCAGCGCAGGGTGGATTGCTGCCATACGACCTTGCCAATCGGACGGGCAATAAGTGCCAAATACCTGGCATTCGGAGGCTCCTTGGGAGGAGCGAAGGGGGCCAGTAGCAACACGGCCATCGGCAGGCAGTGGGTCCACAGCCGTGGATTGGCCGTGCGGTCGACTTCGGCCCGGTCGTCGGCATTGGCGGGCGTGGCGTGCAGGGCCAGGAGATGGCCGAGCGTATCGACGGCCAGATGCAGCTTGGAGCCTTCTTGCGCTTGGCTCCATCGTAGCCGGCCCTCTCGCCGCTCTCAGGCGTGGAACGCAGGGTGCGGCTGTCGATGACGGCGGCGCTGGGCTGAGCATCCTTGCCGACGGCCAGGTGCAACAGCATGCGCTGGTCCTCGGCCAGGGCCTCGAAGCAGCGGGCCCGCAGCCAGCGCTGCGCCTGCTGGTAGACGATCTCCCAAGGCGGCAGATCGTTGGGCATCCAGCGCCACGGCGCGCCCGTCTTGACGACGTAGCGCAGGCCGTTGAAGACCTCGCGCAGTGATTGTGTCCGCTGCGCGCTCTCTTCGGGCAGAAGGATCAGATAGGGCACGACAAGCGCCCATTCTTCGTCGGAAACGTCCGAAGGGTAAGGCTTGCGAGTGTTGTTCATCCCGCAAACCTTCAAAATTATGGTTTACCAATCCCTAACAGCCTCTAGGTGGAAATCGATATTCATTCTGGTATATTTCCTTCAGGGTAATCTTGCAGTTGCAGGAAACAGTCTTTACCCGGATAAACAGGGCCTTGCTTATCCTCACGAATAGCGATCTGACGCAACCCATTGCATTGCAATATCTCCAACTAATCGATGGCGAGAGAGGCGAGGATCTACGCAGGCGGTATTTCGGAAATGCCAACTAAGCTGGTGACGGCATGAGGAAATTCACTATGCAAGGAATAAGCTTAGCGCTCGGCGTCTTGCTCATGGCGGTCTCAACGACCGCGGCGGCCGTTGAGATCCCAGAGGGGGATTATTACATCGTTGCGAAACACTCCTACAAGGCGCTCACGGCCTTTGAGGACAGCGAGGAAGAAATCGTCCTCGGCCAATCCGACCGAAAACCCGATAATGATCCCACGCAACTGTGGACCATCACCAGGGCGAGCAACAAAACAGGCGGCGAATCCTATCGAATCCGATCCCGACAATACGGATCGTACCTCGCCGAAGGAGATGAAAACGAAAACGGTGATATAAGTGTTGTCCTGGAAGACGAGCAATCCGCCAACAGGAAGAATTGGCGCTTCGAGCCATACCTGAACAGCTATGGCATCGAATTGGGAAATAGTGGGACAACCCTCAATGTGACCGGCAGTGATCTGGCGGACGATGCCCAGATCATCGTCTATGACGCCAGCACGGACGACAATGCGCAATGGTTGCTCTATCCGCTCCGCGATAGAGGCGAAACCACAGCACCGACTTCACAGAGATCGCAATTCGACAATCTGAACAAACGCTATCGGCTTGCTCCGATGCCTGCGGCAACCCGCGAGGCAAACCGGCTGCGACGCATGAAGCTGATGGATTATCAGCCAAGCGGTGTGTTCGTGGAAGAGGGGGAAGCGGTATCGGTTACGGTGGAAGGCCTGTCGTCTTCCCCGGACGGTCTGACGATCATGGTCGGACCGATGAACAGTTTCTGGGATGAAATGCCTGAGGATGACCCGCAACTGGTCACTGCCGAGGAGGGAAACATTGATTTCACGGCGGAGCGTGATGGACTGATTTATTTCCTTTATGCGGACAGCGGCTTCAACACGACCCCTTTGCCCCCGATTGAGGTGGAAATAGCGAACGGCGGCAGTTCAATTCCGTTTTATATTGAGGGGCAAACGACCCTCGACGAATGGAATGCCATGCTGGAGGAGCGGAATGCCGCGCCATTCGTGGAGATGGTGAGCAAGCATATCGCCGTCACCGTAACCCGCGAAGACTATATGACGTTGGACCAGAGCAACCCTGCGGAAACCCTCCACATTCTCGAACAGATTCTTGACTGGTATGATGACGTCTCGGGACTCGACGGTTCATCTGAGTTGCACAGACCGTCCCCGTTGCGCCTCCATTATCAGCAGGACACGGTTACCTCACCGGAGGTCTTTGAAGGCGGCGTATACATGTATGCAGGCAACTATTTTGTCGGGTTCCCCGGCGAGACTATTGGCGATCTGCTGGATCCGGAGGAACTGCGCCATGCCTGGTCGATCTGGCACGAGACAGGTCACAAATACCAACAGTGGGACTGGACCTGGGAGGATGTCGTTGAAACGACGGTCAATATCTATTCCCTCAACGCCGAAGCACATTTCGGCGAGCTGACCCGCCTGCAAGAACGCGATGAAGACACCGGCCAGACCACACTGGAGCAGGCAGAGCAATACCTGGCGCGGAAGACGCGTGATTTCGACAATGCCGAGCAGATGCGTGACGGCGCGGATGACCGCAGGGAGCTTTGGATCCGGCTCGTCATGTTCGATCAATTGCGACGCGGTCTCGGCGAGGAATTCTATCCGAGACTTCACAAATACTATCGCGAGCATCCGCTCGATGACGACGCCCTGGAAAATGAGGCTGCGCAGATACAGGCCTTTGTTTTGCGGAGCAGCATGATTGCGGACCGCGACCTGACCCGATTTTTCACCGATTGGGGGGTGCCCATCGAACGTGAGACCGCGAACAGACTGAAGCAACTGAACCTGCCTCCTGCGGATCCTGATTTGTCACGCCTCGAATTGGACGATTGATACCGGCGGATCGATAACGTAAGGATTCTTGTCTCGCATTTATTCGAGGGAGCCTGGGTCCTCAATGCACCGGCACCTGATATGCGGCTCCGGACCGTTCCGCCATGTCCGCAAGGCGCTTGTCCAACGTCCACAACTGCGCACCAGACGTGATGAGCGTCGAGGCAAGCAAGGACATACCGACGAGACCGCACCCAAGGCCATACAGCTTTTCACGCTCAATGAATTCCATTACTTCCTACGAGCTGGCCTGATTACAGGGTCGTAAAAGACCAATGCTATGGAGTGCTCACGTGCGTGGCGCGGGAGGTGTCCCGCAGGCCAGTTCGACCAAGACCATTGTGTGAGTCATACATCCCGCACATGAGGTTGCTGCTCCCCTGCGGAGAGGCGAATCTTTCCGCTGTCAATGTCCGAAAGGAAATGGAGAGCAGCGATGAGATATTACGTTGGTTTGGATGTGAGCCTCAAAACGACGCAGATCTGCGTTGTCGATGAAGAGCGACGTATCGTCTGGCGCGGCTTGATCGATTGATCGACACACAACCCAGGATGATCGTCGAGCGGCTGGAGCGGCTTGGCCTGCCTTTGACGACGGTCGGACTGGAGACGGGGTCACTGACGCCGTGGCTGTACTATTCGCTGAAGCAGGCTGGCTTTGCGGTGGTGTGCATGGATGCGCACCGGGTGGCGGACGCGGTGCGTTCCCGCCCGGAAAAGTCCGTGATGTTGCCCGCAACGTCACTCAGACCATGAACTACGCCATCTCCTGCAAACTGTGCAAAAAGGTGGAGATGCTGTTTGCCCACCTCAAACGCAAACTGAACCGGCTCCGATTACGTGGCCCATGCGGCGTACGAGACGAATTCCACCTCGCAGCGACCGCACAGAACCTCAGAAAGCTCGCAAAGCTCATTCCAGCGCCAAAACCAGCTTGAGCAGGCGGCAAGGGTAACGAAATCGACCGACCGGAAGATGACCTTAAATCGCAATCTCGCCGACTTTTTCAACGGAATAAGCTCAAATGGTGAATCCGTTGCAGCAATCACGAAGGTCTAGTTTGTCCTAGTCTAGTTCCACACCCGGCGTGGCCCGAAGGAAATCACGCCGCGCTGGGAACAGGCCGCGTTAACGGCGGTTCCAACACCGGCACCATACTCCAGCAGACCAAGTGCGCGCATGAACCCGTTAGCATGCATCCTGATCGGCATCGCGCTGCTAATCCTGATGATCAGCATAACCGCCGCCATGATGGCACTTTGAAGAGTTACTGCCCAACGCCGCCTCTTCCTGCCAGCCGGTCGCCGCGTGACAAAAGTGGCGTCGAGGGGAAATCCTTCGACGCCCAGGCTCCGAATGTGATATGGTTTGCTGATCGCTGGGCAATTATCCGACAACCAGCGACTGAGAGTTCGTTCGGTCCACCAGAAGATTTGAGTGCTCCCGTCCAGTTTTGAGGAGCACCATGTCTTCTTCTTCCGATATCAAATCTCCGCAAGGCGACCCGCAGGACGTTCAACCACGCGTCGAGGAGACCGGTGAACGGGCGCGGAAAGTCAAAGAGGTGCGCGATTCCGAGCGAGGTTTGACCATTTGGTCGGTCATGATGGCGGGCATTATTGTCGCCTCGATCTTTGCTGTGATCGCGACATTCATTTTTTGATAGATGGCCAAACCCACCGCCCCCAGCGAGGACGGTAGGGGTAAGCCGTTGCCTGAGGGCGGTACGCAAACTCAGCCGCCAACTTCAGGCTGGGCCATATTCCCCGGGCTGGTGAGCGCCAAGTAAGCGCGGCGAATTTCCTCATCTGAAGCTAGGCCGCAGCTTTGTAGCCAGGCGGTATCCCGCGGGCGCCCTGGGTCTTCGGCCGCATGCTAGTCAGGCTCTCCTCCGGCTCAAGGATACTGCGCAGGAAAAAAAGCAGAGGCCGGCGAGTGCCGCTGCACGGTGATGCCCGCCAGCTCGCGCACCAGATACATGAACTTGCCCAGCGGCAGCCGGTCCTATGCCTCGAGCCAAACGCTGGTGCGCTCTTCTCGACCCAAGACGAGCAGGCTGTGACCAGGTCTGAAACCGCCCACAGGCTTACCTCGTCGAGAAGGCCCTGATTGCCCTCGGTCTCCGCCAGTGTGGCGAGCATCAGACGGGCATGCTCCTCGCTGCGCTTGGCGACCAGCCGTTCGATTGTAGCGACCGCGCGCGTTTGACCCGGGGAGCGGGTAGACGTTGCCCGGAACGATCCGGATTCCGACCTCTTTGCACAAGGAATGAGCGATCTCATCATGCATGACGCATGCAATTTGCGAGATGTCATGTTGATGCGCAAATTCTTTTAGATTCTTGTGGATTATCTAAGGAATCCTATCGGGGTGGCGCTGCTTGCCAGTGAGCGCCACATCTGCCTCTTGGTGTTAAGCGATGGTCTTCGGCTTTCCGCCTACTGCAGCAATCGCCGAGAACGACAGCGTCACCAGATACGCCGCGAGCATGCCGATGCCGCTCAACTTGAAGGCCTCCTCAAGCAAAACACTGCCCCGGAATTCCAACAGATCGGACAATGTCGAGAGAGCCAAGCAGGCCAAAGCAACGCCCGCCACCTCGGGGTCAGCGATATTAGCCCCGTCGCCTCATGTGGCGGACGCTGACGACAGGGGAACTTTATTCCTAGAATGTTGCGGCTGAGTGGGCCGTGGCGCGCCTGTCCGCTGCTGTGGTCGACAGCGTACGGGAGGCCTACCTCGGGACGGCCAAGTTCGATGGCAGGCCCGCCGGCCGGAGGTCCGGCGTGCCGCTGCTCATCTGCTCGAGCGGGTGGAGGCGGCGCTGTAACGATTTCGGCCGGGGCCGGCCGCGGTCAGGATTGCCGAGCCCCGCTCGTACCGTTTCCTGCCGTCTCTACCAAGCTGGCCAGCCAGTTTAACCGCCAGTCACAATTTCTTTCTGGGGCTCATCAAAGATGAGAACGAGAATCATATTCTCGCCTTCGAATGCAGACTAGCTTTAGATGCGTAGAACCAAATCATCGACAGAGGATCTGTATGTGATAACTGATCATAACCAAATGGAAATTCTGTTGGCTGTTCGTCCTGCGGTCGCAGGTGATTCGATTGATCACGCATATACACAGCAGACGAAGGCACCTTCTGTCGGGGCGCCAATCTTCAGTGACGGGAAACCGATCCTCCGCTGCCGCGTTCGGAAAGGTCCAGCAAGAATACATGGAAAGGCTGGGGCGGTTGAAACCGGTGCCGACGCGCGCCGATCCTCATCCGGCGCTGCGAGCCTCCAACCCAGGTTTCAGCCAGGAACGAGAGATAGCACCATGTCATTGCAGGCTTGTCGTAGCGCCATGGTCGGCCGGGCTCTGATCGCTTTCGTCTCTGTTGTGATCGCCGATCCGGCTTTTGCCTATGTCGGCCCGGGGGCCGGACTCACCGCGATCGGAACCATGGTCGCGGTCATCGCCGCGCTCGTTTTGGCCGTCGTCGGCTTTGTCTGGTACCCGCTAAAGCGCGCTTTTGGAAAGAAAAGACCCGCTGAGACGAAGGACGGCTCGAAGTAATGACCCTCGCGGCGCTCATCGCCGGGCTGTTCGCCTTCGTCGCCGTGCTCAGGGGATTGAAGGTGCAGCGCCACGCTCTCGACGCCATCGGCGTCGCACAGGAGGCGGTGGGCGTGATCGCCGACCCGGATCTGACCGACGAGGTCAAGGAAAGGCACGTCCAGCGCGCGGCCCTCTCACTGCTCAGGAGCTTCGTCATCCTCCTGGCCATCGGCGCGGCAGCATGCGTGTCCGCAGCCGCCTTCGTCATCGGTGGAGACCTCTTTGGCTTGTTCAGCATCGAGCGGGCAATGGGGATTGCGACGAGTTGGCCGTTTATTCTCTGGTCGACCGTGGGCGCCGTCGGCCTCTGGCTCGTTTTGGCCAGGGTTGGCGGGCAAGGGCAGGCCGCCGAGGCCGCCTCCACGGCCGACGAGATGCCTTACTCGGCGCTCGACAAGGCACTTCACAATTTCGCATTTGCTTCCCCGGAGCGGCAGCTCGCGCTCTCCTCGATCGAGGACAAGGTGTGGCGGCGCACGATTGAAGCCGTCCAGGCCGAACGGCCGGTTTTCGTGACATCCCTGCCGCGCGCGGGCACGACAATCCTTCTCGAGCTTCTTGCCGGCCAGGGCGAGTTCGCCTCCGCCACCTACCGCAACATGCCCTTCACCATGGCGCCGTTACTCTGGGGGCAGTTCTCGCGGGTTTTCCGCAAGACCGGAGCGAAGGCCGAACGCGCGCATGGGGACGGGATCGCCGTGGATTTCGACAGCCCTGAGGCCTTCGAAGAAATGATCTGGATGGCGTTCTGGCCAGGGCATTACGGAAAGGCGCGGATCGGGCTCTGGACGGCCGCCGACCGGAAGCCGGATTTCGAAGCGTTCCTTGCCCGGCATATGCGAAAGATCGTGGCCGGCAAATCCGGCGCGTTCCGCTACGTCTCCAAGGACAACGCAAACATTGCGCGCCTGCCGCTCCTCGCAGCAGCGTTTCCCGATGCGCAGGTGGTTATTCCCATTCGCAATCCTGCCGCGCAGGTTGCTTCGCTGATGCGTCAGCATCGCCGATTCTGCGAATTGCATGCCCGCGATCGCTTTGCACGCCAGTATATGGAGGGTATCGGGCATTTCGAATTCGGGGCGGCGCTGCGGCCGATTGCCTTTCCGGGCGCGCCGGAAGACGCCGGTGGTGCGGAGCACGCCGACTATTGGCTTCGCTATTGGATTGCCGCCTACAACCATGTCCTGGCCACGGCCCCGGGTGGGGCTGTCTTTGTCGATCATGATGCGCTCAGCGCCCGGCCCACCGACCACTTGCCGCTTCTCGCCGAGGCGCTTGGCGTGGGCGACCGGACGGCTTTCCTGGCGGCGTCCGAAACGTTCCGCGCGCCGAAACCGTCACCCGAGCTGCCGGGAGCTTCGCCCCTTCTCATGCGGCGGGCTACCGCGCTGCATCGGGCGCTCCTTGCGCGAGCGTTGCGCATGACGACGCGAGAACGAAAGGTGGTTTGATTGGTGAGAATGTCTGTTTCCGACCGTATTGGGCCCGCGTTTTTCGCCCTGTCTTTCGGGGTTCTCGCCGTGATCTACGGCATCGTTTCCGCCGGGCGGGGGTGGTTTCCGGCACCACAGGTCGATTTGGCATACCGGACCCTTCTCGACCTTTCCACAAACTGGGAAAATGACCTCGCGCTCGTGCCCACGCGGCATCTGGTGGCGCCGGGCGGTGCCAATACCGGCCCGGATCGCGGTCTTTCGGGCGCGCCAGCGGGGGCTTCGTCGGAAGGCTATATCCTTATCGCCGGGCTGAGCGAGAATCAGGACGAATCGTTCCACGTCGTCAGGCTTTTCGACGGCACGGGTCAGGAGGTTCACCGCTGGCCGATACGCTATGAACTGCTCGATACCGAGAAAAAGCCTCAAAATGTGATGCTGCACGGGATGGAGGTGTTCGAAGACGGCTCGCTCGCCGTTACGTTCGACGCAGGCAACGCCATCACGCGGGTCGATGCTTGCGGAGAGCCGATGTGGACACGCAACGGCGCGTTCCATCATTCCATCGCGCGCGACGGCGAGGGGAGGATCCTCACCTGGCAGGACGAGACCGTGGTCTGGCTCGACGAGCGCTCGGGAAAGGCCGTGCGGACGCTCGCTATCGAGGGCATGATCGCGGCCGGCGGCAGGGCGCAGCAGGCCACTTTCAATATCCGCACCAGAACACCCGAAAATGCGAAAGAGGAGGTTCGCTACCTCGCTGATCCGTTCCATCCCAATGATGCCGAGCCCCTGCGTGCCGAGATGGCGGACGCTTTCCCGATGTTCGAGGCCGGCGACGTGCTCATCAGTCTGAGGGAGCTCAATCTCATCGCCGTGGCGGACCCCGATACCGGGCGCATGAAATGGTGGCGGCACGGGCCCTGGTTCAAGCAGCACGATCCCGATTTCCAGCCCGGCGGCACGATTACGGTCTACGACAACGGCACGGGCGAGGGGGCAAGCAGAATCCTCAGGATTCGCCCGGGCGACGACGCGGTGGAAACGGTCTTCGCGGGCTCCGAGGCGGTGCCGTTCTACAGCTGGCGCCGGGGGAAACACCAGGTCCTGGCCGACGGCAACATCCTTTTGACGGAGGCGGAAGGAGGGCGTGTCCTCGAGGTCTCGCCCGAGGGTGAGATGGTCTGGGAGCGTCACATGGTGTGGGACGCCGAACAGAACCTGATAATCACCGAGGCGCGGCACGTTCCTGCCGACTTCTTCGAAAACGGGGTGCCGAACTGCGCCCCAAGCTGAACATCAGTCGTGTCGGCTGCTGCTGAGTGTAGTCACGACGAACGGCTGAATTGAACCCAATCGAGCTACACACGCTCAAGGAGTGAGCATCCCTCCTGAATCCGCGAGTTCTCGACAGTTCGCGAGATCGGCAGCTGATTGCGTCCGGAAACCGTTGGAGCTGTCCGACCGCTGCCAGGCTGGCTTGTGGTGTACTGCTCAAACTCGGCGATCGGCGCAGGATGAGCAAGGAAATAACCCTGCATGGCGTCGCAGCCCTCCTGCCGCAAGAAGCTCAGTTCACCTTCCGTTTCTACGCCTTCCGCCAGCACCGGCAGCCCCAGGCCACGCGCAAGTCCGAAAACCGCACGCATGATGGCCGCCGCCTCTTCATTGACTTGCACGGAGCGGATGAAGGATTGGTCCACCTTGATCTTGTCGAAGGGGAAGGCGCGCAGATTGGTGAGTGATGAATAGCCGGTCCCAAAGTCATCCATCGCTATGCGCACACCGAGAGCTTTTAGCTTGCCCAATGCCTCCAGTGCGCGTCCGACGTCCTTGACGAGCGTCGACTCCGTGATCTCCAGCTCAAGCCGAGCAGGCTCAAGGCCGGTTTCCTGCAATATCTCATCGACCAGTTCCGGCAGATTGCCGCTGTGAAGCTGCACGACAGAGACGTTGACGGCGATCGCCAGCGGCCTTTTCCAGCCCGCAGCTTCGGCGCATGCGGTACGCAGTACCCATTCGCCGATCTGCAGAATCGCGCCGCATTCCTCCGCCATCGGTATGAACTCCGCTGGGGGAATGTTACCCTTGGTGGCGTGATTCCAGCGAAGAAGCGCCTCGAACCCGAATACCTGGTCTGACTGCAGATCCGCCTGTGGCTGATAGGCCACGCTAAGCTCGTCGCGCGCAATCGCATTGCGAATGTCATGTTCGAGCTGACGGCGTTTGCGCAGACAAGCTCCCATGGACGGTTCGAAAAAGCGAAACACGCCTCGGCCGTCCGACTTGGCTTCGTAAAGGGCAGCGTCGGCATAATTGAGGAGTGTCTTACCATCTGCGGCGTCGTTCGGAAAAACCGCGATGCCGATACTGGCCGCGACCGCGGCGCCTGACGGCAGGCCCTCGCCATCACCATCGAACGCGTCCAGAATAGCTTCGGCGGTAAGAGCCGCGTCGTCGGGGCTTGGGAGCCCTGGAGCAATTAAGGCGAACTCGTCGCCGCCGAGACGCGCAACCATCTGGCCAGGCCGGAGGACGCCTTTGATTTTTCCGGCCACAAACTGGAGGACCGCATCGCCGGTCAGATGGCCGAAGAGATCATTGATTTCCTTGAATCGGTCGAGGTCGAGAAGCAACACTGCTATGCAATTGCCGGTGCCGCGATGGGCCGCAAGTTCGTCCTCCAGCTTTTTGTTGAAACTGGTCCGGTTCGGTAGGGCGGTTAGAGGATCATGGTGAGCAAGGAAGTAAATTTCCTCCTCGGCCTTTTTCCGCTCGCGAATGTCGCGGACTGCGAGAACCTGGTGCGGCTTCCCGGAATAGATGATGTCATGCCGGATTAGTTCCACCGGGATTGAACTGCCGTCCGTGAGGCGGAGCAGCGCTTCCAGGGGCGTGTGTATTGTGCTCGACAGCTTTTCAAGGGTGAACTTGGGAAAGAAGGCTTCGAGCGACTGACCAACCGCCTCCCGGCCATCGGGGCATGCGAGCGAGGTGAAACTCCGGTTGGCCGCCTCGATTTGGGTATTGTCGCAGACGATGAGCCCCTCGACGGCGGCGTCGGCAAATTCGCGCATACGTGCGGCCTCGCCGGCAGTGCGACGGTCCCGCAGATCCAGTGCAAGGCCGACGGCCGTCATAACGATGATGCCGATCGACACGATTGCGATCCCGACCGCCATCCAGCCCGCCGGCAGCGCCAGTTCCGAGACAGCGATGCCCGGATCGGGAACGACAGCGGCCGCGGCCATGGCGGTGAAATGATGGCTGCAGATGGCGATTGCCAACAAAACCGCGCCGATCACCTTCCACTTGATCGTGTTGCCGCGAAGGGCCAGTGCGAGGGCAATAGCACCGAAGCCAGCTCCGAGTGCGATGGACGCGGCAACGAGCGGCGCGTCCCAGGTAATCCGTCCCGCAATCTCAAAGGCGGCCATGCCGGAATAGTGCATGACGGCGATGCCGCCACCCACAACTGCACCCCCGATCCAGCGCCTATGCCGCGAGCGAGCCGTAACGGCCAAGGATAGTCCGACTCCTGTCAGCACGACTGCCGCAATGAGGGACAGAACGGTGAGGACGACATTGTAGCCGCTCGGCACGGCAGGCTGGAAAGCCAACATCGCGATGAAGTGCGTGGCCCAAATACCGAACCCCGTGGCAACCGCCGCGACGGCTAGCCAGACCCGACGCATCGTCAACGTGCTGTTGCCGGCATGGTGCAGGAGATTGATGGCCGTGAACGATGCCAGAAGGCAAACAAACGCCGCCAGCAGGACCAGACGCAGATCGTGCTGCGTCGTGATGCAGCTATAGACTGTCAGCATGGTCTATCCATTGACTACTGCCACCCGTGTGATCCCCGAGGACTGTAGATGCGAAACCAGAAGGAAGGATTACGTTAGGGGTGAAATTGTTGCTCTCGCTCAAGGAGCACGACCTTTGGCGTCGATCACCTGCACGCGCGCTAGGAAGCTGCTCTCTTGCTTGCAACCTTTTTACAAGAAGCAGTTGTGCCGGGCCATTAAGCCTGGTGGACTAGGTCTATCGGCAATGCGGTCGGGAACGCTCTCCAGAGAAGCGGTCATATGCCGGCAGAAGACGCCACAGCCGTCGATACACTGGTACTGGTCGTCCCTGGCGGCATGGGTCGTCAGAAGAACTTCGTCTTGCAAGCGTCGCCGCTGCTGCTGCTTAGTCCGCGGGGCCGGCGCATGATTTGGAACTGGTGTTCGGCCCGCGCCGAGGAACTGCCGGAAGCGCTGCAGGCGATATCCGGGCTGATGGACGCCGTAGGTCGCGCCGTGCTCGCGACATCACGATGCTGCAATTCACCGATGCCCAACTAAGGCTCTTGCCATGCCTGGCCGGGCAACAGTCGGTGGCGCGAGGTGCTGCTAGCGCACGTCCTGTGCTCGATGAATCGATTGTGATGCCTTCGTCCGAAGCCTTCAGGACCCGTGACCGAAGATCCCCGCTCAGTGCTCTTCCCATGTCGGCGCGGCAAGCGGCGGCGCGGTTCGGGGTGGGCGCGTCGAGCGCGATCCGTTGGATTGCACGGGCGAAGATGGGCGAGCTGGCGTCACACAACTGGACGCACTGCGTCCGACTAGGAGGCGCAAAGCTGCCGTTCGCACTATGAGGTGTGGGATTTGAAGCTGGAACTCGATATCGAAACGAGGACTAGAAGGGTTGCTTTTGAGAATTCCGCTTTGACCATCTTTCCCCTAGCTGGATGACCTGGCATGCGGTTTCCTTCTTTGGATTACGTTGGACACTATTGCATTGAATAAACGATAGAATCCCCGCGATCTTCCTGCCGACTTCAACGTGCCTGCGGGCCTTGAGCGGTGAGAGATCGATGACCCCCACCAAGCTTCTGATCGGCCAGATTCTGATCGTTTTTGCGATCGTGATCGGCGCGGTGTGGAGCGCGACCCAGTGGGCGGCTGCCGAGCTTCAGTTCCAGCCGCGGCTCGGTCCGGCATGGTTCGCGGTGACCGACTATCCGGTCTATCTGCCCTGGCGTCTGTTCGAGTGGTGGTACGCATATGAGGCGTACGCGCCGGCGGTGTTTGACCGCGCCGGCATCATCGCTGCGTCGGGCGGACTAATCGGCGTTGCGATTGCTATTGCCGGTTCTCTATGGCGGGCGCGGCAGAACCAGCTGGTCACGACCTATGGTTCGTCGCGTTGGGCGACCAAATCCGAGATCGCCAAATCCGATCTGCATGATGATCGCGGTGTCTTCCTCGGGCGCCTGAAAGATCGCTATCTGCGCCATGACGGGCCAGAGCACGTCATGTGCTTCGCGCCGACCCGTTCGGGCAAGGGCGTCGGTCATCCCGACGCTGCTTGCCTGGCCGCATTCGGCCGTCATCCACGACATCAAGGGCGAGAACTGGCGGTTCTGTCGCAAAGTTTGATGCCGGACGCGCAACGGCGGATCACGTCTGCTGGTTACGCTGCGAGGATTTCGAACTGCTCGGCCAGGAATGGATTCGGATCGCAGGCGTAACGCGCCTGTCGTTTGCGCATCATGGCGACCATTTCGATCCCGTCGAGAGTGGCATTGGCGCTGGCGAAGGACTTGAAGCCGAGCATTGGCCGGACACGACGCTTGATACGCCGATGATCCTGCTCAATGCGATTGTTGAGATATTGGCTTTGGCGGATGAGGATCGGCTTCAACCAACGCCGGGACCGGTCCTGCAGGTGGTTGGTCGTATCGCAGGATACGACCGCCGCGCGTTTGGTTCGGCTGCCGTCGATGACAACGCGATCGGGTCGATCATGTCGTTCCAACGCTTTTCTGAAGAAGCGCTTGGCCGACGGCAGGTCCCGCTGTGGGCTGAAATAGAATTCGACCGTGCCGCCGACGCTGTCGATGGTGCGGTAGAGATTACCTCCATCGCCCGCGCACATTAATATAGGTTTCATCGACATGCCACTTGCCGGTGACGGTACGCTTGCGTCGGTTGAAGCGCTCAAGCAGCAAAGGGGAGAAGTGCACAACCCAGCGATGCACGGTCGAATAGTCGACGTTCAAGCCACGCTCGGTCATCATCTCTTCAAGGTCACGTAAGCTGAGATTGTACGCCAGATACCAGCGTACGCACAACAAGATCACTGATTGGTCGAAATGGCGACCTTTGAACATGATGAGTTCCTCAAACTGAAGAGCGTTTCATGCCTCCGTTTGC
>NZ_JAXQNM010000005.1:0-24433 GCF_034427935.1 Chelativorans sp. M5D2P16 | reverse complement strand
CGGTTCTGTCGCAAAGTTTGATGCCGGACGCGCAACGGCGGATCACGTCTGCTGGTTACGCTGCGAGGATTTCGAACTGCTCGGCCAGGAATGGATTCGGATCGCAGGCGTAACGCGCCTGTCGTTTGCGCATCATGGCGACCATTTCGATCCCGTCGAGAGTGGCATTGGCGCTGGCGAAGGACTTGAAGCCGAGCATTGGCCGGACACGACGCTTGATACGCCGATGATCCTGCTCAATGCGATTGTTGAGATATTGGCTTTGGCGGATGAGGATCGGCTTCAACCAACGCCGGGACCGGTCCTGCAGGTGGTTGGTCGTATCGCAGGATACGACCGCCGCGCGTTTGGTTCGGCTGCCGTCGATGACAACGCGATCGGGTCGATCATGTCGTTCCAACGCTTTTCTGAAGAAGCGCTTGGCCGACGGCAGGTCCCGCTGTGGGCTGAAATAGAATTCGACCGTGCCGCCGACGCTGTCGATGGTGCGGTAGAGATTACCTCCATCGCCCGCGCACATTAATATAGGTTTCATCGACATGCCACTTGCCGGTGACGGTACGCTTGCGTCGGTTGAAGCGCTCAAGCAGCAAAGGGGAGAAGTGCACAACCCAGCGATGCACGGTCGAATAGTCGACGTTCAAGCCACGCTCGGTCATCATCTCTTCAAGGTCACGTAAGCTGAGATTGTACGCCAGATACCAGCGTACGCACAACAAGATCACTGATTGGTCGAAATGGCGACCTTTGAACATGATGAGTTCCTCAAACTGAAGAGCGTTTCATGCCTCCGTTTGCGACAGAACCGGCATGCGTCAAACCATCGCCAGGAGTGGTCGGTCGCTTCGATGACCGGTGACGTCGGCTTTCGTCAACACCCTGCATAGACGGCAATACGCTCCTACCCCCACTCCGCTGCTGAGGCGACGAGATCAACAGCAGCCTTCTGGAGATCTGGAGGGTATCCGTACCGAGCCAGCAGCTTACGGATTTTTATGCGCGTCTTTGCTCGGAGCCTTCTTTCCGGGTCCAATCAATCGTCGCTATTGGTTATGTTCGCCGAACATGTTGCCCGCCGATCCCGGCAGGCACGCATCCCACGCCCCGCCATTCGACTTAGCGTGATCGGCGCATCCGCTCTGTAGCTGCCGCCGGCCTACATGGCGGGGCTCGGCATCAGACTAACTGCGCGGTCCGGCGTTAAGCGCATTCCCGGCATATTGCCTGTGGGGAAGCTGATATGGAGTTGACCGCCCCGCGGGCATCCCTCAGTTTAGCAAGTTGTTGCGAGGGGATAGTGGGCGGAGGTTGGCGACTACGGGAGGGGATGACATGGGAGCGGCTGTCATCAGCCATGCTTGCCCAAAAAGCCGGTGGAATCTGGGCATGTGCGTCGCGGTTTTCCTCGGTTGCATACTTGTGCCTCTTTCATCCGCGTTGGCCAAGGGTGATTCCATCCAGATTTCGATTGGCGAGGCTTCGACCATTCGTGTTGCGAAGGGAAAGCCGCTGACGGTCGAGACGGCGGAGGCCTTCGACGAAATTGTCATCGGCGATCCAGAGGTTGCGACACTCAATCCCCTGACGGATCATTCCTTCTACGTCCTGGGCCGAGGCCTGGGGACGACGGGGATAGCGCTCTACGATGCGCAGAAGAGCCTCATCGGTACGATCGACGTCGAGGTGACCCTCGATTTGAAGGTGCTGGCGGATACGATCCGGGACAGCGTGCCAGGGTCAAACATCAAAGTGACTTCAGCCAATGGAAGGATCGTACTCGCCGGTTCCGCGCCCGACGCCGTGGCTGTTGAAAAAGCGAGCCAGATCGCAGAGCGTTTCGCGGGCGATGAGGAAGTGATCAACACGCTCGAGATCACGTCATCCCAGCAGGTTCAGCTCAATGTGCGCTTCGTGGAGATCAACCGGTCCGTCGGCAAGGAACTCGGAACCCAAATCAGTGCCGCCTATATGTCCTCCAGCGGCGACATTACCTTCAACAGCGATCCGGCTGCATCCTCGAACGCTCCGGCCGGCTCGCTCATCGGCGGGCTCGTCAGCGACGGCTTTTCAATTGACGTCGCCATCGATGCCCTGGAGGATCGCGGGGTGGCCCGGCGCCTGGCGGAGCCGAACCTGATCGCCCGGTCTGGAGAGACCGCCAGCTTTCTGGCCGGCGGCGAGTTTCCCATTCCGGTCTCGGAGGAAGAAGGCCGCGTGACCGTCACCTACAAGAAGTTTGGGGTCGGCCTTGATTTCACGCCCACCGTTCTTTCTGATAGCCTCATCTCGCTCGACATCGAGCCCGAAGTTTCCTCCATAGACACCACCGCCTCCTATCGGGTGGGTGAAATCGCCATTCCTGGCTTTACCGTGCGGCGCGCGCGCACCTCGGTCGACCTGCGCAGCGGCCAGAGCTTCATGATCGCGGGAATCCTGCAAACCCAGAACGAGATCAATACCCAGCGCGTGCCGGGTCTCGGCCGGTTGCCTATTCTGGGTGCGCTGTTCTCGTCTAAGGCCTATCAGCGCAGAGAAACCGATCTCGTGATCATCGTTACACCCTATCTCGTGAAACCGATTTCGCCCTCGAATAAGGTGGCGACGCCCGCGGACGACTCGGCTCCTCCACATGATGGGGAGCTGTTCCTGGGCAATATCGAAGAGGTGCGGGCACCAATGCGTGCATCCGCCACGGCAGCTGCCCCAGGTGGGGGACACTTCCTGGAGTTGCAGTGATGTGCGTGACGGTTGAGAAGATGCCCAGCCCGTGTTTCCCAGGCTCCCCGGGCCATGTACCGGTCCAAACGGACGACAGGATAGGAGAACGACGCAGGACGCAGGGAAGGTGTGAAATGCGGGTTAGCCTCGCGCTTGCCTGCGCCCTGCTCCCACTGGCCGGCTGCGCGGCGGACCCGCCGCTGCGCACAGAGGGCGTGAGCTTCGCCGCTGGAGACGCGATCGCCGCCAATACCGTCATGCAGATGGTCGATCCGTGGGATGCCAACGTACGGTACACGGACATCGCCGTCCCTGCCAACCGCGAGCCCTACCAGCCGCGCCAGCAAGAACAGGCTCCCGCCGAAAGCTATACGCAGGCCGTCGGGACAACCAACCAATAGCCGCACTGCTGAATTGACGAACATTTTGATGTATGCCGCTTTCAGTGCCCATAACCGCTCACCCTGCACGTTGACCGGGATTAGGAGGGGTTTGTGCCAGACTGTGCTGATCGCCGGAGCGCTTCTTTCGCTCGCCGGCTGTCAAACCGCGTCGGTGGATGAGGCGCTGGATGTAATCGGTGCGCCCACGAGCAGCGGCGACATCAGCGAAGGGGATTTGCGCACGGCCAAGGCGCATTTTCGGGAAGGGAACTACGGCTTGGCCGAAAAGCACTTCCGCAAGGCGGTGGAGCTACGCGCGAGCAATGCGGAGGCGTGGCTCGGCCTTGCGGCGACATATGACAATCTCGGCCGGTTTGAATTCGCCGACCGCGCTTACGCGCAGTTGTTGAAGCTCGTGGGACGCACGCCCCGTGTCATCAACAATATGGGCTATTCCTATCTGCTACGGGGAAATCGCAAACGGGCACGCGAATTGCTGACGGAAGCGAACGCGGCCTTGCCGGGCGATCCGCGGGTAGCGGCCAATCTCGCCCTGTTGAACAGGGACTGAGGCCATCGACGACGTACAATCGACCCCCGGCCCTTGCACAGACCGGGCACTCGGCCCAGTATCACTCGATGATCGCGATCGACCGCCCAACGATGATCTCGTTCGTTTCGTCCGCGCAGGTTTCCATGGAGGAATTGCCGGTGAAGGTGACGCGGTCGGCGACGATCTGCAGGCACCCGCCACTCCCGGTGGAATTGCCCGTAAAGTCTATCGCCCCGGTCGGCGTGTATACAGCTCCCTGGAGGCTCCACTCCGTATTGCCAGTTACAACGTGACCCACACCCGTCCCATGGCGGCTTCCGAACAGAAGAATGCCGGCATAGGGCCCGGACGTGGGGGCGGAGAGCGTGATATCCGAGTTTCCGGTGAGGTTCGCCCTTGCCGAACTCGTAAGAAGAAAGGTCACCCCGCTTCCGGTAAACGACGCCCCCGCGGTCACTTTCAGTTCGCCCCCGTCTACAATGTAGAGGCCGGGCTGAAGCGTGATGTTGCCCTTGATGTCCAGGCCGCCGCAGAAGCGCAGCGCCTTTTCACCGCTCGGAAGAGTGTCGAAGGAGTAGGTGGAGCTCGAGATGTGGTCCAGTGACCGGCAAGGAAGCTGGTCGATCTGGATCTTATCCGGTTCGATGACGCCAGCGAAAGGGTCGGGAATGGGCGGCGCGAAAGTCACGGGATGGCTGCATCCGGTCAATGTCAGCCCCGTCGACGTCACCGCGCCGCCGACGGTGTATATGCAGTCGGTCGACATGAGAGCGCTGCCGTTCTTCATCAGGAACGCATCCGCCGCGTTCGAATTCGAGGCGACGCTGCAATTCGAAAGCTGCACGTCGGTCGACCCAGTCACAGTGACGGCCCCCGAGGCCGAGCTTGAAAGTGCAAGCACGCACGCTTTCGAACCACCTTTCAGTTCGGCGAGGGCGCGGGCAGCGAGCACCAGCGGCTCGCTGGAGAAGATCGAGGAGAAAAGCCGTGCATGTGTCTCGGTCAATTCAACCGTGATCTTGCCGCTGGTTACTGTCGAGCCGGACAGAGAGTCCACCGCGATGGTGCCGATATCGGACTGGTAGCCCGTGCCGCTCGCCGTCCGCAGAGCGGCTGCCTCCACCGCAGTCTGAGCATCGCCGGCGCGATAGCGAACGGCGGCCGCATAAACGGCCACGTCCGCCGCATGCTGAAGCTTACGCTGCTTGAGGAACCAGTACCCGGTTTCGGCACCGAGCCCCATCGCGCCGATGACGACGGGGAAAACGATGGCCGCGATGGCAGCCACTGCGCCTTTCTCGTCTTTTGACAGGGCGCGGAAGATGCCGGACGGGCTTCGGTGTCTCGGAGTTTGGGAATGCGAACTCATCGCGTTTTCCATCATTGATATGACTGTCGCCGATATAGCGGTTCGGCCGGCTATGCTCGATTCAGCCACATAGCCTAGTCCCGCCGGCACGCCGGCACGCGGTGCTAGACCATCAGGCTGAATGGTGTTTTCGCCGATGAGGCATCAAATTGCCCGGCAATTGCGGATGACGTGCCATCGGTGACCGATGCCGCCTCCCCGCGCAGAAGTTACCGGGAGCCCGAAATGATCTCCAACGCCGCGGCCTGGGCCGCACTTTTCCTTTTCGCCGCCGGCATGACCTACGCCGGCCTGAAGGACGTGAAGACGATGACGATCACGAACCGGCTCGTGCTGTTGCTTGCCGGCGCATATGCGTTGTTCGCGCCTGTCGCAGGCGTTGGGCTCGACGGAATGCTGACGTCCGCGGCCGCCGCGGCGGTGGTGCTTACGGGAACTTTCCTGCTTTTTGCCTTTGGCTGGATCGGCGGCGGCGATGCGAAGCTCGCCGCGGTGGCTGTCCTGTGGCTCGGCGCCGATCAGGCGTTCACTTATCTGCTCTACGTCTCGGTTGCCGGCGCGCTCCTCACCCTGGCACTGATCCAGTTTCGTCGGCTGCCGCTGCCGGCCTTTCTGCAGCGGACGGAATGGACCGGCCGGCTCCACGAGGCATCGTTCGGCGTCCCCTATGGCGTTGCGCTTTCCGCGGCAGCACTCCTGCTCCTGCCCGAGAGCCCGTTCTTTTCAGCCATGATCTAACGAGGCAAAGCGATGTTCCGTATCCTCATTCTCCTTCTGGCGCTGTGCTCCGGCGGTGTCGCCGCATGGCTGGCCATGGGAACGGCCGGACAGCCGACGGCGGCCGAGACCAGCGTCTCCGAGCCGCCTTCGTCCCCCGACAAGGAAGTGCTCGTGGCAGCCTCCGATCTCGCGCACGGCGCCGTCCTCAAAGAAGCCGACCTGCGCTGGCAGCCGTGGACGGCAGGCGATGTCCCGGCCGTCTTTATGAGCCGCTCCGCGCGGCCCGACGCACAGGAAGCGCTCACGGGCTCCCTCGTGCGCGGCGGCTTCGTGGCCGGCGAACCCATACGGGATGACCGGCTGGCGCAGCCGGGTGCCGGCTTCCTGTCCGCCCAGCTTCCCTCGGGAAAGCGGGCGATCGCCGTCCGCGTCACCGCAGAGAGCACCGCGGGAGGCTTCATCCTGCCGAATGACCGCGTGGACCTGATCCATACCGCGGTGACGCCGGAACAATCCGGTGCGGAGCAAGTATCGAGCCGGACCATTCTCTCCAATATCCGCGTTCTTGCGGTCGACCAGACAGCATCGGGAGTGAGCGACGGCGCAGCTGTCGTCGGCAAAACCGCGACTCTCGAGGTGGATCCGCGCCAGATACCCGTGATCACGGCGGCGGAAGCATCGGGCTCCATTTCGCTTGCCCTGCGCGCCGCCTCGGACGAGGGCGAGCCTGCCGAAACCGTCGCAACGAAGAAACACACCCGGGCCATCAGAATTTTCGGCGGCGACACTCTCAGAACGGTGGAGGTTCCCTCCTCGAACCGTGAAGGCGGCTAGGGGCCGCCGGCATGACACAGACTTCAGTTGGAAAACGGGATATGCACCCCATGAACGCGCCATACGTCTTGCACGCGATTCCTAAAGTCGACATCACCGCCTTCTGCATCTCTCCGGATCTGGCGGAAGCGATACGTACCGGTGCGCTCGACCGGCGGATGGCGCGCGCCAGCGTCTCGGTCAAGGAAGGAGGCATGATTCAGGCGGCGTCCTTCTACCGGGGAACGCCATCGCCCAACCTCGTGGTCGTGGAATGCCATGAGGAAAAGTCGAAGCTCATGGAAGAGCTCGAAGCGCTGGCACTGGAGTGCATCGCCGGCACGAAGGTGATCGTGATCGGCTCTTCCAACGACGTGAACCTCTACCGCGAGCTGACAGAGGCGGGCGTGGACGACTACCTTGTCGCGCCTGTCGCGCCGATGGCGTTCGTGGAGGCCGTATCGCGATGCTTTCGCAACTCGGTCGAGGAAAAGCTGGGGCGCATCATCGCCTTCATCGGCGCCAAGGGCGGCTCCGGCTCGTCAACGATCGCCCACAACGTGGCCGCGGCCATGGTGAGCCGGTCGGATGCGGATGTGCTTGTCGCCGATCTCGACCTGCAGTTCGGTACCGTCGGTCTGAATTTCGACGTCGACTCGCCGCAGGGGATGGCGGACGTGATCGAGGGCGCGAACCGCGTCGACGAGGTTCTCATCAGGCGCATCGCGGTCAAGCACTCAGAACGCTTGCATCTGCTTCCCGTCAATGCCGCCTTCGACCGATCCTTCAACTTGAAGGAAGAGGACATTGACCGGCTGCTGGATGTCGCCAGGTCGAGTTCGTGGCACCTCGTCCTCGACATCCCGCACCTTTGGACCCCATGGACGAAGAAGGCGCTGCTGAGTGCAGACGAGATCGTCATCACCGCGACGCCCGATCTGGCCAGCATGCGCAACGCCAAGAACATCATCGAGTACCTGAAGAAGACGCGGCCGAACGATCCGTCTCCGAGGCTCGTTCTCAATCGCGTGGGCACGCCGAAGATGCCCGAGGTCAAGCTCAAGGATTTTACCGCGGCGGTTGGCGTGGAGCAATGGGTGACGATCCCCTTCGATGCACAGGCGTTCGGCAAGGCTGCCAACGAAGGCCGCATGGTGACGAAAGTCGCGCGCGGCTCGAAAGCCGCGCGCGCACTGAGCGAGCTTGCCTGGCGCGTGAGCGGCCAGCGTGACAAGAGAAGCGGAAAGAAGTTCCGCCTGCAGGCACTCCTCGGGATATTCAGGCGCCAGCGTAAGCAGGACGGCCTTTCCCTCCGGAAGGGCAAGGCAGCGGAACTAGCTGCCTCCGAAAGCGGTGTCTCCGCCGTCGAATTCGCGCTGGTTGCGCCGGTTCTGGCCTTTTCCCTGGTGGCGATGGCGGATCTGGGGCTTGCGCTGCATGAGCGCATGGCGATCGACTATGCGCTGCGTGCTGGCGCCCAGGCCGCCATGTCCGATCCTGGCGAAGCAGAAGTCTACAAAGTCATGCAGTCGGCCCTCGGACAGGCTGGCGCCCCGGCCGCCGTCTCCTTCGACCTGGTCAGACGCTATTGTGCGTGCCCCGAAGACGCCGACATCTCGCCGGCCGACGCCCCCGCCTGCACGGTATCCTGCGCGGGGTCGGCCTCGCCCTTCGTCTTCTACCGCCTGGAAGCTTCCAAGACCTATGACGCCATGTCCCTGCCGGAGATACTGGCGGATTTCAGGCTGAGCTCGTCCGCGCAAGTCCAGGTACAATGAGACCCATGCGGCGCGTTTCTCGTCATCTTGCAAGATGCCAGTCGGGGGCCGCGGCGGTCGAGTTCGCGATCGTCTGCCTGCCCTTGCTCCTGCTCTGCCTCGGCGTCGTGGAGTTCGGCCGCGCGTTTTTCGTGCGCAACGATCTTGCCTACGCCGCGGACGTCGCAGCGCGCAAGGTGCTGATCGGCCAGATACCCCCCGACGCCTCGGCGAGCGAGATTGCCGTCGGGCTTGAAGACGCGGTCCGGGGCGCTTTCGTCGGAGACACGGAGCTGCTGCAGGTTGCGGTGGGGACCGAAACCGTCGATGGCGCGCTATACCGCACCCTGTCGATCCGTTATCCGTTCACCTTTCTCGTTCCGGGAGTGAGCGACAGTCCGTTCGCCCTTAGCGTCTCAAGGCGCATTCCCGCGGGCTGACATTCCTACTGCCCGGCCGCGCCGCCGCCCGTGAGACCCTGCCGGACGCCCATCTGAGACGCGGTGGTACTGAAGAATTCCGCGTCGTCGCCGACGGAAAGAACCGGATCGCACCTGCGCACGCACGTGAATGTTTGGCGCTGTTCACCTTGGTGGACCGTGACGAGTTCCGGCCGCTCGACCACCCACAGCACGGTGTTGATGATCTCTGCGCCATCCGCATCGAGCACGATCAGGTTTGTGGAGCCGGTTGTCCGCCCCGTCAGGATAAGTGTGCGGTCATCGCTCAAGGTGGCGTTGGCGATCGCTGTGCTGCCCAGAATAACGGTGCCGGCCGGCCGTTCGAGAGCCAGCAGCTCCGCACGGTCGATGGTGAGTCTCACCAAACCGTCCTCTAAATAGACATCCTCCTGTGCCGACCGCAGAACCGGCTCGCCCCAGGCCGAAGCAGGCAGAACAATCACCGATGCGGCAAGGGCGAGTGATATCCGGAAATCAGCGCTCATGGCCGGAGTCCTCCTTCAGGCTCTTGTCAGAACGGACGCAGGGGGGCGGGGTTCCCTGCCCCGAGCCGGGCAAGCGAATTAGGCCATGTGGCCGAGGATAGCGCGGAAAGGGTCGGCCATCAGGCTGAATGGAGCGCGAAGGTTAACGCGGCTATATCACCGCTTACACAGAGCGTGGGTTCAAAAGCAAATGACGGCCCGCCTGTGACGCCGATCCTTGATGGTGTCGGCGCAACCCCGCAATCCAGTAAAGGATCGAACCATGAAAAACCTCGTCACCCGCTTCGCCAAGAACGAGTCCGGCGCCACCGCCATCGAATATGGCCTGATCGCCGGCCTGATCGCCGTCGTCATCATCACCGCCGTTGGCTTCGTCGGCACGGACGTAAGCAACACGTTCCAGTCCATTGCCAACAGCCTGAACCCCACACTGTAAGGGCCTCCAGCTTTTCAGGACAACGAAAGTTGGGGGGTGAGAGCCCCCCATTTTTTTAGCGCCAGCCGCGGAAACGTTCAGGGTAAGAGCAATGATTGGCAGAAAATCCGCCGCACAGCTGCAGTCCAGTGAAAGCAAGGCACCCCCGCCTGCGCCTGAGCCCGCGCCTCGACCGCAAGAAAACGCCGCGCCAGCGCCAGCGCGCATCTTGGCCGACAAGCCGAACCACTATTACGACCTGAAGAAAGAGGTTTTCGGCGCGCTCATTGCCGCCATCGACGTCGCCGCCCTTTCGACGATGGAGGAGGTTCAGGCGCGCAAGGAAATCGGTGCGATCGTCAACGACATCGTTGCCGCAAAGAAGGCCGGCCTTTCCCAATCGGAACAGGACGGACTGCTCAACGACATATGCGATGATATTCTCGGTTACGGCCCCCTGGAGCCGCTGCTGAAGCGCGACGACATCGCCGACATCATGGTCAACGGCGCGGACCAGATCTTCATCGAAGTGGGTGGCCATGTTGAGAAGACCGGAATCCGCTTCCGCGACAACGAGCAACTCCTGAACATCTGCCAGAGGATCGTCAGCCAGGTCGGCCGGCGCGTGGACGAGTCGAGCCCCATCTGCGACGCGCGCCTGGCGGACGGCTCGCGCGTCAACGTCATTGCGCCGCCGCTGGCGATCGACGGACCCAGCCTCACTATTCGCAAGTTCAAAAAGGACAAGCTCACCCTCGACCAGCTGGTAAAATTCGGCTCGATCACGCCGGAGGGTGCGGAAATCCTGAGGATCATCGGCCGCGTACGCTGTAACGTGGTCATCTCCGGCGGTACGGGCTCGGGCAAGACGACGCTGCTCAACTGCCTCACCGGCTATATCGACCATGGCGAACGCATCATCACCTGCGAGGATGCGGCCGAGCTGCAGCTCCAGCAGCCGCATGTGGTGCGTCTGGAAACCCGCCCGCCCAATATCGAGGGGCTGGGCGAAATCACCATGCGCAACCTGGTGAAGAACTGCCTGCGCATGCGTCCCGAGCGCATCATCGTCGGCGAGGTGCGCGGGCCGGAGGCCTTCGACCTCCTGCAGGCCATGAACACGGGCCACGACGGCTCGATGGGGACGCTGCATGCGAACTCGCCGCGCGAAGCAATCTCACGTCTGGAATCCATGATCACGATGGGCGGCTTCGCGCTACCCTCCAAGACCATCCGCGAGATGATCGTTTCCTCGGTGGACGTGATCGTGCAGGCAGCGCGCCTGCGCGACGGCTCGCGCCGCATCACCCACATCACCGAAGTGCTGGGTATGGAAGGCGACGTCGTCACCACCCAGGACCTTTTCGTCTACGACATCCTCGGGGAAGACGCCGACGGAAAATTGCTGGGCCGGCATCGCTCCACCGGGATCGGCCGTCCGGCGTTCTGGGATCGCGCCCGCTACTATGGTGAGGAGGCGCGCCTTGCGGCGGCGCTGGACGCCGCGGAAGCGAAGGCTGCAGCCTAGAGGGAATCGCATAATGACGGAGTTGAGCACCCTGCTTGGGCCCACCCTCTTCCCGATGGTGGTGTTCGCCTTTGCAACGCTGAGCGTCGGAGGACTGGCCGCGGCGATGTTCTACCCGCGCCTCGCGCAAGCCAGCCCCTTCAAGCGCCGCTTCCATAGCCTTGCCGCCCTCGGCGCGGGAGAGGATGTCTCCTCGCCGGTGGACGAGGAGCGGGATCGTCGCAAATCCGTGGAAAAGACGCTGCGGGAACTCGAGGAGAAGCAGAAGGCGAAGAGCAGGAAGGCCGGCAAGCCGACACTTGCGGGCAGGATGAGGCAGGCGGGTCTCGGCTGGTCGAAGAAGACCTACTACACCGCCTGCGCCGCTTCGGGCGCGGGATGCTTTCTGCTCTCGGTCGTTCTTGGGGCCGGGATGCTCGTCGCCATCGGCTTCGCCGTGGCGGGCGGATTGCTTCTGCCGCACGTCTACGTCGGCACACGGCGCAAGCGGCGTCTCAAGAACTTCACCGCCGAATTTCCAAATGCAGTCGACGTCATCGTGCGCGGCTTGAAGTCCGGCCTGCCCATGCCGGACTGCCTGCGGGTGATCGCCGCCGAAACGCCGGAACCCATCAGAAGCGAGTTCGTGTCGATCGTCCAGGACCAGACGCTCGGGATTCCGCTCGACGAGGCGGTGCAGAGGTTGTGGGAACGCGTTCCTCTGCCGGAAGCCAACTTTTTCGCGATCGTCATTGCGCTGCAGAGTCGCACCGGCGGCAGCCTTTCGGAGGCGCTCGGCAACCTCTCCAGGGTGTTGCGGGAACGCAAGAAGATGAGCGCAAAGATCAAGGCGATGAGCTCGGAGGCAAAATCCTCCGCCGGCATCATCGGCGCCCTGCCCTTCCTTGTATCCGCTGCCGTGTATGCGACGAGCCCCGACTACATGTCGCTCTTGTTCACCACCCTGACAGGCAAGATCGTGCTTGTCGGCTGTGCGCTGTGGATGGGCATGGGCATCCTCGTCATGCGCAAGATGATCAACTTCGATTTCTGAGGCAGCGCGATGAGCTTCGTTTCCAGCATTCCCGATCCCGAGCAACTTTCGGCGATCATGGCGGCCATCGCCGCGTTTTCGGCGGTCCTCGTCGTCTCCTGGCCGTATCTGTTCCGCAACGGCCTCGCCCGGCGCATGGAGAAAGTGGAAAACGAGCGCAAGCTCCTGCGCAAACGCGAGCGCGCGCGGCTCACGGCAGAACGCAAGCCCATGTCGTTGCGCAGCGAACCACGCAAGCTGTTCAAGACGATCGTCGCGGGCTTCAACCTCGCCAAGCAGGCCGAAGACGGCGAGATCGCAGACCGGCTGCGAATGGCCGGCTATCGCGGCAGCGCGCCGGTAATCGCGTTCCTTGCCATACGGCTCATCGCGCCGGTCGTGATATTCGGGATCGCCACGCTGTATTTCCTCTTTCTGCTGAAGCCGGCGGTGCCGCTCTATGCGGGTTTCGGCATTGCGGCCGCCACCGGGGCACTCGGATATTTCGTTCCCGCCATCTATGTCAGGAACAGGATCACCAAGCGGCAGAAGGCCATCCGCCGTGCATGGCCGGAAGCGCTCGACCTGCTGCTCATCACCGTGGAATCGGGAATGAGCATCGAAAGCGCGTTCCGCAAGGTCGCCGAGGAGATCGGCACCCAATCCGCGGAAGTGGCGGAGGAGGTGGCGCTGACGACGGCGGAACTGTCCTACCTGCAGGATCGCCGCCAGGCTTACAAGAATCTCGGAAAGCGGACGGGGGTGGAGGGTGTGCGCGCTGTGGTGACCAGCCTCATCCAGGCGGAGAAATACGGTACTCCCTTGGGGCAGGCCTTGCGCGTCATGGCCCAGGAAAATCGCGACATGCGCATGAGCGAAGCTGAGAAACGTGCCGCCGCCCTGCCGCCCAAGCTGACGGTACCGATGATCATTTTCTTCCTGCCGGTGCTCTTTGCGGTGATCATCACGCCCGCGGCGATCCAGATCGCCGGCATTCAGTAGCTCGCCGGATGTCAGCAGACTGTAACACCTGCCAGCCGGGCGATCTCCCCGGGCATCTCGTCCAGGGACACGACCAGATCGACCAGGCCTGAATCGATGGCTGCCTTGGGCATTCCGAAGACGGCCGAGCTCGCCGCATCCTGCGCCATCGCCACACCTCCGGCCGCGCGGATCGTTCTCAGCCCCTCTGTTCCGTCCCTGCCCATCCCGGTCAGCACGACGGCCAGGCATTCGCTGCCGAATGCATCAGCCATCGACGAGAAGAGATAGCTTCCCGAAGGCAGGAATCCATCGACCGGAAGATCGTCCAGAACGTGGATTCGCTTCTTGCTGCTCAGGCCCATCTGATGGCCATCCGGTGCGAAATAGACCGTCGCCGGTACAAGGGGATCGCCATCTGCCGCGACCTTCACCTTGAGCGCCGACCCCATGTCGAGCGAAGCGGCGATCGCATCGATATGCCCGACTGCGATGTGCTGGACCGCCAGGATTGGCACGGGGAAATCGGGCGGTAATCTCTTCAGGATCGTCTTGATGGCCGCAAGCCCGCCGGTCGACGCCACGACCGCTATGATCCGGATAGATCTGCTACCTGTCTTTCGCGCGGCGACCGGGCCGCTGGGGGTGCGCCAGCGTCTCACCACCTTCACCTGGGACATGGCTGCGAGGCTGGACAGGAACTTCCGCACCGACAAGCCGTCTATTTTCCCTTCGATCTCCAAGGGCGCGGGAATGATCGCGAGCGCTCCCGAAGCCAGCGCTTCGACCGCGAGGCGCGCCAAGTCGGGATCGGAAACGGGAAAGACCATGACAATCGGCAAGGGAGTCTCGATCATGATCTCCTTCACCACGTCCGCACCTCCCCTGTCGCCTAGCTTCGGTTCGACAATGACGATGTCCGGCTTGAACCGCTTCGCCCCGTCGATTGCTTCCTGCTGGCTTTCGGCCACTCCGATCAGTTCCACCTCACCGCCAAACCCGCCCGTCCGCCTGACAAGCGATTGCAGATCGGTGCTCTTTGCCACGAGGAAGAGGCGAAGCATGGGACCTCAAATCATCTGGCGAACCGTTTCAAGGAAACTTTGCTGGTCAAAGCCGCTCTTGGCGATATAAGCATCGGCTCCCACCTGCAGTCCTTGTGCCTTCTCCTCCGCCGTGTCCCGCCCGGTGACGAGGACGACCGGCAGCCTGGCGAACTTCCGCGATCTCCTGATGACACCGGTAAGGGCAAGTCCATCCATTCCCGGCATGTCGACGTCAGCCACGACGACATCGGCGCCCTGTTCCTGCAAGTACTTCCATGCCTCCGATCCGTCCTCCGCCAGGATGACCGTATAGCCGGCCGCTTCGAGAATGAGTTTTTCGAGCATGCGCACCGAAGGAGAGTCGTCGACCACCAGGATTTTGCGCACCGGCGGCGGATGGGAAACATAAGCGTCGGTCCCGAAACGTTCCTCGGAGGCGACCGCCTCGAGCAAGCCGGGGGGGTTGAGAAGAAGGGCGATGCGGCCATCGGCGAGAATTGTGGCTCCGCTGTAGTGGCGCAGATTGGCGAGTCGAGGCCCCAATGGGCGCACCAGAAGTTCCTCCTCTCCGAGGATCCGGTCGACGATGATCGCCATCTCTCCGCCGGACGGTCCGACAAAGACCACCTGGCAATGATCCGGCACTTCGGTTGCCCCCGTTCCGGGAAGTTGCAGCCATGTGGCCAGATCGAGAATCCGGACTTCGCCGCTCTCAGCGGCAAGAACGCCCCGCTGCCCCGCCGCCGGAAGCTCGCTGGTGCGCACCCTGCCCACCCGGCGGATCGACGCGGTATCGAAGGCGAAGATCTGCCCGCCTACGGAGACCTCCAGTGCCCGTACCGTGGCCAGCGTCAGTGGCAGGGTCAAGGTAAAGGCCGCTCCGCCACTGGACGCGTTCGAGACTTCCACGCTTCCCCGCAACGCCTCCACCGTGTCGCGCACGATGTCGAGACCCACGCCGCGGCCCGACAGCTTTGTCAGCTCGGCCGAGGTCGACACACCGGGCTCAAGCGCCTGGCGCAATCTTTGCCGCTCGTCTACCGGTTCTGGAAAGCCCAGTTTGCGGGCGGCCGCCATGACCGATGTCACATCGAATCCGCGCCCGTCATCCTCGACATGCACCTGAAAGCGGTCGCCGAAGAGGGCGGCGGAGATGCTGATCCGGCCCTTCTCGGGCTTGCCGGCAGCGCGGCGCGCTTCCGGTGTTTCTATCCCGTGGCCCATTGCATTGCGGACGAGATGACGCAGGCAGTCCTGAAGCCCGGCGGCGAGCGACCTGTCAATTTCGATTTCGCCGCCCATGAGGTGCAGTTCAGCCATTTTCCCGGATGCGACGCCGAGGTCCCGAACCAGTCGCGGCAGCCCCTGGCAAGCTTCCGACAGGCGTTGCATGCGGGCGCGTCGGATCTCGTGATCGAGTGCATCCACCAGGCTGCCGATCAGCCGCGCGTCCTCGGCAAGTCCGGAAGCAAGCTCGCGCAGATCGTGCTCGAGCGATACGGGTGTGTCCATGCGGGCTTGTCGGGAGGAGCGGAGACGCCGCAATCGCTCCCGCAGTGAAGCGACTCCTGCAGCTTTCGAGGCAAGACGCGATTTCGCTGCGACAAGTTCTCCGCTTCTGTAGAGCAGAGTGTCCAGCCGCTCTCCGGAGATGCGCATGGATCCATCAAGATCGGTTGAACGGATGCGCGGCGCATATGCAGGTCCGGTTTGGCCCGTCTTATCCTCATCTTCATCTTCATCGGTTGGGCCCTGTTCGACCTTATCTTCACCAACGTCGTCCCGCGGCCTCTCCTTCAGCCTGGCGTCGACCTTTCTGAGCGCAGACTCGATTGGTGCAGCGTCAATGCCGGCACCTCCATCCAATCTCATAGCGGTTTCGCTGATGGCGTCCACCGCAGCCAGGAGGGCGTCCAAGTCCTCCTTTTGCACAGCACGCTCACTGCCCATGTGGAGCGTGAGCATATCTTCCATCTTGTGACAGATGAGCTCGACCGGACGCACCTCCACCAGACCGGCGGCGCCTTTCAGGCTGTGTGCAATGCGCAGGAGCCTTTCCGTCACGCTTCGCCGTACCTGCGCCTCCTGAAGCCCCTCGAGGGAGAGCAGCAGATGCTCGAACTCGCGCGCTCGCTCCTGCATCTCCCGGGTGAACAACTCCAGCAGTTGCCGATCGATCTGGCCTTTCGCCATGTTCATTCCCCGCGTCCGTCCAGCATCGTCTTCAGGCGGGCTCCGAGCTGGTTGAGGTCCCTGGCCGCCTGCTCCGCCTGACGGACCGCAGCGAGGTTCTGCGCGCTCGTCTGTTGGATGTGGTGCATCGCCTCGTGAATCTGCTTCATGCCCGTCCTCTGCTGGCCGGCGGAAGCAGCAATCTGGGCGGCGGATCTCGCAGCATCGGCAATGATGCTCTCGAGCTGCCGGATGGTCTCGCCGGCCGCGTTCACCTTTTCCAAGGCTCGGCTGACGCTTTTCGCCCCCTCTTCCATCCCGATGACAGCTGCGTTGGTGCTCTTCTGGATATCCAGGAGAATTCGGCGGACCTTGTCCGTAGCGGCCTTGGACTGACCGGCCAGTGCCTTGATCTCCGTTGCGACAACGCTGAAGCCGTGCCCGTGCTCGCCCGCGCGGGAGGCTTCGATTGCCGCGTTGAGGGCAAGCAGGTTGGTCTGATCAGCGATTTCGGTCACCGCCGTTATAATCTCGCCGATCTCCTGGTTGCTTTCGGCGAGCGCAAGGATATCGCCGGCGATTGCTTCGGTCCGCTCGCTGACTGCATTCATGACGGCCACGGATTCATCGACGGCCTCACGCCCGGCGCTGCTGACATTCACCGCCGCCTCCGACGAGGCGGCGACCGCTTCGGCCCGCTTTGTTGCCTGTTCCGCGGTCTGCAGCACCTCGTCGACGCTCGTGGTCGTCTGGGTGACTGCTGTCGACTGCTCGCGCATTCCCTCGACCTGTTGTGACGCGCCGGCGAGAATCTCGGTTGCGGAAGAAGAGAGCTTCTCGGCCGTGTCGGCGATCGTTGCGACAAGCCCTTCGAGCCTCGTCCGGTCGTTCCGCTCGCTATCGATCATGGCCAGGAGCTTGGCCGTCATGCTGTTGAACGACGCCCCGAGTTGCGACAGCTCATCCGCACCTTTCTCGGGCGCTCTCCTGTCCATGTTCCCGGCACTGATCTCCTGCGCCGTCTCCAGCAACATTTTTGCGCGTTGTGCAAAGTGGTGGATCAGGAGCAGCATCGTGAAAAAGCCGAGCACCACGACGGCGGAGGAGGCGACGAGCAGGAGACGGGCCTGCCACAACCGCGCGCCGGCGGTCTGCTCCATGAAGCGGATCTGCCGATCCAGCCGCGTCACATACGCCCCCACAAGGCGCTCCAGGCTGTCCATCTCTCCGCCGGTCAGAGGAGCATTCACGATGGCGGTTTCAAGGGCCGGTCTCACGGTGGTCAGCCAATACTGGCGACTTTCCTCGAGTTCCGCCAATACATGCGGATCCGTCACCGGCGGCAGTCGAGGCTCGGTGCTCCCATTGATCAGCGTGGACAGCATCCGCTCGTTGCGGTTCATGGCTTCACGCATGTCGGAGGCGACGGTCTCGTCGCCGTCTGAATCCGGCAAACGGGACGCCAAGTAGAGCAGCCGGTAGAAGACATGCTCCCTGCCCAGATAGGACGTCACCACGATATCGGAGCGGACCCTCTCGACGGTCACCAGCCCGAAGCTTATGAAAACCGTCCAGACTGCGACGAAGAAAACCATCGGCACGCCGAGTGTGCCATAGAGACTCCGCCTTCGCAGAATGCTCATTATCCCTTTTCCTTTCCCCCGCCCTGGGACGTGTTTCTCTGATCTTCGAGAAACAATTGCCGGTCCGTAACCAGCGCTGCACCGTCCACGATGATCGTTCCGTCACCGGCTATCCCGCGTATCCACCCCGCGGTCGCGTCTGTTTCCGCCGGAGCGACCGGCTGCGGGACGTCGGGCGCGATTGTCGCCATGCCCGAAGTTGCAATCAGAAACTCTGGCCGATGCTGGCCGCAGACGATGCCCCAGTTCGCGGCGAGCGACGGACCTGTTGTCGGGGCGAGAAGCACCTGCAGATCGAAGACGGGAAGCACCTGCCCACGTAAATCGTAAAGACCGATTACGAAGCGCGGCGCACGCGGAAGGTGCGTGGTCCACCGCATCGGAACCAGTTCGTGGACGTAACGCGCCTCCATAGCGAACCGCTTGCCGCCCAAATCGAAATGGACCGATCCCACCGCCGGGAGATCGCTCCGGCCCTGGGTGCGCGAGCGTTCGAGGGCTTTGGCCCGTGCCTCGATCTTGCGTCGTCGCGCTTCGTCGGCGGGATCCTGGAGACTGGTGACCGCATCCATGCTCGTCTCCAGCCTCTGGCGGACAACGGCCCAATCGACCGCGCGCCCCTTTTTTTTCTCAACCGGCATCAGCCCCATCCTGTAGCGAGCGCTTCAAATCGGCAATTTCGCGGCCGATATGGGCGGCGAACTGACCGGCGCTGAAGCCTTCCATTAGTTCCACACGCTCGTCGGGCGGACGGCCCGCACAGAGCGCGTGAGCCGTCTCGAAGGCGCGAAGGGCAACCTTGTGATCATTGGGCAGGCAGCACTTTCCGAGAAGGAAATGTGCGACGGGGAGGCTCCTGTTCAGATATAAAATCTGCCGGAGTGCGGCGGCTGCGTTCTCATACTGCCCCAACGCCATCAGAACGAGGCCGTGGAGATGATGCAGCCTAGCTGAAAGGGGGTGTTTTCCGGTCGCTTCGGCGGCGAGCTCTGCGGCCACGTCCGTTGCTCCCCCGTGCAGAGTCGACAGAATGCGTCGCACGATCGGGCCTTCGCCGGGCGTCAGGCTTGCTTCTTTCAGCCGGCTGCCGACAGGCTCCATTTCGCGAATGCGTTCCAATGCCGAACAGCCAGCGTAGAGGGCGGGAACTGACGGCTCCAAACGGACGGGCGTTTTACTACGACCTAGTGTGCCGGGCTCCGGCGTTACCGGGTTGCGCCGGTAGAGAACGCCCGCACGTGCGGTGAACGTGGTGAATGGAGCGTACTCCCAAAGCGGCGGATCGGAGGGGCCAAGCAGGAGACAGCCCCCCGTTCCGAGGCATTGATAGAACTGGCGCGCGATACGCTCCACCATGTCCGGCGTCAGATAGATGAGTACGTTGCGGCACACAATCAGGTCGAGATCGGCGAGACCTTGGGCCGGAGAAGGGAGTTCGTCCCTGCCTAGACAAAAGTTGTCGAACCGTATCCGGCTTCTCAAGTGTTCACTTACACGCAGTTGTTCTCCACATGGGACCAGGTAGGGGCTCATGCGGTTCGACGCCCCACCCCTCAGCGAGCGTCGGCCATAACGCGCAGCCGCAGCTTTCTGCAGGGCACTGCCGGACACGTCGGTTCCGGTAATCTGCACCTTGTCGCCAAGGCCCATCTCCTCGGCGAGTACTGCGAGCGAATAAGCTTCCTCGCCCGTCGAGCATCCTGCGCTCCATATCTTCAAAGGCAAGCCTGCCGGTCGCGCTCGCTGCAATTCCGGCAGCACCTCATCGCGGATGAGATCGAACTGTCCGGGATCGCGAAAGAAGTATGTCTCGCCGACGGTCATCTCCGATACGATCTCACCAGTCAGCGTCGGGTCGAATTCGAGGCGCTCGAGCAGAAGCGCCGGATCGCCCATTCCGTGACGTTCCATAAGCCGTATCATGCTGCGGGCAAGGAAACGCCTCCCAAGCGAAGCGACGTCGAGTCCCACCTTTGCCGCGACGGGTGAGATCAAGAGATCGCAGCTGCGGCTTTGAGGCGACGCAGTGCCGGGACTGTTCCGCTTCCAACCTCAGGTATGCCGCGCTTCTCCGGCAGGTGGTGACTGACTGCATCGTTCGCCCGCTGTTATTATGTATCTCAATATCTGCACCTCTTTCCCGGTATCGCCTATTCGGCCAGATGGCCTATTGGCACACCGTGGGCAGGCGGCTAGCGGGTCTCCCCTTGCCGGTTCGAAAGAAGCCTGGCCCCGGTGGCGGCGGCCGCTTGACGGTTCCTGACACCGAGGCTGCGAAGCAGCGCGGCCAAGTGGATTTTCACCGTTCCCTCGCCAAGCTGCAGCTTGCGCGCGATCTCCTTGTTCGAAAGGCCGTCGACGAGAAGGACCAACACATCCCGCTGGCGGGGCGTCAGGCTGTCGATGACGCGGCTTTCCGGTCCCTTCGACGGCTCCGGTTCTTCCCTCGGCTCATCGCCCTTGTCGCGAGCAGCGATCTCGGGAGGGACATAGATGGCTCCGTCCAAGACGCGCCCGAGGGCCGCGGCCAGTTCCGCGGCGCCCAGCCCCTTGGGCACGTAACCATGGACCCCCGCGGACAGCGCCGTCAGCATGTCGGATTTCCTGGTCGACGCGGAAACGACGGCGATGCGCATATCGCGGCGAAAATCACGGACCGCCTCCAGGCTACCAGCATCCTTCATGCCCGGCATCGCCAAGTCGAAGAGTGCCAGGGCAATTTCGTCGTGTACGGCAAGCTGTTCGACCGCCTCCTCGAGCGATCCCGTCTCGATCACGTCCGCGAACCCCAGTTCGCTCTTCAGGATCGTCCGCAACGCAATTCGGAAAAATTCATCATCATCAGCAACAAGCGCAGTCGAAGGCCCCGGTTCGGTCTTCATATCGCGCTCCAGAAGAAGATCTCCCGGGTTCCAGCAAGATAAGGAATCGTCATCATTTCGGGCGGGCTCCTCCTCCTTCTGGACTAACCCAATGTAAACAACAAAGGTTCCGCCGGCGCAACTCGGCGGTTTCCTAATCTTACCAAGTGGTTACTTTTCCCAGGCAACGAATGCGTCCGCATGGGTGCGGTTCGTCAGTCGCAGCCACCTCCAAAGGCGCCCGACATCCGCAACCGGCGCGGAAACATCAGGGAGAGGCAACGTGCCACTCCCATTCTTAAAGCCGCGTTCCCGCTTGCTGTCAGGCGGATACTTTCAAACCCTGCCGCAGATCATTCAGGAATTGCTCGCCATTGAGGGGGCGCGAGAAGAGGTATCCCTGCATTTCGCGGCAGCCGAGCGAGCGCAGAAGCTCGCACTGATCGGCGGTCTCCACGCCCTCTGCTATCACCTGCAGTTCCAATGCATGGGCCATATCGAGCATAGCACCGACGATTGCACGGCCCTGATCGTTTTCCGACAGCGCCTGCACGAAGGAACGGTCGATCTTCAGACGGTCCACCGGATAGTTTCGCAAATAGCTCATCGAAGAGTAGCCGGTACCGAAGTCGTCGATCGCGATCGAGACGCCGGCCTTGCGCAGCACCTCGAAAGTCTTGATCGCGAGATCCGGATTTTCGATCAACACCGTTTCCGTGACTTCGAGCTGGATGCGCCGTGGCGCGGCGTTCTCTTGGCGGATGATGGCGAGGCACCGCTCGGCGAAATGCTCGTCGCGAAGCTGCACGGCGGAAACATTCACCGACATTAACGGGAGGTCGGTTCTCGCGAGCATTCTGCAGGCTTCTCTGAGGATCCAGTCGCCCAGTTGCATGATCAGACCGGCTTCCTCGGCCACCGAGATCACGACCACCGGCGACATGGCGCTATGAACCGGATGGTTCCAGCGCAGAAGTGCCTCGGCCCCGATGATATTCCCGGCGTCGGAGTAGAGTGGCTGGTAAGCAAGCTGAAGCTCTCCCCCCTCTGTCAACGCGGTACGCAGATCGGCCTCGACACGCCGGCGCTGCTTCAGGATGGCGCCCATGGTTTCGGAGAAGACCTGATAACAGCCGCGTCCGCGCTTCTTTGCGTCGTAAAGCGCGATATCGGCCTTGCGCAGGAGTTCCTGGCGCTCGCTCGCGGCTGCCGGCGCAGCGGCGATTCCAATGCTGACGCCCACATGAACGAGTTCGTCTTCTATCTCGAAAGGCGCGGCAAGCGATTCAAGCAGTTTCTCGGACAACGCGACCGCCGCCTCGCGCGCTCCGCTCCGCACCGGAAGCAGAATGCCGAACTCGTCTCCCCCGATGCGGGCGACGGTGCCGTTCTGGCCTGCCAGGGCACTCAGCCGCATAGCCGTCTGGCGCACGAGAGCGTCGCCCGCCCTATGGCCGAGCGTATCGTTCACCGTTTTAAAGCGGTCGAGATCGAGGAAAAGCAAGACCGCTTCACCGTTGCCGGCCCGCACATCACTCAGGACGCCGTCGAGCGTTTCCTCGAAGAATGCGCGGTTGGGCAGTCGCGTAAGCACGTCATGGGAGGCCAGATGGCGGGCACGGCGCTCGCTGGCATGGAGATCGAGCGAAGCGCGGCGCAGCCTGCGACCAAGAAACAGGGCGATACCGCCAAGCACCAGAAGAGCGGCTACGCCGGCCGGCAGCACCTGCTTGAGCAGGGCGATGCCGGGTCGATCCGCCTTCCAGACGAGATAGCCGAGCGTCTCTCCAGATGAGGTCGCGATGGGAACGCCCGCTTCCCGGTAATCCGTCGGGAGTTGCTCGGAATAGCGCATATCCCCAATCAGGATATGTGAGCCAATTGTCTTCGCAAGCGCCTCATTCAACACCTTCATGGAACCGTAGAGATACTCGCTGCCGGGCGCGACGGAAACGCGCTCGGTGAACGGAAGAATCGGCTGTACGCTTAGGATAGCGGGCTTGCCGTCAAGGTCGATGATTCTCGTTTCCACGATGTCGGAAAGGGGTTCCGCCTCGTCGCCCGCGCCTTGCCGGGCAACCAGCCGGCGCCGGAGATCGGAGGCAACTTCGATAATCACTTTCTCCTCACCGCTGAAGGATGGCGGCTGGACGGTCTTGCCGTCGCGCATGGCGTGGACGAGGTTCCCCCGGTCGTCCAGAACATAAGCCCGGTCATGTCCGAAATAGTCGTACATCCACTCGCCCACATTTTCCGCCAGCCAAGTGTGATCCGCATTGCGGGCGTGAATGACGTGATCATCCCAGACGGTGATGCTTTGCTGCTCCCGCGGCAAAGCCTCAACCTGCTCCTCGAAAGCGTGCCGCACAAGCTCCTGCTGCTTCAGAACTGCGTTCTGGTCGACGCGACTCGACGCGATGATCGATATCCCGAACGCACCTGCTGCAGCCACCGCCGCAAGCGCGACGAGGGTTATCCGGATTTGCGAAGTAAGACTTCCGCTCTTGTTCATGCCACCATCCGACAATTGTAGCGGAATCGGTCAAGTCCGATCCCAACCGGGGATATGACCCGATCGGCCTACTTTGACCACTCGACCTGACGGTCTAGGCCGTTAGGCCAACGCAGTGTCGGCCAGTGACTTTACGCTGTTCTTATCTGAGCAGAACATCACATAGGCGATGCCTTTAATCGGTTCTGTCGCAAACTTTTCGGTAAGCAAACGGAGGCATGAAACGCTCTTCAGTTTGAGGAACTCATCATGTTCAAAGGTCGCCATTTCGACCAATCAGTGATCTTGTTGTGCGTACGCTGGTATCTGGCGTACAATCTCAGCTTACGTGACCTTGAAGAGATGATGACCGAGCGTGGCTTGAACGTCGACTATTCGACCGTGCATCGCTGGGTTGTGCACTTCTCCCCTTTGCTGCTTGAGCGCTTCAACCGACGCAAGCGTACCGTCACCGGCAAGTGGCATGTCGATGAAACCTATATTAATGTGCGCGGGCGATGGAGGTAATCTCTACCGCACCATCGACAGCGTCGGCGGCACGGTCGAATTCTATTTCAGCCCACAGCGGGACCTGCCGTCGGCCAAGCGCTTCTTCAGAAAAGCGTTGGAACGACATGATCGACCCGATCGCGTTGTCATCGACGGCAGCCGAACCAAACGCGCGGCGGTCGTATCCTGCGATACGACCAACCACCTGCAGGACCGGTCCCGGCGTTGGTTGAAGCCGATCCTCATCCGCCAAAGCCAATATCTCAACAATCGCATTGAGCAGGATCATCGGCGTATCAAGCGTCGTGTCCGGCCAATGCTCGGCTTCAAGTCCTTCGCCAGCGCCAATGCCACTCTCGACGGGATCGAAATGGTCGCCATGATGCGCAAACGACAGGCGCGTTACGCCTGCGATCCGAATCCATTCCTGGCCGAGCAGTTCGAAATCCTCGCAGCGTAACCAGCAGACGTGATCCGCCGTTGCGCGTCCGGCATCAAACTTTGCGACAGAACCG
>NZ_JAXQNM010000004.1:0-74532 GCF_034427935.1 Chelativorans sp. M5D2P16 | reverse complement strand
GCCCTTCATGCCTCTGTCTTCAAGGTCTGGGACGGACCATGTGAAGAAGCCTGGTCTTGCGGCGACGAACTGGACCTGGATGGTGCCTGGGGCGTCGAATTCGAGCCAGGCGGGGGCGCCGTTCATGTGCACTTCCAGGTCCTCGATGACGATCTGGTTCATCCACACATTGCGGAAGAGGTCGGTGAAGAACTTGTATTCCAGCCGCCCCTTCGACGTGATCTGCCAGCGATAGGCCTGGCCGGCCACCAGCTCGAAGTTCTGCCGGTTGACGGCGAAGTCGTCGTCGGGCGCGCCCAGCACCAGCTCCGGCACGTCCTTGCTCGATAGCGTGATCTCCGGGCCGTCGTCGTCATCGTCGTCGTCCTGCGCCCAGGCGAGGCCCTGCGGCAGCAGCGCAAGGCTTGCCGCCAGGAGCAATGTCGCCAGCTTCTTCATGGGTCTTCCTCCCTCCGCTTGTGTGATCATTCCGGCGCCACCACCACGCCCCAGGGCTGCTGGCCCACCGTCACCGACTGCACCGGCTCGTCGCTCGCCACGTCGATGAAGGTCACGTCGTTGGAGATGCCGTTGGTGCTGATGACCATCGCCTGGTCCGGCGTGAAGGCGAGCTGCCACACGCGCTGGCCGACCAGGATGTAGTCGAGCACCTCGTAGGTTTTCGTGTCGACCACTGCCACCCGGTTGGCCGGGCCGAGCGCCACATAGGCCTTGGTGCCGTCCCTGGTGATGCGCACCCCCACCGGCTGGATCGATTCCGGCCTCAGACCCGGGATCTCGAAGGTGATCTTGTGCTTGATCTCGCGGCTCTCGTTGTCGATCACCGACACCGTGCCGCCGATCTCCGCGCTCACCCACACCTCCGCCCCGTCGGGCGTGAACTCGGCGAAGCGCGGGCGCGAATCGACCAGCACGTTGTCGGTGATCTCGTGGCTCTCCGTGTCGATGAAATGCGCCATGTTGGTGGTCTCCGAGGTGTTGACCAGCGTCCTGCCGTCGGGGCTGATGCCCATCCCCTCCGGCTCCACCCCGACCGGGATCTCGGTCACCACGCTGCGGTTCTCGATGTCGATCACGGTCACCAGATTGTCGTCCTCGTTGGCCACATAGAGCGTCTTGCCGTCGGGCGACAGCACGAACAGCTCCGGGTCCGGCCCCGACGGCAGCGTGCCGACGATCCGGTGCGTCTCCGTGTCGATGATCTCCACCGTGTCGTCGTCGCTGGCGCACAGATAGATGAACCTGCCGTCATGGGAGATGGTGATGCCGCGCGGGCGCTGGCCGGTCTCGATGGTCTCGACCACCGCCATCGTCTCGGTGTCGATGACGCTGACGGTGTTGCCCCGCTCGTTCGACACATAGGCCATGGTGGCCGAAGCCGGCGTGGCGAGCGCCGCCGCCAGCGCGGCGCCGGCGAGCGCGGACAGGGTTCTATGCATGCAGGCTCCTCCCGATCGGTGAAAAACTAGTCAAGCACGCAGCGCGTCTCCGGCCGGTCGACGCCCAGCGTGTCGAGCTCGGAGACCTGGTGCAGGAAACCCTCCTGCGGCGAGGTCGACACCACCGAACGCCCGTCGCCCAGAAAGATCGGCTGGCGCAATTGCTGGTTCCAGTCGCGGTAGGTCAGCTTCTGGCCGCGGAAGGCGGCCACCGCGAAATCGTCGGAACGGATGAAGGCGGCCACCTCTTCAGGATCGCCGCTGCCCGTGCGCGTCACCGCCTCGCCGATCGAGCGCGCCGCCGTCCAGGCCGACATGTCCTTCGACACCATGCGCCGGCCGATCCTGTCCGCGAACCGGTTCTGGATCTGCGTGCCGCCCCATTGCTCGCTCGCCGGGTGCCAGGCCGAGGGCACCAGCCCCGCCGTGCCGGCCACCGGCCGCGGCACCCAGGTGCGGTAGGGCAGATAGGTGCCGAACACCTCGCTCTCGTCGGCCACCAGCACCACGTCGTGCTCCGGCAGCCCTTGCGTGAAGACCGGCATCTCGCGCTGGATCTGGGTGACGCCCGAATCGGCGCGCCGCGCCGTGCCGCGGTCCTCGTAGAGCTTCTCGGCCACGATCTCGCCGCCGAAGCGTTCCGCCGCCCGCTTGAGGGCCTCGGCGAACAGCCGGTCCGGCGCGTGCGAGCCGTGGATCAGCACCCAGCGCCGCCACTGCTTCCACATCAGATACTGCGCCAGCCCGTCGGCCAGCATCGAGCGCGTCGGCGCCGTGTGGAAGACGTTCGCCCGGCATTCCTCCTCGCGCAGAATGTCATCCGGCGCCCCGACATTGAACAGGATCACGCCGGCTTCGGCCGCCAGATCGGCGATCGAGACGAGCTGTTCGGCCGAGACGTCCGTCAGCACGAACCGGTTGCCGTTCTCCACCAGCCCGCGAAAGGCCTCCCTCGCATTCGCCCCCGGCGCGATCTCGCGCACTTCCAACGCAAATTCCTGGCCGAGAAAGCTGCCCGTCGTGTTGTTGTCCGCAACCGCAATCTCCGCCCCCGCAACCCCCTCGTCACGCGGCGGAATGTCCAGAACCGACAGCGCCAACTCCGGCGCATACGCGCGGAGATAGCCGATCCGGATCTCGATCGGCGCATCGCCTGCCGACCCCGATGCATCCTCCTGTGCACGGGCGGGCGAGACGTTGACGCTCAAAAGAAAAAGGTACAGAAACGCAAGGAGAGTGTATGGCACCGCGCTCTTCACAAGTTCGACTCGTTGAAGTCCTGCACGGCCGTAAACCGCGCAAAAGAATGTTGATGAGGTGCCCGCTCATGATGGTAGCGCGTTTGAGAGCTTGCGCAACCCCTCCTAGATTCATTTCACGCGTGAACCGGATTGCCGGTTGCCGCGTTGATGCACGAACCGGCGCCTCGCGGCGCCTAAGGTGCATTCGATGACCAAGTTTCTGGCCAGCGTCACCGGGCGGCAGGAGGCCGAGACAGCTCTTGCCGGCGGTGCCGACATCATCGACCTGAAGAACCCAGAGGACGGCGCGCTGGGCGCCGTCGCCCTGGACGAGATCCGCGAGACGGTCGCGCATGTGGCCGGCCGCCGGCCCGTCAGCGCCGTCTGCGGCAACCTGCCGATGGACCCCGAGGCGATCCGCCAGGCCGCGACGGAGATCGCCGAGACCGGCGTCGACTACCTGAAGATCGGCTTTCTTCCCGACGTCCAAGCGGCAGCCTGCGCGCGGGCGCTCGCAGGTCTCGCCCCAAGGGTGAAGCTGGTCGCCGTCCTTTTCGCCGACCGCGATCCGGATTTCGCCCTCCTGCCCGCGCTTGCCGAAAGTGGCTTCCACGGCGCGATGGTCGATACGGCGGGAAAGGGCAGGGGCAGGCTGCTCGACCACCTGCCGCCCGAGCGTATTCCCGATTTCATCAACCCGGCACGCGCCCATGGCCTCATGGCCGGGCTGGGCGGATCGCTGGAGGCGCCGGACATCCCACGTCTGTTGCCTTTGGAACCGGATTTCCTCGGCTTCCGGGGTGCGCTTTGCGACGGCTCGCAGCGCACGAAGACGATCGACATCGATTGTGTCCGGCGCATCCGTGCGCTCATTCCCGAGGAGCGCCTGGCCGGCGACTCCGCTGCCGTCGATTACCGGCTACTCGCCGCGCGCGGCTACTCGCCCGAGGCGGTGGACCCAAAGCTCGGCACCGACAAGATCTTCGTGCGCGACTTCGTGCTGCCGGTGGAGATCGGCGCCTACAGCTTCGAGCACGGGCGCCAGCAGAAGGTGCGCTTCGACGTCACCGCCGAGGTGCGCCGCATCACCGACGACCCGCAGGACATGCGCCACGTCGTTTCCTACGACATCATCATGGACGGCATCCGGGGAATCGTCGCGCGCGGCCATGTGGAACTGAGCGAGAGCCTGGCCGAGCAGGTGGCCGCCCATGTGCTGTCGGATCCGCGCGTCGTGCGTGTCACGGTGCGGGTCGAGAAGCTGGAGCTCGGCCCGGGCAGCGTCGGCGTCGAAATCGAGCGCAAGCGCCCCGCCGAGGCGCCGGGCCTGCGGCCGGGCGCGGCGGAGCGCCACGGCGGGGCGGATGCCTCCGGGCGGCGCGGAAAGGGCGCCAGCCGATGAAGCAGGCGGTCGTCAAGCTTGGCGGCAGCACGGCTTTCGGCACGCACCTGCATGAATGGATCGATGCCCTTGCCGCCGCGCGCCTTGCGGTCACCATCGTGCCGGGCGGCGGCCCCTTCGCCGACCAGGTGCGCAAGGCGCAAAAGCCCATCGGCTTCTCCGATGCCGCCGCGCATGCCATGGCGATCCTGGCGATGGACCAGTTCGGCCATGCCCTGGCCGACCTTTCCGCGCGCTTCGTACCGGCCCGCACATGCCTCGAGATGGCCGAGACATCCGCTGCCGGGCACATTCCCGTGTGGCTGCCCTCCGCCATGACGCTCGGCAATCGCGCGATCCCCGAATCATGGGACATCACCTCCGACTCGCTCGCCGCGTGGCTTGCCGGCCAGCTCGGTGGCGAAGCGCTGCTGCTCGTCAAGGAAACGGCGAATTTTTCCGCCGAAGACGATCCCGACAGCCTGGTGCGGCGGGGCGTCGTCGATGCCTGTTTCTCCGCCATGCTGCCCGCCGGCATTGATTTTCACCTTGCCGGCCCCGAAGATGCGGCCACGGCGCGGGCGCTTTTTGCCGCCGGCAAGCTGCCGGGCGTCAGGATCGGCGCGCCCGTGCTTGCGAGGAACGCGGGATAGAGGATGGCGAAGCTCCACACACCGCGCTGGGCCTGGGTCCTGACCGGGTCGGGCCATTTCTTCATCGAGAGCTTCCGGATGATCCGCAAGCTCGAACATTGCGACGTCTTCGTCTCCAAGGCGGCCGACGAGGTCTTGCGCATGTACGGGCTGAAACTCGACTTCCCCGATACGACGCGCGTGCTCCACGACAAGACGGCGAGCGCCATACCCGTCGGCGAGTTCTATCACGGCGTCTACCACTCGGTGGTCGTCGCGCCGGCAAGCTCCAACACCGTGGCCAAATGCGTGTGGGGCATCTCCGATACGCTGGCCACCAACGTCTTCGCGCAAGCCGGCAAGTGCCGCATCCCGTCGATCGTCTTTGCCTGCGACACGGCGCCGGAGCTTCTGACGCGCGCGCCGCACGGCATGGTGAAGGTCTTCCCGCGCCGCATCGACCTGGAAAACACCGAGCGCCTGAAGACGTTCGAGTACACGACCGTGGTCGAATCCCTCGCGGATCTCGAAGCCGCGATCGCGCGCCGTCAGGCCGAGCGCGAGCGCCATGGCTGAGAAGCTGATCTTCCTGACGGGCCGCCTTGCCCGGCCGCGGCTGGAACGGCTTCTGACGGAGCTGGGCGAAACGGAATTCGCCTGGGAGATCATCGACACGGGCGTCAAGATCGCAGCGCTGATGACGGAGGAAATCATCAAGCGCCGGGTGACGCTGCCGGACGGCGCAAGCCGCGTCATCCTGCCCGGCCGTTTCCGCGGCGAGCCGGAGCGGCTCGCCGCCCATTTCGGCGTGCCTTTCCAGCACGGGCCCGACGAGATCGCCGACCTGCCGCCCTTCCTCGGCCGCGAGGGCCGGCCGCCGGACCTGTCGCGCCATGACCTGCGCATCTTTGCCGAGATCGTCGACGCGGCCGCACTCGACGTGGAGGCGATCGTAGAGCGGGCAGGGGGGCTCGCCGCGGCCGGCGCCGATGTCATCGATCTCGGCTGCCTGCCCGACACGCCCTTTCCGCATCTGGGCGATGCGGTGCGGGAGTTGAAGGCGCGGGGGCTGACGGTCAGCGTCGACTCGGCCGATGTCGCGGAACTGCGGACCGGGGCCGACGCCGGCGCGGACTATCTCCTGAGCCTCACCGAGGACACGCTTTCGCTGGCGCGGGATTATCCGGTGACACCGGTCCTGATCTCGGCTGTTCCCGGCGACCTTTCCTCGCTCGACCGTGCCATCGAGGCGGCGGAAAAAGACGGCATCCGCTTCATCGCCGATCCCGTGCTCGACCCGATCCATTTCGGCTTCACGCAATCGCTCGAGCGCTTTGCCGAGACCCGGCGACGCTGGCCGCAGGCCGAGCTCCTGATGGGCACGGGAAACCTGACGGAACTGACGGATGCCGACAGCGCCGGCGTCACCGCCATGCTTCTCGGGCTCTGCTCGGAGCTTTCCATTTCCAGCGTGCTGGTGGTCCATGTGAGCCCGCACACGGCGAAGACGGTCGAAGAGCACGATCTGGCGCGCCGCATCATGTTCGCCGCCCGCAACGACGGTGCGCTGCCGCGCGACTACCACCCTGGCCTCCTGCAGGTGCACGACCGCAAGCCATTCCCCGCCTCGTCTGAAGATATCGCCGCACTGGCAGAGGAAGTGCGCGACGCCAATTTCCGCATCATGACGGCGCCGGACGGAATCCACATCTTTTCCAGCAAAGGCCATTTCGTGGCGCAGGATGCCTTCGAACTCTTCCCCAAGCTCGGCGTCGAGGCCGACGGCGCGCATGCCTTCTATCTCGGCGCCGAACTGATGAAGGCCGAGATCGCCTGGCGGCTCGGCAAGCGCTATGTGCAGGACGAGCCGCTCGCCTGGGGCGTGGCCGCGCCCGCGCCGGAAGAGGACCGCACGCGGCTCGCCGAAGCCGGCCATACCTTGCGTGCGAAGGAAAGGGACAAGTGATGCCCTATATCCGCGAGTCGATCATCACGACGGTCAACGAGGCGGGCGAGGTCCACATCGCCCCCCTCGGCATCATCGCCGAGGGTGAGGGCTGGGTGATCGCCCCCTTCCGCCCCTCCGCCACGCTGGACAATTTGTCGAAGCGCCCGGTGGCAGTCGCCAGCTATACCGACGACGTGCGCATCTTCGCCGGATGTCTCACCGGCCGCAAGGACTGGCCGGTCGTCCCGGTCGAGAACTGCCCGGTGCCGCGGCTTTCCGCGGCCCTTGCCCATTCGGTGCTCGAAGTGGTGGAGGTCCAGGAGCACGAACTCAGGCCGCGCTTCCTGTGCCGTGTCGCCGCGGAAGAGACGCACGCGCCGTTTACCGGCTTCAACCGCGCCAAGGCGGCGGTGCTCGAACTGGCGATCCTCGTCAGCCGCCTCCATATGCTGCCGCGCGAGAAGATCGAAGCCGAGATCGGGTATCTCACCATCGCCGTGGAGAAGACGGCGGGCCCGGAGGAGCGGGAGGCCTGGGACTGGCTGATGGCGCGGGTTGACGCGCATTTTTCGGATGCGGGGAAAAGCTCCAACTGAACCTTCAGCCATCGAGCCATCTGTTGCCATCTTGATGGCTATGGGCGCTTGGCGCACATTGCGGCAAACAGGAGCACCCAGAATGGCCAAACCCCGACTTGCCGTCCGAAGTGCCAAGGCGCGAGATATCGCCCATAGGATCGCGTTGCGGGAAAAGCGCTCGGTCCGCGATGTCGTGGAACGGGCGCTCGAGGCATATGAAGCCAGCGAGAGCAGCCGCGAGCCCGCTCACGCTTTCTACAAGCGGCTGACAGAGCACTACGGCACGGATATCGATCTTGAAGCAATTGTCAGGAAGGGAAGAGGTTCATTGGATCCCTTCAACGCGTCATCCCGGAAGCCGGAGCGGTAGCGGAGACTGTCCGGGATCCATTCCGGAACGGGGCAAAGTCGCGGAATGGATCCCGGCCCTCACTTTGTTCGGCCGGGATGACGGCCAAGCGGGTTGGTCCGATCCAAACTTCCCTTAGCAGCTTGCAAGCAGCGCCACGGCGGCCGCCGGCGCCGCGTCGCTGGCGGCGATCCTCGCATTCTCCTCCGCCGGGATGAGTGCGGCGAGGTCCAAGAACGGGCGCTCCAGACGGCGGGCGAGGCGCTCGACCTGCCAGCGGCCGATCCCCGCGCCGACGACGGGAGCATCGTCGGCGAGTTTTCCGCTCACGAGATAGGCCGTGTCGTGGATGAGGCGCAGCTGGTGCTCAGAAAACCAGGCGGCGATATGGCGCCATTCGTCAGTGCCGAGATCATCCGCATCGCGGCCGACGAGGCGCGCCAGCCGGGTGATCGAGGCAGGCAGCGTCTTTTCCTTGTTGTCGGCGGTGCGGTGCTGGTCATCCATCTCGCGCAGCACGCCCAGCACGCGGTGAACGTCGGCCATGGTGGCGAAATACTCGTTCATCAGTGGCGTGAAACGGCCCCTGACGGGGGCATTGGAGCACAGCGCGAAGGGGAAGGAGCGGACGAACCCCGTATAGACCAGCTCGCCGGTGGCGAGCCTTCCTGCATCGCTGTCGCCCTCGTTCATCACCTTCCCGTCCCTGACGGCGATGATGTCCGTGGTGGTCGAGCCCATGTCGACGAAGAGCGCATCGCCTGCAAGACGCGCGACAAGGCTCGCCGTCGCATGCCAGTTGGCGGAGGCGACTTCGCCGGGGACCGTCCGCGCCTGATCGATCGCGACGAGGCCGGAGCGCGTCGTGTAGATCAGGCTGTCGGCGGAAAAGTGCCTCGCGATCTCGTCGAGGAGCGCGGCAACGCCGGCCGTGCGCGACGGGAAGGCTTCGGAGAGCTCGCCGGTCATGGTGAAGGCGCCGAGTTCCGCTCCGGCATGGATCGGCGTGGTCTCGCGGAAGGCCGCCGCCAGCGTGTCGAGCCCCAGCCGCAGGGGCGCGGCAACCGTCGCGGCGGCCGTCACCCGGCCGTCTTCCACACGTGCGACCTTCAGATGCGCGCCGCCGATGTCGAAACCGGCAACGATTTTCTTTTGCCCTGTCACGTGTCACGCTTTCCCGAAAGGATGCGGATTCGAAGACCCGTCGGAGGAGATCGTGCGTATCATACCGGTGCTCGACCTGAAAGGCGGCCAAGTGGTGCGCGCGGAAGGCGGAGAGCGTGCGCGCTACCGCCCGATCGGCACACCGCTGAGCTCAGACGCGGCACCTGTCTCCGTCGCGCGCGGTCTGCGCACGCTGCTCCCGTTCCCCGCCTTCTATATCGCCGACCTCGATGCCATCGAGAAGGGCGCGCCCGATGAGGAGGCCCTGGAGAGCCTGCAACGAATGCCCGACGCGCCGGAACTGTGGCTCGACGCAGGCTTCGCCGAGGAGGCAAGCCTTGCCGCCGCACTCGCGCGGCCGGGGCTCCGGCCGGTGCTCGGGTCGGAATCCCAGGACGATACAGCGCTCATAGCCCGTTTCCGGGATCATCCGGGCCTCATCCTTTCGCTGGACTTCTTCGCCGACGGTTTTCGCGGGCCGGAGGCACTCCTGTCGGATATAGCGCTTTGGCCATCGACGGTGATCGTCATGACCCTTGCGCAGGTGGGTTCCGGTGCCGGCCCGGATTTCGCGCGGCTGCGGAAAATCAAGGCACGGGCCGGCGGGCGCGCCGTCATCGCCGCCGGCGGTGTGCGCAACGAGGAGGACCTGCGCCGGCTCGCCGAATGCGGCATTGCCGGCGCGCTGATGGCCACCGCATTGCACGGCGGCGCGCTGACGCCGGCGCAGCTTGCACGGCTGAGCGCATTGTAGGGAGTGGTTCCAGGCGCGCTCCCCACGGGCGCAGGCAGAGAGGCCGGCGGCCCATCCGTTCCAACAGTCGAAATGCCGGATTTGGTGACATCAGGCAGGACAGAGGGGAGTGTGAAGAGGGCTGTGCTATTCGGAAGATCGATGTCGGTCTGTGTGCATCGGCGATCCGTCACCCCGGAACGCCCAGGCTAAGCAATTACCCGGTATTTCCGTCCACCCCGCCTCGCGGGCAGGGCGGCCGTTCGCCTGGGACACCCCCGACATACCGCGCGTTAAAGCCGGCGCTGTATACGCGCCGGCATGGGACGCCTCTTGGGCATCTGCAAGGAGCCGCCCCTTTTTGGCGGCGTCTAAAGGCCTACGAGCCTCTTCAACCGGCGCAACAGACCACCCGACTGCGCAGATGGTTTTGCCTGTGCGGGGTTGTTTCGTGTCTAAGCCGCGGCACCAAAGGGGTGCTTGACCGTATCCCGCTTCGAAGTGACCTCGGCTGCCGTCGGCGTGCCGTTGACGGCCCGCTCGATCGATTCCTTGGTCGCGCGATAGTTGTACTCCTGGATCTTGGCGTCGTCCTCCGCCTCCCAGTGGATGAACACGCCGACGCAGATGAACAGATCATCCGCCTCCTCCTCGGGGATGATCCCCTCGGCGACGCTGTCCTGCACCGCCTTGGCGACGGCAAACTGCGCCGGGCCGAACATTTGCACGGCCTGCTTCTGGCCCTTGATGGTGACCTTGTTGAAAAGCACCGTGTTCGGTTTACAGGGCATGTTGGGCGCAATCACCGCCAGAAGGGTGGTGAACCCATCCTTGTTGTTCGTCAGCGCGTTGCAGAATGCCGCCTCTACCGGACTGCCGCGCGGGCCGATGAGTAGATCGATATGCGCCACCTCGTTGCCATCTCCAACGAGCGATTCGCCAACCATTACTTTCGAGATTTTTGCCATACCAGTGTTCCTCCAAGACATGGTTTTGATGTCCAAGGATGCCGCACCAGGCAGACACCCAGTGGACGACTATCCTTGTTGGCAGCATCCGGAGCGTCCGGACCGGTTGGCTAGATAGTCACGGAGTACAGTTCCGCAGCCAAATTGAACCATTAACGCATTAATTATGCAAGTTTGACCTGAGGCCCCGAACGAAAAGCGTAGCCACGGTCAGGTCTGCCGAGGTGCCGGGATTGAGCGATTGCGCCTTCAACCGTCGATCGAAATCCATGAGTTTTCCGATCCGCGCGGCCTCGTCATGCATCCTTTCGGTTTCGGACAGCACCGCGGCCGCCTCGCGAGCCAAAGCCTCGGCGGCGGGAACGCCGTGCTTGCGCGCCACGTGGCTGTCGGGGAAGCGCGCCAGGAAAGCGAGATAGGTGAAGACCGTCGGCCACATGCCGTCCAGGCCGCGCCCTTCGGCTTTTCGATGCGCAGCGACACCGGTTTCGAACACATCCCGGAAATCGGTCGCATACTGCCGGGCGATCATGTCGCGGCCGGAAGCCGCCCGCATGGCCTCCACGACCGTCACGCGCGGCGCCTCCCGCACGTCGTGGGAGGGGGAGGAACCCAGCCCGCCGGGCGAGGCGAGCACGATCGCCTCGAAGACGGGGGCGCTATCGGCAACGTCCATCCCGGCAAGCGCGCGGGCGAGTGCCGCGCGCAGGTCGGTGTCGTCCATCTCCGCCGCACGCGCCAGCGGCGCGCACAAGAGGATGATGCCGAGATTGGTGTTGGTGCCGACCGCCGCGCGCGTCGCCCGCACGGCGGCGAGGGTGCGCCGGCCCACGGAGAGGCTGCTGTCGGCAAGGACCGGCGCGGAAGCGCGGGCACTCGCCAGGAACTGCGCCGCCGTCATGCGGTGGCCGTCGGCGAAGCGATGCACGTTCCCCGGCTTCAGCGCCTCGATCTCGGCGAGGCAGGCCGCCTCGTAAGCGGCGCGGATCCGCTCGCTCACCGACATGGCCTCAAGACACCGGCACCACCTCGCCGGCGGAGCGCGGCAGCGCGGCAAGGGAGGCAAAGCGTTCCCGCTCGTCGAGAAAGCGCATCATCTCATCGGCGATCGTGCCGGCGATATCGGCCTTGGTGACCGACTGCAGCCCCGACCAGGCGGGCATGCTGTTGACCTCGATCACCTGCAGCGACCCGTCCGCGGCGGGCATGATGTCGACGCCGGCGAAGTCGGCCTCCACGGCCGCGACGGCGGCAAGGGCATAGTCGCTCAGCCGTGCGCGCAGATCCTGCGGCACCAGCCCCGGAACCGCCCCTCTCTGGATGTTGGTGATCCAGTTGTCGCCGCGCCGGACCATCATCTCCACAACACGCCCGGCGCAGACGAAAACGCGGAAATCGCAAAAGGGCGGCCCGGCGCGCTCGACGTAACGCTGAAGATAATAGGTATCGTCCATCTCCTCCGGCGGCGGCAGGTCCTCGGTCCTGTCGATGCGCCGGATGCCGCGCCCTTGGGAGCCGAAAAGCGGCTTCAGCACCAAAGGCCCCCTTCGCAACTCGCGTTCGGCGACCGACCGCGCGGCGTCGAACCCTTCGACGGAAAAGGTCGGCGGGGTCGGCAGGCCGGCATTCTTGACGAGGAAAGTGGTCATGGACTTGTCGACGCAGCGCTCTATGGCCTGCGCCGAGTTCCACACCGGCACGGAGAGCTTGCGAAGCGCATGCAGCACGCCGAGCCGGCGCGTCACCGCCTCGAAGGTGCCGGCGCCGACCGAGCGCACGACCAAGGCGTCGGGGCGAGCGTCCCCGAAGCCGGCGAACGAGAGCCCGTGCGGGCGCTCGGTGTCGAATTCGAGCGCGGAAAGCGGCTCCATGACGACCGTGCAGCCGCGCTGCCGAAAGGCATTGACCAGTGCGGTGGTGCGGTTGCCCGACTGGTTGTTGGCGATCAGGATTTTTCGTGTCACGCAGGGGCTTTCCTTTGCAGATCCGCTCAGGCGAGGCTCTTTTCGAGCATCTCCGCGTCGCGCCCGCCACTGCGGAAGGTCTCGCCCGTTTCCAGCGCCGTCACGATGACCTCGGCGGGGCTGAAGAGCAAGGGATCGATGGCGTAGAAATCGCCCTTGAACTTTGCGAAGATCTCCGCAAAGGGCAGGCCGTAGTCGCGCGAGGCGCGGCTCGGCAGCTTTTCGGCGAGCTCTCTCGCCGCTGATGCCGGACCCGTGACGTAGAACTGCGCGAGGCCGCCATAGATGATGGCGTCGTTGGTGCGCCCCATGGCGGTGATGAAGTCGGGGTGCGGGGCGGGCAGGGGCGCGGCGGCGATGCCGTCGACGATGTCTTCGAGCGGAAAATCGAGATCCCTGGCCTTGTGCAGCGCCACCTCCAGGACACGGGCGACGATCTGCACCGTTCCGGCCAGGCTCTGGGTCGGCGCATAGACGAAGGTCAGCCTGTCCGGCGCAAGGCCGGTCGCTCCCGCCACCTTTTCGACTACCTTTTCGGGCGGCGGCGCCCCGGTTTCCAGCACGACGACGGAGGATGCGGCCGTCTCGTGATAGGTCAGCGTCGAAAACAGCGGCTCGACCCGGGCGAGCAGGCGGACCGGGCCGGAGCCCATGGCGAAATATTTGTCCTCCGAAAGGTTCCAGCCGGCATACTGGCTGCCGAGGCAGGCAAGGACCGGCTGCGAGGAGCGCACCTCGAGCTGGAACGGCCACCGCGTCGAGGCGCCGTCGATCACCGGCATCACCTCGCCCAGGCCGCCCATGGTCGCCCGCGCCATGTGGAGGCCGGCCTCGATGCTGCCGAGAACCGCCGCGCCGGCGTCGACGAGGCGTTCGCCGAGGGGCCCCGTGGAGACAGCGATGCGCAGGCGCTCGGCATCGCGCACCATGCCGTCGACGATGGCACACGCGCTGTCGTTCAGTAACGCCGATCCGTTTTTCATGTCCCTTCTTCCCAGTTTTGCCGCAGCCTTTCCGCCAGATGGCCGACCGCGCGGCGGCTGGCCGCGGCGGTGGGACCGCGGGCGAAGGCGGTGCAGACGGGCTCTCCCGGCTGAAGCCGTGTGCCGGGCGACTGGCGGTCGGCCACTCCCTCCGGCCAGGCAATGGCGGGAAAGCGGTCGATCGGCCCGCGCGTGTAGACGATCATGGAGGCCATGCAATCGGCAAAGCGCGGCAGGCGGCAGGCGGCGCCCTCGGCGGCGGCGAGATGCGCCTCGAACAGCGGGGCCTCGTCGCTGTCGAAGATGTCGAGCGTGGCGCCCGGACGCGGGTTCACCTCGACGAGATGCAGGGCGTCGCCCGAGCCGATGAAGTCGGCACTGCAGAGGCCCTTGAGCCCCGTGCGCGCCGTCAGTCCGGAAAGCCATCCGCTGATCGTTTGCGCATGGCTCCGGTCGAAACGCTTGAGCCGCACCGCCCCTCCATAGCGGTGGGGGGCGGTCGGTGTCGGAGCTGTCCATTGCCGGCTGAAGCCGACGATGCGTGCCGCTCTCCCGTCACCGACGAAGAGGACGGAAACGCTCTGCCCGGGTACGAAACGCTGGAAGTAGCAGCCGGGTGCCGACACCGCCCCGTCCGCACGGCGGACATGGGATCCCCCGGCGCCGCCGACCTTTTTCACCACCCAGTGTTCCGGGTCGGACGGCGCCGCCCAGGAGAAGGCCGGGTGGGGGATGCCGAGCGCCGCACAATCCTCCGCCAGCCTCTGCGGGTCCTTTGTCCGCCGCACCGTCTCCGCCCCGTTGCCGGCGACGGGGAAGTGCCGGCCCATTTCCGCAATCAGCTCCGGCCGTCCCTCGAAGCCCGAGCCGTAGACGAGGGCCGCCGGCTCTTCGCTCCCGGCAAGAGCCTTCAGGCAATCGACAAGCGCTCCGCCGTCGATCCCCGAACGCAGGTCCCCGGGAAGCCGCGCCACCCGCCCGGCCAACACCCGCGTGTCATCGTCGCAGAAGAAGTCCGCCACGAGCGGCCGATAGCCGGCGCGCCTTGCCGCCGCCGCCAACGCCCGGCCGGAGATCGCCGCGATCAGAAGCGGGCGGTTACTTGGCGATCTCGCGGGCAAGGGTAAATGCATCCTGAAAATCGAGTGTGACGGCTTTTTTCGCTTCAATCATCCTTTTGAAGAGACCGAACTCGGCCTTGTACTTGACATTGCCCGTGGCGAGCGGCCCGATGCCGACCGCGCCGGTGCCTTCGAGCGGCGCCGCGTCCGCATCCACCGCCACGCCCTCGATGCCCGCCGGCGGCACGGCGTTCACATCGGCTGCGATGACAAGCTTCGCGGCGTTGCGCAGGTGCTCCTTCGAGATGACCTGAACGCCGGCCTTGCCGGCCGAAAGGATGATCTCGCTGTCGGCGACGATGCCCGTCTTGGAGTGATCCGTGGAGCCGTCGACGGCGCGCACGTCGAGATCGAAACGGCTCTTGATCTCCGCCGCGATCTTCTGCACCCGCTCCGCGCCGTCATGCCCGACGAGCGTGACCGACGCTTTTTCCCTCGCGGCGATCACGGCGGTGCAAAAGCCGACCACGCCCGTGGCGCCGAAGATCGACACGCGGGCACCTTCAAGCGTGCGCCCGAACTTCTCCTGCAGTACTTTTTCCACCTTGGCCACCATGGCGGCGGCGGTCGTGAAGGAGCCTGCCGGATCGGCGAAAACGCTCACTGAGAAGGGTGGCACCATGGCCTTCCTTGCCGCCTCCAGCATGTCGAGCGCGAGGATGACGTTCTTGCCGGCGATGAAGACGCCGGTGTCGGCGCCCGCATCGGGCGGGCGCGAGAAGATCGCGTCCTGCACGAGCCCGGTGACGTCGGCGAGTTCCGCGTTCACATAGGGAACGACCGCGTCGAAACCGGCGTCGAGCGCCATGTTGACGTCGAACGGGCTCATCTGGCTGAGGGGCGTGATCATGTGGAGTATGTTCTTGCGGGCCATATGCTTCCTATCCGGCTGGTGTCGTGGTGCCCTCGATTGAAAAGTTCAGCTCCCGAGCAGACCGAGCGTGCGCCTGGTAATGCCGGCGCCGTCGTTCCTCCCCCGGACGATGCGCATCTCGATGTCCTTCTCGGCGACCTCGTGCGCGGCGTGCACATAATCGCGTGCCGCCTCCTCGCTCGGCGCGAAGGCGAAACCGGTCGGTCCCCAGGAGCTTTGCCCGATCCCGGCCGCACCCGACTCGGCCAGCCGCCTGGCGACGCGCTCAACCTGCTTGCTGGCGAAGATGCCGCCCTGGGCAGGCGCAAAGTAGCTTCCGACCTGGATCTGGATCTCCTCGATGGCGGCGCCGAAGGCTTCAAGATCCTCCTCCACCGCCGCAGGCAAGGCCTGCATGAGGACCCGGCGGCAGATTTCCGCCGCGCTTTGCGCGGGGAAGGGGGGCAGCGCGCGAAACGCCGCGATCTCCTCCTGGCCATGAATCCCGGTGTGCCCGTGATCGAGGATGAGGATCACACGCCAGTCGCGCGGGAATGGGATGCGGGAAACCACCGGGGGTTCGCGGTCCTCCGCGCTGCGTCCGGCGTCGACGATCAGCCCGCCCTCGTCGAAGGCGGCGATGCCGATGCCCGACCGCTCACCCCGCCCGAGAAAGCGGGCGTCCTCACCGGCGTTGACCGGCAAGCCGTGCAGCGTCCGAAGTGCGGCCGCGACGGCGACGGCCATCTGGGTTCCGGATCCGAGCCCCCGGTGCGGCGGGATCGCTTCCTCCACCACCAGGCGGTGGCGGGCGCGGATGTTCAGATGCCGGCACAGGGTTTCCAGGTGCCGGGCCGCGCGTTCGCGGTCCGGACCTTCGACACGCGTGCTGGAAGCCGGCGCCAGGCTGACGACCGTTTCCGGCTCGCTCAGCGGGAGCCCTATGCTGCCGAAGCGTCGCCCGGTACCGCCGTTAAGGTCGAGAAAGCCGAGATGAAGACGGGCAGGCACGGAAGCGGTGACAAAAGTCGACATTTGCCCCCATTGGGTGCATCATCAATGCATCGCTCATGTTCGGGTGCCCGCGCCTATGATAGCGGCTTTCCGCGTCAGGGCAAGCCGGAAGCTGTCGCACACGGACTTCCGGGGCGGAACGCCCGAACGCCACAAGAGCAAAACGGAGGATTACATGGCTGACCGGCAGAAGGATCGCGTCTATTCCGAAGAGGAGATCGTCGAGCGGCTTCGCGCGGAACTGCCCAAATGGTATTATGAAAAAGGCTGGATCCGTCGCAAATACAAGACGCACAGCTGGAAATCGACGCTGATGGTCATCAACAGCGTCGGCCACTTGGCGGAGGCCGCCTTTCACCACCCCGACATCACCGCCTCCTACGCCTGGGTCGAGGTGCGCCTGATGAACCATGCGGCAAAGGGCGTCACCGACAAGGATTTCGAACTGGCGAAGAAGATCGAGGAGGTCGTCCAGTGGCAGCCGGGGCTGGAAGGCGGCGCGCTGGAAGGGACGCCCGAGGACCAGCGCTTCGCCTATATCAAGTATGATTGAGCGGCCCATTATCCGCGCCGTCGCGTCATCCCGGAAGCTGTAGCGGGGCGGAGGCTGTCCGGGACCCATTCCGTGACTCGTCCATGCTCCGGATTGGATCCCGGCGCGCGGTCGTTTGCGTTCCCTTGGCCGGGATGACGAGGGGTCGTTTTACCATCGACAACGGGGCTTCACCTGCAGCGAAGTTTCGTCTACAGTTTTTTCGGGCACCAGAAAGATAGCGTTTGATGACGGTTGCATGGATCGGCGACCGGGACGCGCTGGTGCAGGATGCGGTCGGCCATGCCGCACGGCTCCTGGCGGAGAGCTGGTGCCCGGTTATCAGTATTGATGCGGATGTCGACGGAACCCGTGCGGCCATCGCGCTGGCGGGGCGGGTCGGTGCGGCTTACGACCACTTCGACGGCGAAAGCCTCGCGCGGGAGACGGCGCTCGTCAGCGACAGCGGCGGGATCTTCGTCAGCGCCGGCGAGGTACGGCGCCGGGCGGACCTCGTCGTGGTCGTAGGCGCGCTGCCCGAGTTCCATCACGACTACCTTCGCACGCTTGCCGAAACGGCACCGGACCTTGCCGAGCGCCGGACGCGCGACTTCTTCCTTGTGCCGGACCGCGGCAACGATCCCCCGCCGGCGGCGCTCGACGGACAGGTCACGCGGCTTGCCTGCGACGGCGCCGACCTTCCCGCGACGCTTGCCGTCGTGCGCGCGCAGGTCGGCGGCCGGCCCGTCACGACGCCGGTCACGAATTTCGAACGTCTTTGCGATGCACTGGCGAAGGCGAACTATGCCGCCTTCCTGTGCTCCGGCCACGGCACCCACCATCTTGCGCTCGAGATGCTGCAGGGCCTCGTTTCCGACCTCAACAGAAAGACGCGCGCGGCAATGCTCATGCTGCCGGAAAGCGAGGCCGGCTGGGGCGGCACACTGGTCTCCGGCTGGACGACCGGCTTCCCCATGCGCACCGGCTTCGCGCAGGGTGCCGCCGAACACGACCCCTGGCGCTTCGACGTGCGCCGGATGCTGGGCGCCGGCGAAGCGGACGTGCATCTGTGGGTCGCCGCGCGGGAGGACAGCGCACCCGCACACGCGAACGGTTCCACGCTGATCGCCTTGACGAAGACGGCCGAACCCGTGGCCGAGGCAGCCGTCACCATTCCCGTGGGCGCACCCGGCGCGGACCACGACGCGGTCCTCTATTCAAGCAGCCGGAGCACATTTGTCGGCAGAACAGCGGGAGCGCCCTCGCAGCTTCCATCCGCCGCCTCGATCCTCAAAGCCATCATGGAAGAGCTTCCCGTAAAAATGGATACCCGATGCTGATAAGAGTCGCGGGGGGTGAGATCATCGATCCGGTCAATGGGCGGAACGGGATCGGCGACCTGTGGGTCGAAGACGGCGTCATCGTCGATCCGCCGCCGGGCGCACAACCGGACAGGACCGTCGATGCCACCGGCTGCATCGTCATGGCCGGGGCCATCGACATCCATTCCCATATCGGCGGCGGCAATGTGAACACGGCACGCCTGCTTCTGCCGGAGCACCATTTTGCCCATCTGCCGCGGCCGGGCGCGACACCGCTTTCCAATCTCGGCTGGAGCACCTTCCAGACCGGCTGCCTCTATGCGCGGATGGGCTTCACCACCGTCGTCGAGCCGGCCATGCCGCCGGGAACCGCGCTTCACACCCATCTGGAGCTCGCCGACATCCCGATCATCGACAAGGCGACGCTGGCCGTTCTAGGCAATGACGACTTTCTGCTCTCGCTCATCCGCGACCGGGCTTCATCGGAAATGATCGAGGACTACGTCGCCTGGACCGTCGCCTCCACCCGGGCGCTCGGCGTGAAGACCATCAATGCGGGTGGTGCGGCGGCCTTCAAGGAGAATGTCCGCACCTTCTCGCTGGACGACGTGGTGCCGTCCTACGGCGTCTCCTCGCGCAGCATCGTCAAGACGCTGCAAGCCGCCGTCACCAGTCTCGGCGTGCCGCATCCGCTGCACGTCCACTGCAACAATCTCGGCGTGCCGGGTTCCGCCGATACCGCCGCCGCCACCATGGAAGCCGCCGAGGGCGTGCCGCTGCATCTGGCCCATCTGCAGTTCTACGGCTACGGCAAGGAGGGGAAGCGGCGCTTCTCCTCCGCCGCGAGCCGCCTTGCAGAGCTGGTCAATTCCACGCCCGAGATCACCATCGACGTCGGCCAGGTGATGTTCGGGCAGACGGTCACGATCTCGATGGACGTGCTCAGGCAGTATCCGGCGCGCAAGAACGCGCATCCAAAAAAATCCTTCATCATCGACGGCGATGGAGAAAGCGCCGGCATCGTGCCCTATCGCTACCGCAAGGATTTCTACGGCTCGCTGCAATGGGCGGCGGGGCTGGAGCTTTTCCTCTTGATCGACGATCCCTGGCGGGTCTTCTTCACCACGGACCACCCGAACGGCGCGCCCTTTACCGCCTATCCGGCGCTTTTTGCGCTTCTTATGGACCGGGAGGCGCGGCGGCGGACGGCCGAGAATCTGTCGAAGCCGGCGCTGGCACTCACCACGCTGCCGACGATCGACCGCGAATACACCTTCGAGGAGATCGCCATCATGACGCGGGCCGCACCGGCGCGCCTGCTCGGCCTCAAGGACCGCGGCCATCTGGGGCAGGGGGCGATCGCCGACATCGCCGTCTACCGCAAGGACCGCGACATCGAAAAGATGTTCGCCGCCGCCGCCTACGTCTTCAAGGACGGCGAGATGGTGGTCGAGGAGGGCGAGATCACGGCCCTGCGCTGGGGCAAGACCCTGCGGATCGCGCCCGAGCCCGACAAGGCCATGCTGCGGCGCATGGAATCCTACCACCAGGAGCGCTATGGCCTGTCGCTCGACTGGTTCGTCTTCCCCGACTGGGCGATCGACCGCGAAGAGCCGTTCGGGGAGGTGCCATGCATCGCGTGACGGTCAACGGCGTCGAGATCGACGATACTTTCGCGGAAGCCTTCGGCATGCGCGCCACGGCGATCATCGTCACCGCGCCGACGCGAAAATGGGTGCTGGAGGCGGCGCGCTCCATGACCGGCTTCGCCACCTCGGTGATCGGCTGCGGCTGCGAGGCCGGCATCGACGTGGAACTGCCGCCCTCGGAGACGCCGGACGGCCGGCCCGGCTGCCGCATCATGCTGTTCGCCGTCAGCACCGACGAATTGCAGAAGCAGCTTTTGAAGCGCGTCGGCCAGTGCGTGCTGACCTCGCCGGGCAGCGCCTGCTTCGCCGGGCTCGACGGCACGGAGCCGCTCAAGCTTGGCTCGTCGCTGCGCTATTTCGGCGACGGCTGGCAGATCTCAAAGAAATTCGGCGGCCGGCACTACTGGCGCATCCCCGTCATGGACGGCGAGTTCGTCTGCGAGGCGGCCACGGGGCTCACGAAGAAGGCGGTCGGCGGGGGCAATCTGCTTCTCTTGGCCGGCAGCAACGAGCAGGCTTTGGTGGCGGCGGAAGCCGCGGCCGAGGCGATGGGCAAGGTGCCCGGCGTCATCCTGCCTTTCCCGGGCGGGGTGGTGCGCTCGGGCTCGAAGGTCGGCAGCAAATACAAGAGCGTCGTCGCCTCCACCAATGAAGCCTATGCGCCGACCCTGCGCGGCCGGGTGGACAGCGCCCTTGGCGCCGAGATCAACGCCGTGCTCGAAATCGTCATCGACGGCGAGACAGACACGGCCGTCGCCGCCGCCATGAAGGCGGGGCTCGACACCCTGATCGGCCTCGGGTCGGAGCGCGGCGCGGCGCGCATCAGCGCCGGCAATTACGGCGGCAAACTCGGCAAGTTCCACTACCACCTGAAGGAACTGTTGCCGTGACGTCTCTCACCTTCACGCTTGTCTCGGAGCCGCCGGAGCGGCTCGATCTCTCGCCGCTCACCCCGCAAGGGCTCGCCGGCCTTTCCCGACGTACGATCGAGCAAACCAGGCTGGGGCTGTCGAAAAGGGGGGCAAGGGTAGGGGACCTCTTCCGCCTGTCGGGCGAGGACGCTGAAAGCATCGTCTTCGCGGGCGGCAGCGTCCGTTTCGATCGCCTGGGCGCCGGAATGACGGAAGGCGCCATCCGCGTGACCGGCGACGCCGGCGCGCAGGCCGGGCGTAAGATGTCGGGCGGATCGCTCACGATCGAGGGCAGCGCTGGCCCGCATGCCGGCTCCGGCATGACCGGCGGGCGGCTCGATATCCACGGCGATGCCGGCGACTTCGCCGGCGGACCGTTCACCGGCGAGATGCGGGGTATGAACGGCGGCGTGCTCGTCATCCGCGGCCGCGCGGGCGACCAGGCGGGTGACCGGATGCGGCGCGGGCTTATCGCCGTCGGCGGCGGATGCGGCGACTATGCGGGCAGCCGCATGATTGCCGGCACGCTGGCGATCGCCGGCGGTGTGGGCCACCTGCCGGGCTATCTCATGCGCCGCGGTTCCATTCTTCTCGACCGCCCGCCCGCAACCCTCTCGCCCAGCTTCACGGGAAGCGGTGCCGTCGAGAGCGTCTTCGCCTCGCTGATGGACCGCTATCTGATCGCCGAGAATATCTTCGACAAGCCGCTGCTCACCGGCGCGGCCGGCCGCTACTGCGGCGACAATGCGGTGCTGGGCAAGGGAGAGATCCTGTATTCGCTTCGATGAGCCGAGGTCGGGCCGGCCAGGGCGGCATTGACCCACACCGCAGCCGATTGCACATTGCCCGTCATTTGATGACGCTTTGATAATGGTGATGGACATGGGATTGCTGGACGGTCTTCTGGGACATGGCAGCGCGGTCGATACCGCCAGGCTCGCACAGCGCCTCGACGGCGTGCTCATCGAGGGAGAGGATGTCAGGCTCGCCTTCAAGGTGATCCGTGACCTCATCGTCTTCACCGACAAGCGGATGATCGTGATCGACGTCCAGGGTCTGACGGGCAGCAAGGTCGACTATCTGAGCATCCCTTACCGGGCCGTCACCCGCTTCTCGGTGGAGACGGCCGGCACCTTCGATCTGGACACCGAGCTGAAGATCTGGGTTTCCGGCACCTCCTCACCGATCCAGAAGACGCTGAAGAAGGGAACGGATGTCCGCGGGATCCAACGCGCGATCGCAGCCGGCGTTCTCGGTTGAAAGCCGGCCGGCCCGACACGCGCGGATTCTTCCGGGTGAACTGACGAGGCAACTCTTCGGGTTTCGAGCGGTCATGGTGTTGCGGCATTCGCCGGCCTTGGCCGGTTCCGCCGCAGGAAGCGCCCAAAGGGGGCGACCTTCTGGCGACCTTGCACATAGCTTTTCTTCAGTCCTCTGTCGGCTCGGACCTTCGTTCAACGTCCTACGAAAGCAATCACGATGGGGTAGAAGCATGCTGGTTATTGCAGGTCACTTCAAAGTTCCGGCCGATCGGCGGAAGGCGTTCGTTGAAGCACACGCAGATCTGATAAGGCGTGCCCGCGCATATCCGGGTTGCCTCGACCTATCCATCAGCGAAGATCCTTTCGATCCTTCGCGTGTCAACCTGATGGAATTGTGGGAGTCCGAAGCCATTTTGGAGGCTTGGAGAAAGATATCAAATCCGCCCAAAACAGATATTCAGTTCGAAGGCGGAAATGTCCAAAAGCACCATATCAGCCACTCCGGTCCTCCATTCTGAAGAACACAGGCAGCTTTCCTCCCGATCCGACGCGGCGCGGGCTGTTCTGGCGAGGAAATTGCATAAGATTTATTATGGAACTTACTTGCACGGCGCGGCAGCTTGATTGATTGCTGCCACCGCCTTGCCCCAGAGCGCTCCACTGACAATCAGTACGCGCTGTGCAGGTGCTCGGGCCCGCGTCAGACCACGAGGTTTGCGACCGTCGCGCGCGCGGCATTCACCAGCGCTTTCGGCTCAGCGGCGAAGACGGCGTCGTGCGCGCCGGCGGCCGCCCACACGCAGCCTGCACTTCCTGGCGCGGACCCAACATCGGCATCAACCTCCCAAATCAATAGGAAAACTGAATCGGCGCCGAACACCCGCTTCAGGCGGAATTTTTCAACGGTATCTGGACGAAATGGGCTTTCAGACCTACTCGGCTCTGCGCGCGTTTCTATGTCACTTGCGTGAACGATTCCTCGAGGATTGGCGAAATCCTCTCACGGATTATGCGGAGGCTACATAAAAGTTGCTGTAAATCGGGGAATTGATGTGATGCCTTTATTGGTACCTGCCAACAAGCCACCACGATCACCCGTCAGTTAGATTTCTCGGTTGCTTACCCAATGATCCGATGGAATCATATGTTGCATTGCAGCATTACGGCATTGAGAGGTGCAGAGAGTGAGCGATGGCTGTTGCCTGGAACGAAGCGGGCGAATGTTCGGCGCGCGAGGGCCTCTTGCGTAGTGCGATTGGTCCTCGCCGAACCTCAAAGATCGAAAGCAACCACCCAGACGCCTACATTGAAGGACCTGTGAGGGATCGACGTGTTCGTTCGGGATTTTCTCGCCGAAAGTTGCCTATCACGCTGACTGCCTCGGCACGCGGTGTGCTTGCCAATGACAAGGCACACCGGCTCGGATGCCACCTCACGCTCGTTCGTCGGTGACTTGAATGGACGCCTTCGAAGATCCCGGACCAAGGACAACTTGGAGTAAACGACAAATGGCCTCGCCAAGGCGCCCCATGTCGCTTCGGTCCCAAATAGTCGGCTGCCGCTGTGGGCAGAGATCCGCTGAAGGAACAGAGTTTGCTGGATCGTAGCGACAAGAGCCTTGAGCAGGAAGAGGAGGTCGTCCACGGCCGCCTGCGCAGTGGTCGGGCACGCGCAGCCGTCCACGGCGTGTTCTGGTCGGCCCTGAGTGGCTTTGCGCCGGCGGCGGTCGCTGCGGGTGTGTTCACTGTCACCTCGCGCTTCCTCACACCCGCAGAGTTCGGTCTGGTCGCGCTGGCGGCAAGCATCGCCATGTTCGCCAGCGCTGTCGCCCCGGCTGGCTTCGGCCAGGCTCTCATTCAACGCACCGATCTGGGGCGGCGGCATCTCGATTCGGTGTTCTGGCTTTGTGTCGCCGCCGCACTGATTATCTACGCGGTGATCGTGCTGACCGCCCCGGTATTCGCCTATTTTATGGGCGAGGCCGGCCTGGCCGCGCTCCTGCCTGTCATCGGCCTGCGTGTCGTCTTCGACCTTGCCGTCGTCGTGCCGAATGCGCTTCTTTCGCGCGCCATGGCTTTCAGCAAGATGGCCATGCGAACGATGATCGCTTCGCTTGTTTCCGCCGCCGTCTGTCTAGGCCTGCTGGCCCTTGGATACGGGCTTTGGGCGCTGGCGCTGTCGCAGCTGGCCGCGTCGGTTGCCATATGCGTGGGCACGCTCCTGTCGGTCAACTGGCGGCCCGGTCTGCGCTTCGAATGGAGAGCTCTGCGTGAGCTTGCCCACTACGGCATGTTTGCTTCGGGCCACCGGGTCTTCCGCATGATCAGCTTGGACCAGATTCTGATCGGCAGCCTTCTGGGCACGACGGCGCTCGGCATATACAGTTTCTCGCGGCGGATATTCAATATCCTCAATGATCTTGTCGCCGGGGCGCTGAACTCGGTTTCCTATTCGCTACTGTCGTCCCTGCAGAGTGAGCACGAGAAGTTGAAGGAGGCGTTCCTCTTCGCGACCTTCGCCTCCTCGGCGCTCTCATTTCCAGTGTTCGTCGGACTGGCTATCGTCGCAGGCGATCTCATCCCGATACTCTTCGGCGCGCACTGGATCGAGGCTATACCCGCTCTCCGCAGCTTCTGCGTCATTGGACTGATGAGTTGCATCGGCATCCTGCAAGCATCACTCATCAACAGCCAGGGCAATGCGAACTGGTGGTTCTACTATATGGTGGCGAAGCAGGTTATGACCGTGCTGGTGGTTGTGATCTTCCATCGCTTTGGCGTTTCCACGCTGGTCTTCGCCATTGCTGTACAGACCTTCCTCATGTGGCCGGCTGCCGTCTGGATGGTGCTGAGGATACTGAAGATCGGTCCCTGGACTTATCTGCGGCCCTTTTTCTCTCCCGCGTTTGCCAGCCTGGCGATGTTCGTCGGTGTATTCACTCTGCGGCAGTACATAGCTGAGGAGTCGGCATATTTGCGTCTCGCCGGCGAGGTCCTATCCGGTGCGATAATCTATTGTGCTGTGCTTACCGCTCTCGACGGTCGCCGGATATTTCAGATGCGCAACCTTGTGCTAAAGCGAAGAGCGATTTCGGCATGAAGCTCACTTACTACAAGGGCAGTGTGCCCAATTTCGGTGACGAACTGAACACCTATATGTGGCCGCGGGTGCTGCCACAGGGCTTCCTCGACGAGGATGACAGCGAATTGTTTCTCGGCATCGGCTCGATACTGTGGGAGCATCATCCGAAGAAAGCCCGAAAATATGTTCTCGGATCGGGATATGGAGGATATGCAGCCGCGCCCGATGTCCATGACGGCACGTGGGATGTGATATTCGTGCGCGGGCCCCGAACGGCCGCGCAACTCGACCTGCCGCCATCCAAGGGCATTTGCGACAGCGCTATCCTCTTGCGTAAATTCGACTTGCCGCCTGCGGCTGAAGAGCTCGGCATTGCATTCATGCCGCACTATCATAGCTTTTCACGGGGTCATTGGCCGGAGGCCTGCGCGCAAGCCGGCATTCGCCTCATCGATCCCCGCGAAAATGTCGAAACGATCATCAGCGAGATTCGCGGTGCGCGCATGCTGATCACCGAGGCCATGCACGGCGCTATCGTTGCCGACGCCCTGAGAACTCCATGGCTTGCGGTCCGTCCGATACACGCCGAGAACGCTGCCAAATGGTCCGACTGGGCCGAATCTCTCGGATTGGATCTGAACCGACACCAGCTCCAGCCGTCGAGCCTGTTCGAATTCTATGTGAGCGCGACAAAAGGCCGGCGCTACTATGAGGGCCGCGCGAGGAAATTGGGCAAAAGCGCGATTGCAAAGCCGGCCGACCGGGTCTTGATTTCCCTCGCCGCACGACATCTCAGAAAATTGTGCCGATGCGAACCGCAGCTGAGCCACGATGACCGCCTCGATAACGCTTTCAATCGTGCAATGGAGGCGGTCGAGGATTTCGTTCGGTCGCGCGCATCCATTATGGAGCGACGGCCATGAATACCAGGATCGCCGTCGTCATCCCCTATTTCCAGCGGAAACCGGGTATTTTGCGCAGAGCGGTCGATTCGGTCATAGCCCAGAACCTGCCCGGCGGTTTCGATGTGAAGATCGTTGTTGTTGACGACGAGTCGCCACTTTCCCCGCAGAACGACCTTCGTGACCTTGATCCCCCCTCCCCATACAGCATTGTCGTGCTGAATCGGAGCAACGGCGGCCCGGGCGCCGCGCGGAATACGGGGCTCGACCATCTTGATCCGGCAGAGACGGACTTTGTGGCCTTCCTCGATTCGGATGATGTGTGGTTCTCCGGTCATCTCCGTCAGGCTGTCGCGGCGCTTGCCGATGGAGCAGACTTTTATTTCGCCAATAGCATGCACGACAGTGTCACGTCGTTCTCCTATTACGAATACATGACGAAGAACCATGATGTTCGGGTCGGTGCGCAACCCGAGTCGCGATCGATATCGGGAAATGAGGCCTTCAACGAATTTCTGGTTCACTGCATCCCGCACACGTCCAATGTCGTATACAAGTTTCCGCCCCACTGCGACGTACGCTTTGCCAAATTGCGCCGCACCGGTGAGGATCAGCTGTTCTGGATCACGCTCGCGAAGCGGTCTAGCAAGGTCAGCTATTCAACGGCTGTCATGGGAACGCGCGGTGAGGGCGTATCGGTCTACCGGGAAGCTCTCGCTTGGGATTCGGTCAACGCGCCCGACCGCCTGATCGACGGTCTCGTCTTCAGGGACAAGCTTGCCACCACATTCGATCTGGATCCGACGCAAAGGAGGCTGAGCGAACAGGAGGCCCAGGTAACGCGTGATCACCTGGTGTTTCTGTGCCTTAGGAATCTTCGCTACAGACCGCTTGCCACTCTGCATGCAGCTCTAAGGATATCGCGGGAACTGCCCTCATTCTGGCTTCACTTTCCAAAGACCTGCCTTCGCGTTCCAGCCCACTACCGTACATTCAAAACTCAGGCAGCCGTTCCGCAACTCTAACCTGATGAGCGAAATGTATGAATATCGTTTTCGCCAGCGCCCATCCGTACCTCCCGCAGATCGCCGGCGGCAGCCAGTCAAATACTCATGAAATGGCGCGGGAGCTCCTTGCACGCGGCCACGAAATCAGCGTCCTAGCCGGCCTGACGCCCGACGGCTGGATCGGCGCACGCGGTCGGGTGATGATGAAGCTGTTGCGGCGCAAGACCGTGTGCGACCGCAGCCAGGGCTACCCCGTTTACCGTTCCTGGTTCGCCTGGGAGGGGGCTGCGGACGTTGCACGTTCGGTGGCGCCAGATGTCGTCGTGGCCCAGTCCGGCAAGGTCCTGCGCATTGCCCGGACCTTCCGGGACATGGGTCTACCGACGGTCATCTATCTTCACAACGTCGAGTTCGAGGATCACGGAGAGCCGATCGAGGATTTCGACGACGCCGTCTTCCTTGCCAACTCACAATTCACCGCTGACCGCTACGAAGAAGCCTACGGAATTCGCTCGACGGTCTTGAATCCGCTTTTCCAGCCCGAACGCTATCAGGTTCCTACGCGCCGCGAACGGGTCCTGTTCGTGAACCCCCATCCCTTAAAGGGGGTCGATCTTGCCCTCGCGCTTGCACGGGCGTGTCCCGATATCCCGTTTGATTTCGTCGAGAGCTGGACGCTGTCGGAAGACCAGCGATCGGCACTTTTGCAAAGCATGGCGGGGCGGGACAACATCACGCTGCATCCACGGACTGACGACATGCGCGAGCACTACGGTCGGGCCCGTGTCGTTCTGGTCCCCAGCCAATGGGAGGAAACCTGGGGGCGCATTGCCTCTGAAGCGCATTACAGCGGCATCCCTGTTCTTGCCACGCAGATCGGCGGGTTAGGTGAAGCTGTCGGGCCGGGCGGTATTCTCCTGCCGCCGCAGGCGGAACTGTCAGAATGGATCGCGGCCCTGCGTTCCCTTTGGGATGATTCGACCCTCTACGAATCCCTCTCTCAGGCCGCAAAGCGTTATGCCGAACGCCCTAAGCTCGATCGCGCGCGCCAGATCGAGCAGATGGAGGAGATATTGGCCACAGCCGTCGATTATTGCGCAGAAAAGGCCGCATAAGACGGGACGGTCCAATAAGCAGGAAGTTTGAGGCAAAAATATCGAACTGTGGGCTTGCGGATATTGCGGCCAGCTGCAATCCCGTCAAGGATGAACCCATGTGGTCAACGGGTCGTTCACCGCGAAACAGCGCTCCCCTTCATCCACTCTCCAGCATCCAGCGATAAGACGTCTTCCCGACCATTTCCCGCAGCTCGTCATAGTTCTCGATCATGTCACTAAGCGGATCGGGGTTGGTCTTGCGCAGAAGGATATCCGGCTTGCCGGGCTCCAGCCCCATAAATTCCATTACTTTGCGGTAGGCGACGAGCGGGTCATCGCTGATGTGCTCTTCGTAACTGAGTTCGCACACTTGCTTGCCTGCGAGGAGCCGATCGAGATGCTCATGACCTTCTTCGATCATCCGGATTGCGTCGACCAGGTCAAGATATCTGGCACCGAGCGGTATCCTGTGCAGATCGAGATGGAAGCGTCTCTTCTGCCGCTTCTGGTCCGCGCGAATATGAAACTGGCCGGTTTCGCGCAGGACGGCACCGGAAATCAGCCGGCGCAGGACGTTCTTCCTTTTCAGCACGACAAAACGTTCGAATCCGAGTTCGGACAGTGTGTCCACATAACGCTCCAGATCTAGGCCAATCACCTTGAGATGGTGCTCGTCGAGAAACTTCGTTTCAAAACCAAATATCCGGTTGCGCGCCTCGCGCATTTCTGTCCGCAGAACCTTTAATGGGTCCTCGGGAAGAGAATAGCCGCCAGACGCGACGGCTTCCATGTAGCGGTCATGTTCCCTCTGGAACACCTCACCAGCCCAGTAGATGCGTCGGTGCTGCTGCAGCATACCTACCACCACAGTGCTGCCGACGCGCCCAACATGAAACATGGCGACGTTTCCCGGACGAAAGATGCCAAGCAGCGGATTCAATACGGCCTTGGCGTATCTGCGCGTCTGATGACCGATGAAGGGTTGGAGAAGTTCCGACATGGGCGCCTCCCTGCGTTCGGCACGGAGCGCGGCGAGCTCGCTACGGCTCGGCCCGTCACGCTGCGCACTGGCGGCAGCGACCCGGCTCGCACTGAGTCGGGTGAGCCACTAAATGGGCTCGGCCATGAGCCGCCGACCATATTAGACCCCCCAGAATGGATAATTATAACCGGGGTGAGGCGAATTGCACCCGCCTTATCGCACCATGCGCAATTCTTCTGGCAATCTATCACGCCTGTCATCGACTTCTTGGTGGTGCAAACGATTAGCGAAATTGGCTCGTCTTGGCTAATCGCTTGCTAAAACTGGATTATTTTAGTTGGCGAGGCATGCAGATCGGGTAATCGAGCGAGCGATCTGCGAACATGGCAGCGTAGGATTGCTCCTCGACCGGGAGCCGATGGGCGGCTCTGGAACCCGAGGAGACGCGATCATGAAATACCACGCTGGATGTATCTCTCGACGAGACAAGCGTCTGCATTGTCGACGAAGCCGGTACCTATGTGACAGAGGGGAAGGTCACCAGCGATCCGGCAGTCCTCGCCGACTATCTTCAGGCGACGGGGCTGTCGTTTGTGCGGGTCGGGCTGGAAGCTTGTCCACTGTCGCAATGGATCTATAGCGGCCTAGCCGACGCCGGCTTTCCCGTGGTCTGCGTGGAGGTCCGCCGGGTCAAGGCGGCGCTGGCGGCGATGATCAACAAAACCGATCGTAACGATGCCCGCGGCATCGCGCAGATGATGCGAACAGGCTGGTTCCAATCGGTTCATGTGAAGACCAACGAGAGCCACGAGCTGCGCTTCCTGCTCGTCGCGCGCAAGCTGCTCCTCAAACAGCAATACGAACTCGAGAACAGCATCCGTGGATCATTGAAAGTCTTTGGGCTCAAGGTCGGCACCGTAACACGGCGGATGTTCGAGCCACGTGTCCGCGAACTGGTCGACGGCAGACCGTCGCTTATCGCCATCGTCGACCCGCTCCTGCGGTCCAGGGCTTTGTTGATCACAGAACACAACCGGCTCTACCGCATGATCGTTAGGGCAGCACAAGGCGACGCGGCCTGCCGACGCCTGATGAGCGTCCCCGGTGTGGGAGCCCTGGTCGCGCTCACCTATCGCACCGGCATCGATGTGCCGGCAAGGTTTGTCAGGTCAAAATCGGTCGGCGCTCACTTTGGGCTCACACCGCGCAAGCATCAATCCGGGGAACTCGATCGCACCGGCCATATCAGCAAGGTCGGCGACGAGATGGTTCGATCGGCCTTGTATGAAGCGGCCAACGTGATGATGAGCCGCGTGGTTAAGTGGTCCGCCCTCAAGGCCTGGGCGATGCGGGTCGCCAAGCGACAAGGGCTGAAGAAAGCCAAGGTCGCCCTCGCCCGCAAGCTGGCCGTGATCCTTCACCGCATCTGGGTCGACGGCACCTCATTCCGCTGGAGTGACAGCGCTCCCGCCGTCGCCTGATCCTGGGCCATCGCTGACATCTCTCCAGACACCGGAAGTCCCTCCACGGGGACGATGGGTCGGGTGAAGCCGATATCGGTGGAGTGCCCCGCACGGAAGCACGTCTTGCAGCATGGCTTCCCGACCTTCTTACCCGATCATGAGGCGGCCGAATGCCGACCTCGGACAGAAGCCAGAGCCCCGTGGTAGGACAGCTGAGGATTTGCGCTTGACCTCAAACGCTCGATTACAGAAACCTTCGATATCAGCAGGGTCTCTTCCAGGCGGCCGCATGATAAGCCAGCATAATCCAAGTTTGCTCTCGATAGCTCGTTCCAGAGTGCGCCTTGTTCTCTCAAGTTCCCAATGTTTCCGAACTATAGTGAAGCATGGCTGGCCTGCTGCCGGTTCCTCAAAACACCTTATCTCGGTGTCCACAAAGCCTAGCTGCGCAAACCGGGAATGGTTGTCCAGCTTTCAACAAACTGAAGTATCTGCGCGACTATGCTGGTCAAGACGATATAGACGAGTGCCAGGAGCACAAAGACCTCAAAGAATCGGAAAGTTGTATAGCCGATCTCCTCCGCCTTCGCCGTAATTTCGGATACGCCGATCGCATAGGCGATGGAGGTGTATTTGAGTTCTAGGATCGCCTCGTTCGACCATTGCGGGATCACCCGTCGAAGCGCCTGCGGCAGCACTATCCAACGCAGGCCTTGAAGCTGTGTCATTCCCATGGCGCGTGCGGCCGTCATCTGTCCGCTCGGGATGGAGCGAATAGCGCCGCGGAAATATTCCGCCTGATATGCGGCGGTGTTCAATCCAATGGCCACGACCGCAGCTGTAAAAGGGTCAAGAACAATGCCGATTTCAGGCAAGCCCAGATAAATGAAGAACAGCTGGACTAGCATCGGCGTGCCGCGGAAAATCTCGACATACACGGTCGCGGCCAGATAGATCGGCTTCGGCCCGTAGACCCTGCACCAGGCAAAGACAAGGCCAAGCAAAGCGCCGCCGGCCATAGCCAGCGCCCACAGGCTGAGTGTGACCGGCAAAGCTTGAAGAATCTCCGGTAGACTCTCGGCAGCAAAGCTCACGAAATCGTTCATGAACCACGCTCCTCGTGTCCGAGTACGTCGAGAAACTGCCTGGTGCGCTTGTGTTGAGGGTCGACGAACATTTTGGACGGCGGCCCTTGTTCGAGAATTTCGCCTCCCTCCATAAAGATGATCTCATCGGCCGCTTGACGGGCGAAGTTCACCTCATGGCTAACGACAAGCATGGTCATGCCGTCGGCGGCCAGTTGACTCATGACCGAAATGACCTCGCCGGTTAATTCCGGGTCGAGTGCGGATGTCGGTTCATCGAAAAGGATCACCTTCGGCTGCATCGCAAGGGCGCGGGCGATGGACACACGCTGCTGTTGCCCTCCGGAAAGTTCCGCCGGATAGGCATGTGCCCTGTCGGCCAGACCCACCCGCTCCAGTTCATGCATGGCAAGATCGCGGGCCTCCTTCTTCTTCATGCCCCGGATCTTTTCTGGACCGATCTGCACGTTGTCGATCGCACGCAGATGCGTGAAAAGGTTGAAATCCTGAAACACGAAGGCCAAGACCTCGCGCATCTTGTTGATGTTTTTCGGTGTCAACTCCTCCCCATCCAGGAAGACGCGCCCGCCGTCGGGCAGCGTCAGGTGGTTGATACAGCGCAGGAGGGTCGATTTACCCGTTCCAGACGGTCCCATAATGACCTTGGATTGCCCCCGGGACAGGCCGAGCGAGACGCCCTTGAGTATCTCGGTATCGCCGTAGCTTTTTTGGACATTTTCGACCTGAAGCAGCATCAGTCATCCCGCCGCGTTTCAAAACCCGGAAGGGCCAGCGACCGTTCGAGTTTGTAGAGGAGTTGATTGCCGAGCCAGTTCGCCACGAAATAGAGGGCGGCAACGACGGCGAAGACTAGAAGCACGTTACCTTGTGTACTGGAGATGATGTAACGGCCCTGACGAGTGAGTTCGACCACGCCGATAACGTAAGCGAGGGAGGTTGCCTTGAGTTCGCTGGAAAACTCGTTGGTCCAGGGACCTATGGCTTGGCGCAATGCTTGCGGCAGGATGATGTGGAAAACGGCTTTGTGCTTCGGCATGCCCAAAGCGCGGGCGGCGGCCATCTGCCCAGCGGGCACGGCCTGGATCACCCCGCGGAATATTTGCGACTGATAGGCTGCCGAGCGCAGTCCCAGCGCCAGCACCGCCGAGGTGAAGGCACTGAGCTCGATGAACTCCGTGACACCATAGTAAAAGAGGAGGAGCAGAACGAGAGCCGGAATCCCGCGAAAGATCCTTTCAAAGAGAATGCCGGCCCAGCGCAGCGTCCAGTGGCCGTAAACCTCCATCAGAGCTATGCCAAGACCAAGCCCCAGGCCAAGGATAAGCAGAAGGGCCAGAAGTTGCAGGGCGACCCAAAGGCCGCCCAGCAAAAATGGCATCTGACTGATAACAACGCTATTGAACGCTTCCATCGTCCCTACGACGCCACCTTTCGCTAATTGCTAAATTGTCGAATCTGGCTGGGTGGTCATTCCGAATAGCCGGGGATCGGCTCATGGTAGGAATCGACATAGTCGGGCATTGTCGTCGGGATTTGGCGGATTGTCGCCTGCGGTGAGTAGCGATGCACGATTTCCGCCCAGCGTCCGTCGTTGTAGAGCTTGAGAATCCCGCGATTGAGGCTTTCGAGAAGCCCGTTGGGATCACCTTTCTGAACAGCAAGCGCCTGCGGCTGGTTCTGCTGGATTGTCCCGACAATCTTGATCGGCCGGTCGTTCGCGAGGAAACTCTCGGCGGTGTCGGTCGAGGTGACCACGGAATCGAGCCGGCCGGCCAGCATGTCTTCAACCGCGATCACATAGTCCTCATAGGTTCGGACGGCCAAATCGACGTTTTCATTATCCGCCAGGTTTTCCTCCAGCCACTGGGCCTGGGTCGCCCCGCCCTGTGCTCCGACCGTGGCGCCGCAGCACAGGGCCGTGACAAGGTTTAGGTCGGAATCCTCGGGCACCAGAACCTCATCGTCGTTCTCCCACCAGGGAATGGTGAAGTCGAGCACCTCGGCACGTTCAGGTGTGACGTTCAAACCCGTCACGAGCAGGTCTATGCGCCCGCGGGACAATGCTGGAATGAGGGAGGGCCAGGGTAGATCCCGAAACTCCACGTTTAGCCCTTCGTCCTTTGCGATCTCGCGCATGGCGTCAATGGCAATGCCCTTGAATTCACCATTCTCGACATAGGCCCAGGGCGGGAAGGCAGCTTCAACACCGGCCGTAAGCGTTTCCTGCGCAAGGCTCTGCGACGGCGCGGACGCCACGGCCAGCAAAGCGGCGCCTGAAATCAACGCGCAAAGCTTTTCTCTCATATTCATTCTTTCAACCACTCCTGTGCGGGATGCATGCAAAACGTCGTGAGACTACATGCTAGGCCCAAAGAAGCAAAACGGCCGGTGAAACCGCATAAACCTGCCCCGGTTCTCCACACGTCGGTGCGTCCTGGGCATTTTCCAGAACCCGCCCTGCGAACTTCTTCCTTTGGCCATCTTTCTCGCAATTTATGCTGCGCCTGAAGGAAATCTGGACCACTGCCGGTTTCGGCGCGATTCAGGTCGCCATTAGCACGCCGTTTGTGTCGATCGGCGCCGGAAGCACAAGGAGACGAGATGAAGGCAAACTTGCTCTTGGTCGCCGCCATATTACTCCTCGGCACTGCCGCCACGATCAGCTCGGCTGACGCCGAAGAAGCTTACACGACAACCGACGTTAATTTACGTGCGGGTCCGAGCACCAGGTTTTCGCGCGTGACAACACTTCCTGCCGGCGTCGTCGTCACCCTCTACGGTTGCACAGAAGCCTGGGGTTGGTGTGATGCGGGTTGGAGAGGGCTGCGCGGTTGGGTCAGTGGTCACTACTTGGAAGCCCTCTATGACGGGCGTAGGACCATCCTACCCGAATATGTTCCATCTGCGGGGATTCCGATCATAACTTTCGAGTTCGGGACATACTGGGACCGCTGGTATCCGGATCGTCCTTGGTATGAAGAACGTGATCGGTGGCGCCGTGAGTGGAGAAGCGGCTGGACCGTCGAGATTGACCCCCGACCCACCTACCGGGTCATAGATCCCGCACCGCACCGGAGGGGCGTGCCGCCTGGCATTCGTAAGAAGGGACCCGGCTTCTGTCCGCCCGGCCTGCAAAAGCAGGGCCGGTGCTAAGGAACCTGATAGCCTATTCGGAGCGAACGAGCTCGTCACGGGAGGCATTGAGCGTAACGCGCTCGTTCGAGACCGATGAAATCTGATCGGGCAGGATGTACCGATCGGCAGCGAACAAGCCCTTCGCGTCCACCCGCACGAACCCTTCCCGGAGCAGGCGGCCCTGAAGCGTCTCAGGCACATCGTCGGTTCTGAAGGCATCAGCGATCAGATCGGTGAGGTCAACTGCTCTGCGTGCGCCGCTGGTTCCCGGTGTCGCGGTTTCGGTTTCAGGTGTTGTGGGATCTTCATCGGACATCTTCACCCATTCAACGGTGCCGATCTCGTCGCCCTGGGCATCGACGACGCGCATGCCCTCGCGAACCTTGTTCAGGATGTTGGTCATTGAGATAGCCTCCTCTCGTCCATCGTCAGGTCAAGAACGGGATTGACGAGGAGTCGGTTCCTGGAGCCGGAGCGGCGCGCGCAACGGGATCCCAATTCTGAATAGTTCGCAGTCAACGAAAATATTTGACGTTCCATTCAGTCGATATGCCTATGGGATGAGTGGTGAGGCATGTGAAGGTTGAACCAGTCCATCATGAAAGCTGGAGCGGACGGCGAACTTGAAGACAGAATTCGAGAAGATCAGCTTGCCGATCTAAGGACTGGCCTGCTCTTTTCAATGCCGATCAGCACTGCGCTCACTGTCCTGATCCTGATCGTGCAGTTGATGTCCGGTAACGCTTTTGCCGCGGCCGTTTGGTTCCTGGTGGTCAATGCCATCAACACCTCCCGCCTCGTGCTCGCGCTGTGGCGATCGAAGGACGTATCAGAAGAGCGCAACAAGGATTTGCAAGCGACGTCGCGGCAGCTTCGCTTCTATAGCATCCTTGCTCTTTTGTCGGGCCTTGCCTGGTCGTTTGTTGCCCTTCTCACGGACGGGTTTACGGCGCCTCATTCATCGCTCCATCTGGTCATTCTTGCAGGCATTTCAGCTGGTGCGGTCACCTACGGCAATTCATATGCCGCGCCGTCCATCAGTTTCATTACACCCCCGCTCCTGATTACAGCCGGGTGCCTGGTGGCGATCGGGAATCTTGATGGCTACGTGTTGGCGTTCGCCGTCCTGCTCTTTCTGGGAGGGATGGTGCGGAGCTCCCTGCTGGGACAAGCCCGGTTCCGCGAGGCAAGTCGTCTAAAACATGAGGCAGCACAGATTGCGACAGCGATGGAGCTACGTTCAAGGCAGGACCCCCTAACCGGTCTCCTCAACAGACGCGGCTTGGAACACGCCGTTGACGGGCTCAGGAATACAAATGGCCCATTTGTGATGATGCTGGTCGATCTGGACGGATTCAAAGCCGTCAACGACACGTATGGCCACAAGATCGGTGATGACCTTCTCGCAAGGATTGCGCGCAGGATCGAAGAGGAGGTTTCACCGGGTGCGACGCTCGCCCGCATCGGCGGCGACGAGTTCGTGGTGCTGTTCTCCTCGGCCTCAACGTCACTATCTGCCACTGATCTAGCATCCCAAGTCATAGCTAAGCTCGCCAGCCCATATCCTGGGCTCGCCTCAATCCGAATTGGTGCGTCGATCGGCATTTATCTATCGGATGAACCACGGCTCACCGAAATGTTGTTGCGAGCCGACATGGCGCTCTACACGGCCAAACGTCGTGGCAGAAACGAGTTCTGCCTGTTCAACTGCGAGCTCGATGGGGAACTGCAGCGCCGGCAATGCATCGAACGAGATCTTCGCTCGGCTATTGAGACAGCTAGCCTCAGCACGTGGTTTCAACCGGTCGTAAGGCTCAATAGTGGAGCTGTTATCGGCTTTGAAGCGCTACTGCGGTGGAACCACCCGCTCCACGGTGACATCTCCCCACCCGAAATCGTAACCGCAGCGCGTGAAACTGGAATGCTTCAGTTGCTCACGGAAACCGTATTCCTGAGTTGCTGCGCTCTGATTGATGATCTCGCCAAGGCAAATCGTCGTCAGGTTCGCGTCGCCATGAACGTCTCTCCTCGTGAGTTGGAGGCTGGCAATATCGATGACCTGATCTTGAATGGCCTGGAAGAACGAGGCCTCCCAGCAACGATGTTCGAAATCGAGATCACCGAGGAAGCTCCCGTGGACCCGGACAGGGTCGACGAGAAGCTCGGGCGACTTGCACATGCCGGCATTTCCATCGCTCTTGATGATTTCGGCACCGGCTTTTCCACGCTGGCATCACTCAAGGATGGGCGAATAAGCAAGGTCAAGATCGACCAGGCTTTTATCCGCAGCTTGGCCAAATCCCGGGAGGATCAGTTACTGGTGAAAACGGTCATCGATCTTGGCAACAAGCTCGGGATAGAGGTCATGGCAGAGGGCGTCGAAACGGAGGCAAATCGGAGAATCCTTCAGACACTGGGATGCAGAGCGGCCCAGGGCTTTCTGTTTTCAAAAGCCATACCTCCGCAACATGCGCTTGAAATGGCGATAAGGGAGCATGCTAGGCTGCAGTGAACAATCGGGGACGAAAAACATGGGGCCGGGAACGTCCTGGCCACCATACTGGCTCAGGTAGGATCGACGGTCTAACAATCAAAACACTAACCAGCAGTAGAATTTTCATTAAGCCCTCCCGAGAGAGGGAATCCCAAGCGCAGTACGGCAGGCCGTCCAGCAAGATAACAGGGCGGCAGTGTCTCAGTCTGCGTGGCTCGCTCCCCTCCAGCTTGCGCCCCCTACTGGGATCAGGACCTATTAATTTGGCTTGAGATGTGATTCACGATCTCCCATGAAGGAGGCCGTGATAAGTGATTTGTTCTGCTGAGCGAACGCCAGCCGGCTGGGTGTGTTCGACAGGATCTTCGCCGCGCTCGCCGGCGAAGGGCCGGAGCCCGAGCGCATCATGATCGACGCCACGCATCTGAAGGCCCACCGCACGGCGGCGAGCCTGCTTAAAAAGGGGATGTTCCCCGCCGTATCGGGCGAACCAAAGGCGGGCTGAACTCCAAGCTGCATGCCGTCTGCGACGCCGAGGGCCGACCGCTCGTCCTGCTTCTGAGCGTGTAGCCGTGGTCGACACTTTCCCGCCCGAAGGGTCGGCACACGGGTGTGATGTGCAGTTTACACGACGATGGCCTCTTTTCATGTCACCCGGGAAGCTGGCATACAACAAGCGCACGGCAGATTGCCGGGATCCGGGGATCATCGAAGATCCCGACCGCCCGGTGGCCCCGAGAAACCGCGATGCCGAAAAACGTGACGAGGAAATTCCGATGCAGCTCAAAGTCTATCTGGCCGGCGAAATCCATACCGATTGGCGCGAGACGATCGTGGAGTCCTGCAAAGGGCTCGACATCGCATGGTTGGGACCGGTCACCGATCACGACGCGTCTGACGATTGCGGGGTCGAGATATTCGGCGCCGAGGACAAGAAGTTCTGGCACGACCGCAAGGGTGCCCTCCTGAACGCCGTCCGCATCAGGACGGGCATCGAGCAGGCCGACATGCTCGTCGTCTGTTTCGGCGAAAAATACAAGCAATGGAACGCCGCGTTCGATGCAGGCTATGCGGCCGCGCTCCACAAGCCCATCATCGTCCTGCATCCGCCCGAGTTCGACCATGCCCTGAAGGAGGTCGACGCCGCGGCCAACGCCGTCGCCCGCACGCCTGAGGAGGTCGCCCGCGCGCTGCGTTACGTGATCACCGGAAAACTCTAGAGGCTGTCAGAGCCGATACACGACGCCCAAACCGGGCGCTGTCCCGAGATTCGGGGACGGCCGTGCGTGTTCGGATTAGCCGAAGACGAGGTTCGGCACGAAAAGAACGGCGCCGGGGACAAAGATCAGGATCAGGGTGACCGCGGCGACCGCCAGAAGCAGCGGTACGGATTCGCGCGTATATTCGCCGATCGGGCATTTGAGAATCGTACAGACGGAATACATCGCCGCGCCGACCGGCGGGGTGAAATTGCCGATCGTGGCCGCCAGGATGAAGACGATGCCGAAATGGACGGGATCGGCGCCAAGCTGGCGCACGACCGGCAGGAAGATCGGCGTCAGCATGATGATGAGCACGGTAGCGTCGATGAAGAAGCCGATCACCAGAACGAAGAGCGCGATCAGGATCATCGCGCCGTAAAGATTTCCGGTCAGTCCGAGGATCCAACCGGACACCACCTCCGGAATGCGCTCCATCACGATGCCGTAGCTGAAGATCGCCGAAAGGGCGATCAGGAACATCACCGCGCCGACATCGGCAAGGCTGCCCTCCAGGGCCTCGATGAAGGTCCGCGCCTTCATCTTGCGGTAGATCAAGACCCCGATGAAAACAGCATAGAGGACCGCGAAGGCGCCGATTTCCGATGGCGTGAAGACGCCCATGCGCAGCCCGAACAAAAGGAAGACCGGGAACAGGATCGCCCAGATGCCACCCGTCAGGGCGTGGCCCACCTCCCCCGCCGAAGGCCACGCCACGCGCTCTGGTTCATAGCCGCGCCGGCGCGCCGTCAGCCAGACGGCGGACGACAGGGCGAGCCAGAGGAGAAAGGCGGGAAAGAAACCGGCCGCGAAGAGCCGGCCGATCGACACCTGCCCGATCGTGCCGTAGAGGATCATGCCGATTCCGGGCGGTATGATGGGGGTCAGAACGGCCCCGTAGGACAGGACGCCGGCGGCGAAACCGCGCGTGAAGCCCCGGTCCACCATGCCCTGCCCCAGCATGCGCGACTGCATGGCCGCATCGGCGATGGCCGAACCCGACACGCCGCCCATGAGCACCGAAAGCGCGATCGAGACCTGCGCCAGTCCGCCTCTCATCCGGCCGGTCAGAACGGACGCCAGCTCCAGAAGACGCTCGGTGATCCCCGACTTGTTCATGAAGTTCCCCGCCATAATGAACAGGGGAACGGCGAGAAGGGCGAAGTTCTGGGTCTGCGAGACCGTCACCTGCACGGGGATCGTGAAGGGCAGTTCCGGATGCTGGATGAAGAACAGCGCCCCGGAAATGCCGATGGCGAAAGCGACCGGCATGCCCATAAGAAGAAGGACGACGAAGGCTATGGTGACGATCAGCATGGCTTCACCGGGTGGCCTGCTGCGATGCGCCGGCGGCACGGTCCTGCCGTAGCGAACGGTAGGACTTCTGGCCCGTGGTGAAGAGGAGAAGCAGGCCGCCGACCACGATGCTCGCCGTCACCCATGAATAGCTTACGCCAGGGATTCCCTGAAAGCTGCGGGCGCGGCTGACCCAGGAAAGCCAGGCGCCGGCATAGACGACATAGACCAGGAACACCGAGATGATCAGGTAATTGGCGTAGAGCAACGCGCGCGCCGCCTTCGCCGGCACCATGGCGGTCACCACGTCGATCGACATGAGCGCGTCGCGCCGCCAGGCGACATCGGCGCACAGAAAAGCCCCCCAGGCAAAGAAGCAGGTGGACAGGTCGATCGTCCAGTTGAGCGGGTGGCCCAGCATGCGCGCCAGGCCGCCCGCGAAGATCAGGAGCACCATCAGAAGCAGGAACGTGCCCGCGAGAACCGCCTCGAGCCTGCGCAGGAATGCGTAGGTTGCCTTCATTGTCCGCCTCGCGCGAATCCTGCTCGCCCTATCGGCCTATTGAGCGCCGATCTCCTGCTGCACCTTGTTCTTGGCCTCGACCAGGCCAAGCGCCTCGTAGGCCTTTTCACCGGCCTGGCGGAATGCCTCGAGGTCGACGTCCTCGATGATCGTCATGCCGCTCTCGGCCAGTTGCGCCTTGGCTTCTTCCGAAGCCTGGCGGATGACCTCCGAGGTTTCCTGGCCCGCCGTGCGGCACTCCTCGACAAGGGCCGTCTGATAGTCCTCGGGCAGACTATCGAACCATTGCGAACTGACCACCTGGAAATTGACGAGCAGAATGTGCCCCGTCTCGTTGGCATGGCTCAGAACCTCGTTGAGGTTGGCGGCCGTGATGTTCGGATAGACCAGTTCCGCCCCATCGATCGCCCGCTGCTGGAGGCCCGGATAGACGTCGCCGAAGTTCATGGCCGTGGGCTCGGCCCCGAGCGCCCGGATCGATTCCTGCCAGATCGGTGCGGGCGGCGTGCGGATACGCAAGCCGTCGAGGTCTTCCGGCGTGCGGATCGGCTCGTTCGTGAAGAAGTGCCGGAAGCCCTGCACCCAGTCGAAGCACACCACCTTCAGGCCGTGCTGCTCCGCGAGCTCCTGCTGCCAGTCCTGCATGGTCGGGGAATCCGCCAGGGCGTAGGCCTCCTCGGCCGAGCTTACGAAATAGGGTCCGTTGACCACGGCGATCCCCGGAACATAGTTGCCGAGCCGCGCGGCATCGGTGTTCTGCCCGATATTGGCGCCCTGGCGGATCTGCTCGATGATGTCCTCCTCGACGCCGAGCTGGGCGCTGTGGAACACCTCGATGGTGAGCCCGCCGTCGGTGCGTTCGTCGACCCGCTCGGCCCATTTCAGGAAACCTTCATGGAACGGCTCGCCCGGTCCGAGCACATGGTTGAAGCGCAGCGTGTATTGCTCCTGCGCCTCGGCACCGCCCGCCAGGCCGAGCGTGAGCAGGGCGGCACAGGCCGCCGAGAATGGTTTCGCAAATCCGTTCATCGTCTCCTCCATTGCAAACGTCTTGTGGTTGGTGCTCAGGCACCGTCTCCTCCCGCCTGCGCCGGCATTTCGATACCGAACCGGCCGGCCAGCCGCCGGAACGCTTCGAGCGTCACCGGATCGAGCGGGATGCCTTCCCTTTCCCGCCTGTCCGCCTCCGCCCATTCGCGATCGCCGGGCGCCATGACACTAGCGCCCGCGCGCGCCGGCGAGCCACGCAGGGCCGTGAGATAGCGTCTCATCCCGTCATCAAAAGTTTCTTCATCCACGAAGGCGCTCGGCCGCAGCGCGAGCACGAAGGCGCCGAGCCCGCGCGGCGTCGAAAAATCCGGGCCGGCCATGGGCGCGATTTCGGTGCTCAGCCGCATGCCCGAGAGGACGGCGCTGAAGATCTCGACCATGCCGGCCAGCCCCGCACCCTTGAAGCCGAAAGCGTCCCCCAGCGGAGCGAGCATCTCCGCGCGCCCGGCATCCACGGTGTCTTCTCCCCGCTCATCCGATGCCGTGCCCGGCGGCAAGGCGCGGCCGAGGCTTTTGTAAAGCTGGACGCGGTTATAGGGGATCGCGCTCGTTGCCATGTCGAGAAGCCAGGGGCGTTCGCCGGGAACCGGCACCGCGCAGGCGATCGGGTTCGTGCCGTGAAAGCGCATCGCGCCGTCGTGCAGCCGGACGAAGCTGTCGGAGTTGCACATGGCCACACCGAGCATGCCCGCCTCCGCCGCCGACAATGCAAAGGCGCCTGCGGGACCGAAATGCGAGCTGTTGCGGATCGCCACGGCGCCGATGCCCGAAGCCCTCGCCAGCCGAACGGCCTCTCTCATGGCGAAACGCGCGGCGAGCGCTCCGTGGGCGTTGTCGGCGTCCAGGGTGGCAACCGCACCGCCTTCGGTGAGACGAAGGTCCGGCTTCGGATTCACGCGGCCGTGGGTGAGCACCGTGACGTAGTGGTCGAGCAGGCGCACGCCGTGGCTGTCCACCCCGAGCCTCGAGCCGTGCATCATGGCGCAGGCAACCGCATCCACGGTCGCCGCGTCGGCGCCGGCCGCCGCAAGGACGGAACGGCAGAAACGCTCGAGCGCATCCGCCATCACGCGGCAGGCGAAAGCGCCCGACCCCGTGCCTCCGACAGTTGTCACAGCGTCTGCCCTCCGTCGACCACGATGACGGTTCCCGTGGTGAAGGCGGATTCCTCGCCCGCCAGGTAAAGCGCAGCGGCAGCCATCTCGTCCGCCGTCCCGAGCCGCCCCATGGGCTGGCGTTCCATGAAGGCGCGGCGGGTCGTTTCGGGATCTTCCGTCGCGGCGATGCGCGCCTCGAGCGAGGGCGACTGCGTCGTGCCGGGGCAGAGCGCGTTGACGCGCACGCCCGAACGGATCACGTCGCGCGCGACGGCCTTGGTCAGGCCGATGACGGCCGCCTTGCTGGCGCCGTAGGCGGCCCGGTTCGCCACGCCGGTGATCGAGGAGGCCACCGAGGCGACATTGACGATCGAGCCGCTGCCGCGCTCGATCATCCCCGGCAGGACGGCGCGGATCGTATGGAAACAGGAGGTCACGTTCTGGTCGAGGCTGCGCGCCCAGTCCTCCTCGGAACAGTCGAGCACGGTGCCGTCGTGCACCCAACCGGCGCAGTTGACGAGGATGTCGACCGTGCCGGCATCGCTCATGGCCCGGCGCACCGCCGCGCTGTCGGTGACGTCCAGCGCCACGGGCGCGATCAGGGACGAGAAGGCCGGCAGGTCCGCCATCTTCTCGGCCGTGCGGCTGGCCGCGACCACCTTGGCGCCCTCATGCGCAAAAGCGAGCGCGATCGCCCTTCCGATCCCCTGCCCCGCACCGGTCACGAATGCGCGCTTGCCGCTGAGCCGCCCGTCCATTGCGTCTCCTCCCTCGGTCGGATCCCTTGTTCTGGCGTCAATAACGTCTATTGTGCACACTATACAAAATTGAGGTCGAAGAACAATCCCGATTTTGTGCCGGCGGTGCGATCGGCTAACAGTGTGCATCGGAGGCAGCCAATGGTTTCGTTTCTTTCGAGGTTAAGCAGCGCCCTCGTCTTCGGCGCGACCACGCCGGTCCCTGCCGCGTGGAGACCCGGCTCATGAATCACACCGGCGCACCGGGGGCGGGAAGACTGGCGCCAAGGCTCTATCAGCGCGCGTTCGACATTCTGTCGGCCCAGATCGGCGACGGGGCGGTGCAGTCGGGAACCAAACTGACGGAGTCGGCGGTCGCGGCGCAGTTCGGGATAAGCCGTGCGCCGGCGCGCCGGGCCTTGGAGGAGTTGGAAAAGGCCGGCCTCGTCACCAAGTCGGCGGGGCGGGGCTATGCTGTTACAGGGTCGGGGCCGGGCTATAGCTCCGCCAGGCGAGGCCCGGCGGAGAAGGAGGTGCAGCTATCCTCCCTCTCCACCTGGGAGCAGATCTATGCTCAGGTCGAAAAACAGATCATCGGCCGTATCTCCTTTGCGAGTTGGCGCTTGAACGAGGCGGAGCTCGCCCGCCACTACAACGTCAGCCGCACCGTGGCGCGGGATGTCGTCGCCCGGCTTCAGCAGCGCGGGCTGGTGCTCAAGGACGAGCGCTCGCGCTGGTATGCACCCGCGCTCTCACCCGAGCACGTCGGTGAGTTGTACGAGCTTCGCGCCATCCTCGAACCCATCGCGCTGACCAAGGCGGCACCACGCGTGCCGCGCGATCTTTTCGCGCGGATGCGCAGGCATCTCCTGGAGGCGATCGCTCACGCGGAGAATGTGGAGGGTGCCACGCTCGACCGGCTGGAAGAGGAGATGCATGTCGAACTCCTCTCGTTTTGCGGGAACCGCGCCCTCATGCAGGCAATCACCATGCCGCAGTCGCTGCTCATCGCCCACCGCTTCCTCTACCGGTGGACGCCGCGTCTTTTCGCCAGCGAGCCGTTCCTGCCGGAGCACCTGAAGATTCTGGAGCATCTGGAAACGGGAGACGTGGGACAGGCCGCGCGCGCCCTGGAGGCGCATTTGATGGGGTCAAAAGCCCGCGCGTTGGCGCGGGTCGACGTCATCCGGCGGGAATTCCAGCCGGAGGGGCTGCCTTATCTCGACCGGCTGGCATAGAAACCGACGCTGCACGCAACACGCCGGGGCCTGCAGAAATCAGCAACAAGTAGCGATGAAATCCGGGCAGATATTCTCCAATCTGGATGCTGTAAACAGCCCAAAATGCGGAAGATGATCTGTTTCGACCAGAAATTCCATTCGGGTCCGGAGGAAATATAACAATCTGTTGCGGAACGTGACTTGGGTTCCGCGAGCGAATCCGACACCAAGTATGCGCGGCGGACCTAAGGGACGGCCGCCGGGCCGGCACTCAGGCAACGCCTCCTCGGAGGCGCCGGCCCGTGGGGATTTTTGCATCGGCTCACGCGCCGGCGAAAAGCGGGAGGCCGCGGACGGTCAGCGTCCGGACGCAACGTCGAGCACTTCCAGCGCAAGCGTTCTGTTCCTGCCGGACGTCTTGGCCAGGTAGAGCCTGCGGTCGGCGCGGGCGAGAAGCTGCTCTAGGCTGTCGCCGGGCTCGGCGGCGGCGACTCCGAAGCTCGCGGTCACCCGGCCTCCTGAAGGAAGAAACGGGAACTCGAGCGCGGACAATTCCAACCGCAGACGCTCGGCGAACCCGATCGCCTCGCTCAGCGCCGTGTCTCGCAAGAGGATCGCGAACTCCTCGCCACCGATCCGGCCGAAGAGGTCGTCCGCGCGCGCATTGTGTCGGAGCAGGCCGCCGAAGCCGTTCAGCACGCGGTCGCCGGCAGCGTGGCCGTAGCGGTCGTTGATCTGCTTGAAATAGTCGAGATCGCAAAGGATCAGCGAATGGGGCTCACCGCTGCCTTGCGCGAGAAGCGCCCTCGCCCGCCCCTCGAAGCCACGACGGTTGAGCACACCGGTGAGGGTATCGACGTCGCGCTCCCGCCGCAGGTCCTCGATGATGTCCGACAGCGCGGCGGCGAGGATGGCCGTCGCGAACGCCGCTCCCAGGACGGCCAGCGAGAGATGAAGAGCGGCCCAGAAGATGGATACTGCGAAGGCTTCCGTACTGTCGGGAGTCCTGAGCCCGATCGTCAGCACCGTCCGCAGAAAGAATTGGACCGCGAACACCAGCATGACCCAGAACAGGACACGATCGGCCCACTTTCCGTGACGCAGGGCGCCGAGGCGGAGCGCCGCGAAGAGGAGGATCGCGCCATACCCGAAGTTCTGGATATAGATGCGCACAAGGACGTCCGGCACGATCACGGCGAAATACCACAACCCGGCCATGATGGCCGCGAGCATGGCGAGACCGGCCGTCATGCCGAAGCTCTTGCCGGACCGGCGCAGCACCCCTTCCGCGAGAAGCAACACGGCCGTGGTGTAGAAGAGCGCCGATATCAGCGCATTTTCGACCATGCCGGGAGGCCGCTGGAAAACCTGGATCATCACGCCGAACGCAAACAGGACCGGAGCGGTGGCGAGCAGAAGCAGATAGTGGCGCCTCCTCTCGATCGCCCAGGCCCACAGGAAGGCGATCCCGAAGACGCAAAGAACACCCGGCCCTATCAGGACCATCGTGATTCTGGCGGTCGATCCCTCCAAGCCACCCTCATCCAGCGAACAAAACCGATACCGCGGCGAAATACCGCCATGTGAGGACATCGGGGCGCGTTTTCAGCGGCACGCAGGGGCGCCGTAGACGTTTTCAAAGTCAACACGGGGCACATGGCCCACGATGTCTTCTATACCGAAACGAACAGTGCTGCAGCGATATTGATCCGCTAAGCTGACATTTCCGTTAAATCTTTTTCCGGGTAGATCAACTGAGGGTTGAATTTGGCTTCGCCAAGTATCTCATGCGACGCATGCTTTCCCCGATCGGTCTCCGATCGCCTGGTCAGGCCGTTTCCCGCACCTTGTCATAGTTGGGGCCCGCACGGATGAGAAAGCCGTCCGTGGGAGACGCTTCGCGCAGATAGGACAGGACCGAGCGCGAGATCTCGGGGGCGTCCTGTTCAAACAGGCCGCAGCCGGCGATCGCCTTTCTCCTGTCGACCCGGCGGCCCAGATAGTCCAACACCACGCGCGCCGCCACCGGCTGATGGGCTTCGGTCGCGGTGATGCCCATCATGAGACCGATCAGCGCGGACACCCGGTTGCGGTAGGGCGGATAGAGGATGGTCTGCGACATCTCGTTGCCGAGCACGGATTCGTGGTCGATCATGTGCAGCCGGTCGCCAATCGGCAGGATGACTCCGCGATACTTGAACAGATCCGAATTCGCATCGCGCTGCTCCGGCCGGCTCAAAAGCTCGATTGTCTTGTAGAGGGTCAGCTTCTCGTCCTGATAGACGCAGACGAGCGAGCGCAGGATGAAGGAAGGGGTCGAGAAGGAGTAGAAGTACTTGTAGTAATAGCCGCAATATCGCGCCAGCTGCGTGTGCTGGGCCATGGCCTGCCGCATCACCTGGTGCGCCGCCGCGGGCAGATCCGTGGCCATCTCCCGGGTGGTCGGGCGCAGGCGCACGATCTCGCGAAAGCGCTCGTGCGGCATGAGGATCTCGTATTCGTCCACGCCGAAGAAGTCGCAGATGCGCCGCAGGTTGCTGTTCGAGGGAAAGGCGCCACCGCCGAGATACTTCATGAATTGCTGGCGGTTCATGCCGAGCTTGCGCGTCACCTCGGTAATCGAGCGGTGATAGCTGCAAAGCAGACGGAGGTTCTGGATGAAGTCCTGTTCCATGCCATATTCGGACTGTCGCTGATCGAAGCATCTTTAGTGGCAATTCGCGACGCAGCCAAGCGAGATCGCCAATTGCCGGCCACGCTCCTTCGGCACACACTGAAGCGAGGTCGATAAACGTTCCGGCATAGCCGGACAAACGTCGGACGCCGCCAACGGCGTCCATACCTCGAAAACAGTCCTCTTGAGGGAGAAAAGATGAAAAAGTTGAGCAAGGTCTGTGCCGCGGCGGCCATCGCCCTGGCCACGGGCACGGCGGCCGGCTGGTCGCAGGAAACGATCAAGATCGGCGGCATCGCGCCGCTTTCGCCTCCCGGAGGCGTGCAGACGGGCGAATCGTTGCGCGACGGCATGACCATCGCCGTCGACGAGCTGAACGCCGGCGGCGGCCTCATGGGCAAGCAGGTGGAGCTCATCGTCGAGGATACCTCGGGCGTGCCGGAAAAAGGCGTGGCGGCCTTCGAGCGCCTGGCCAGCGAGGGCGTGTCCGCGGTCACGGGCAGCGCGCACAGCGCGGTCTGCTCGGCGGTCGGGCCGGTCGCCCACAAGCACGACATTCCCTTCATCGCCGGCGAATGCTGGTCCGACAGCGTGACCGCGGCGGGAATCCCCGAGGTCTTCCGCATCACCGTGGCCAATTCCCTCGTCTACTCGGTCGCCGCCGACTGGGTGAAGGAAGCCGGCTTCAAGAACATCGCCATCATTTCCGAAAACTCCGATTGGGGCTTCGGCATCATCGACGTCTTCACCAAGAACCTGGAGGACACCGGCGCGACCGTCACCTCCTTCACGGCGGAGCGCACCGTGAGCGATTTCACGCCGCAGCTCCTGCAGTTGAAGCGCGCCGAGCCCAAGCCGGACCTGATCGTCGCCGGCTTCACCGGTTCCAACCTGCTTCTCATGCTGCGCCAGGCCTACGACCTCGATCTCGCACCCACGGCGGACACGGCGATCTTCGCCGCCGGCGCGGACGTCCTTGAGCCGGAGTTCTGGAACGTCATGGGAGACGCCGGCACCTACGTCATCGGCAATCCCGCCGGCCTGCCGGGCAAGCCGGACACCGAGCTCTCGCGCAGCTTCTCCAAGGCCTACCAGGAGAAGTTCGACCGTCCCGCCAACGCGGTTGCGATGGAAGGCTATGACGGTGTCATGGTCATCGCCGAGGCCATCAAGGCGGCCGGCTCGACGGAAGGACCCGCGCTGGAAGAGGCGCTGCGGAACCTGAAATGGGACGGCACGCGCGGCCAGATCCACTTCCCCCAGGACAAGGATCCGGCCTGGCAGTTCCAGCAATGGCCGGATGTGCCGATCTTCGTCATCCAGTACACGGAGCCGAACCAGACACCATCCGAGGCGGCAATCCTTTGGCCGAGAGCGGAAGCCACCGTCGACGAGCTGGTGCTGAAGCCCGAGTGATCCGCGCCCGGATATCCTGCAAAAAAACGCCGCGCCTCCGCGCGGCGCTTTTCGCTGTACGAGAAAGGCACTGTAGGCATTCAGCGCAGAAAAGCCCCCTCTCTTGCAAATTCTACGAACTTAGCTTCGCTAAGCCCAAGAATTTGCTTTCTCCCCCGCCAAGGGGGAGATAGGCGCCCGCGCAACAGCGTTTCCGCCAATCTCCCAGGTCGGTGATTGGCACCGATGATGGTGCGGGCGCCTTTCTCTCCCCTTGCGGGAGAGAAAGTGATTTCAACATCTTAGCCTTAGGCTAAGTGTTAGAAATGGCAAGTGAGGGGGCTTTTCTGCACTGAATGCCCACGGCCTAGATCAGCCAGTCTGCAATACTCTCGCGATACTCGGCGTCGAAGGTTTCCTTGCTGCCTTCGAGCTTGTTGGTGCCCAGTTCGAGAACGTAGATGTAGTCGGCGACGTCGGTCCCGGCGATCACGTTCTGGTCGACCATCAGGATGGTGCGCTTCTCCTCCGCCACCAGGCGGCGCAAATGGGTGTAGATCGCGCCGGCGCGCTTGGGATCCAGCCCGACGGTGGGCTCGTCGATCAGCATCAGGTCCGGATCGCTCATCAGGGCGAGTTCCAGTTGCATCAACCTTTGCTGGCCGCCGGACATCAGGCCTGCCCTGCGGCTGCGGAACTCTTTCAGATACGGCGCTCGCGCGTAGACCTTCTCGACCGCCTCCCGCGCCCGCGCCTTGTCGCCGCGGAATGACCAGGTCGCCATGGCGATGTTCTCGGCGACCGTCATGTCCTGAAACAGCGCGTGCCCCTGGGGCACATAGGCGATGCCGACGCGCACCAGGTCGCGCGTCTCGATATCGCGCAGGTCACGCTCCCCATAGGTGATGCTCCCCGTGTGCGGACGGATCTGGCCGATAATGGCCTTGAGAAGCGTCGACTTGCCGACGCCGTTGGCGCCGATGATGGTCGTCAGCTGGTTGGGCCGCGCGATCACGTTCACCCCGCGCAGGATGTCGATGTCGCGGCTGTAGCCCGCATGGATGTCCTTCACTTCAAGCTGCATGCTGGTCTCCCAGATAGGCCTCCAGCACGGCCTTGTCGGCGCGCGTTTCCTCCGGTGTGCCGTCGCAGATGATGTTGCCGTAGCTCAAGGTGACGACGCGGCGGCACAGGCCGAAGATCGAACCCATGTCATGGCTGATCAGGATGACCGTAACGTTGTCCGCATTCCAGGCACGGACCTTGTCGTACATGAAGCTTTTCAGTTCCGGATGCACGCCGCCGAAGGGTTCGTCGAGCAGAATGAGCTTCGGTGAGAGCATCATGATGCGGGCGAACTCCAGAAGCTTGGCCTGTCCGCCCGAAAGGTTCGCCGCCGGCTCGTGGGCGAGGTGCGTCAGCTTGAAGTCGTCGAGAATGGCCATGGCGCGGTCGGTGGCGGCGGCACGCGACTCGCGCCAGTCGGCCAGGCCCGAAACCAGCATGTTCTCCAGCAGCGTCAGGCGGCGGAACACCTTCGTGACCTGGAAGGAACGGCCGATGCCGATGCGCGCGAGCTGGTGCGGCGCCCACCCGAGGATCGCACGCCCCTCGTACCGCACCTGCCCGTCATTGGCGGCGTAGTAGCCGCTGACGATGTTGAGCAGCGTCGTCTTGCCCGAGCCGTTCGGCCCGATCAGGCCCACCAGTTCCCCCCTGGCGATACGAAGATCGATCGCGTCGAGCGCGACCAGGCCGCCGAACGACTTGGTCAGCCCGCCGATCGCCAGCTGCTCAGCCATGGCTTTTCCCCTTCTTGCGCAATGTGTCGGCAAGCATGCCGAAAAGGCCGTTCGGCGCGAAACGCAGCATGAGGATGGCCAGGAGGCCGAAAATGACGAGCCGCCATTCGCCGAACGCGCGCAGCGCTTCCAGAAGCGACTGCAGCATGACGCCGCCCAATGCCGCGTAGAGCACGTTGTGGAACCCGCCGACGACGGCCATCGCCAGCACGAAACCCATCTCCTGAAGCGACATCATGGAGGGCGTTATGAGCTGGACGAAATGGGCATAGAGCCCGCCCGCCAGGCCCGCAAAGGCGCTCGAACAGGCAAATGCCAGCGCTTTCCACAGCGTGACATCGACGCCGAGGCTGGCCGCGCCGTCCTCGTCCTCCCGGATCGACTGGAAGAACAGGCCGATGCGCGAGCGCAGGATGAGCCACATCAGGAGGAGCGAGAAAACGGTGATGGCCAGAAAGAGGTAGTAATAGTCGAGCTGCGTTCCGCCGGGTATCAGTGCCGGCGCCTGCAGGCCGCGGCTGCCCTCCGTCACCCCGTGTTCGGCGGTGATCGCGATGCGCAGGATCTCGCCGAAGGCAATGGTGGTGAGCCCCAGATAGGCGCCGTGCAGGCGCAGCGTCAAAAGGCCGATCGCAAAACCGATAAGCCCGGCGAGCAGGATACCGAGGAGCAGCCCACCGGCCACCGGAAGGTTGAAATGGATGACACTGAGAGCCGAAACATAGCCGCCGAGGCCGCTCATGGCCGCCTGGGCGAAGCTGATGCGGCCGACATAGCCCACCAGCAGCGACCAGCTGGCCGCCAGGAGCGCATAGTAGAAGCCGATGGTGAGCGTGTAGATCCAGTAGTCGGTAAGCCCGAGCAGGGGCAGTCCGAGGAAGAACAGCAACAGGCAGGCGGCACCGGCCGCTTTGAAGGAATTGCGCCGGATCATGCCCGCCGCTCCCTGGTGCCGAACAGGCCTTGCGGGCGTATCAGGAGGACAAGGATGAGGACGATAAGCCCGTAGGCGTCCTTGTAGGCGAGCGCCCGGCTCGGATCGGGAATGAGGATGGTGGCGAAGCTTTCCACCTGGCCGAGGATCAGCGCCCCGACGACCGCCCCGGGGATGGAGCCCAGGCCGCCGAGGACGACGATGATGTAGGCCTTGATGACGGGCACCACGCCCATCGGCGGCGTCACGTTGAAGACCGGGCCGATCAGCGCTCCGGCGAGGCCGGCCAGCGCCGCCCCCACGCCGAAGGCGATCATGCCGACGCGCGCGACACTGATGCCATAGATCTCCGCCGCCTGCCGGTTCTGGCTGACCGCGCGCACGGCCCTGCCGGCCCAGGTGAAGCGCAAGGCCAGAAGGACAACGCTGATCAGAAGCACCGCCGTCCCCGCCGCCGCCAGCCGGTCGCCGCTGATGATCAACTCGCCGATCTCCACGCGGCCGCGAAACAGCGGCGCCGGGCGCTGCGGCCAGGGCCCGAAGACGCTATTGGCGAGGTTGAGCAGCAGGATCGACAGGGCGAAGGTGACCATGATGGCATATTCCTCCGGCCGGTCGACCTTGCCCTGGTGGACCGGGCGGATGAGCAGCCCTTCGATTAACGCGCCGATCGCCATCAGGGCGCAGGCGGCGATGACCACCCCGAGAACCGGCGGCACGCCAAGCGCCGTCACCGCCAGGTAATAGGCGTAGCCGCCGAGCATATAGAGCTCGCCATGGGCGAAATTCACGATGCGCAGGACGCCGAAGATGATGGCGAGACCCAGTGCCGTCAGCGCGTAGAACGTGCTGACGATCAGTCCGTTGATGGCTTGCTCTGATATGGCCAGGAGGCTCATGCCGATCCTCGTCCCCTTTTTCTTCTGCTCCCACCGCGACGATTAACGGTTTCACGCCCGGTCACAATGGCTATGCAAAAGACATTCTGGCGCACAACGTCGCGCCTGAAACGTCAGTATGCGACAAGCCGCCGGCGAAGGACATCTGCGCGCCGGCGGCGGCAGGCAGTATAAGCGTTCGAGGCGTCACTTCATTCCCGAGGTCTTCCGTGCACGAAAACGACCGCGTCACCCCGCCCATCCGCGTTCTGGCGCAGCAGATGTCGGAGGGGCGGCTGTCGAGCGTTGCGTTCGTCAAGGCATGCCTGCGGCGCATCGAGACGACCGGCAGTGCGCTTCATGCCTTCGTGCGGGTTTATGCCGAATCAGCGCTGCAACGCGCCGAAGCACTGGATGCGGAGCGCGCCCTGAAGGGGGTACGCGGGCCGCTGCACGGGATTCCGGTGGCGGTCAAGGACCTTGCGGACGTGGAAGGCGACGTCACCGGTTTCGGCTCACGCGTCTATGCCACCGCGCCCGCCCTGCGCACGGCGGCATTCGTGCGGCGGCTCGAAGATGCCGGCATGATCGTCATCGGCAAGACGCAGATGGTCGAGTTCGCATTCGGCAGCTGGGGCACCAATCATGCGCTCGGCACGCCGAGAAACCCGCACGCAGCCGACCGGCATTTCGTACCCGGCGGTTCGAGCAGCGGATCGGCCGTCGCGGTGGCCGCCGGCCTCGTGCCCGCGGCGATCGGCACCGACACCGGCGGCTCCGTGCGCATCCCCGCCGCGCTTTGCGGCATCGTCGGGTTGAAGACGACGATCGGCGCGGTGTCCACGGATGGCGTCGCACCGCTCAGCCCGACCCTCGACACCATCGGTCCCATGACCCGTTACGTGGACGATGCCCGCCTGATCTTCGGGGCGCTGCGCTCGACCACCGAGGCATCGGGCCGCAACGGGCGGGAGGCTGTGCGCGTGCGGCGGGTCGGTCGCGACGCGCTGGAGCCGCTCGATGAGCAGGTGTGGAGCGCCTATGAAGATGCTCTGGAACGGATAGCACGGCTCGGCCTGGAGGTGGCGCCGGTCACGCTGCCGCGATCCTTTGCCGACTATCAGCGCGACAGCGGTATGATCATGGCATACGAGGCCTATGCGGCGCTCCACCGCCTGGTCGACGATCCGGAAACGCCGCTCGACCCGTTCGTCCGTGCCCGCGTCATGCAGGGCGCGACCATATCCGATGAAACCATGGCGGCGATCCGGCGCGAGCGCGATGTCGCCATCAAGGCATTCGGGACGGTCCTGCCGCGCGGCGAGATCCTGGTTTTGCCGACGACGCCCTATCCGGCTCGGCCGCTCGCCGAAGTGGACGAAAGCACCTTCCCCATGTCGCGCTTCACCCGCATCGCCAACCATCTCGATCTGTGCGGGCTCTCCATACCGTGCGGCCGGGCCGACAACGGCATGCCCATCGGCCTCCAGCTCGTCGCGGCAGGCGGTGCCGAGCACATGCTGCTGACGTTTGCTGAGCGCCTGGAGGAGTGTGCCGACGCGGCATGAGGTGAAGGGGCTCGGCCGGAACCGCGCCGGACCAGCCGATCGGCGCTGAAGGGCCGTTCAGGCGTCGCGCTCGTCGACCGTGCCCTCCGGATGGTACTGATAAAGCCAAGTCTCCGTCCGTGCCTGGCCTTCCTTGTCCCGCACATACATCCGCATGTCGATCGGTTCCGTTCCCTCGACGATCGTATCGAAGAAGGCACGGTAAAGGCCCGGCTGCCCGACGACCGGATGCGCGTCCGAGAGGCTGACCTCGCCACGCGAGAGGTCGACGACGGGCTCCGCATCGCCGCGCGCGAGGTCGCCGATCGCGCCGCCGCGAAAGTCGACGACGAAGCGCACGGCGTTCTCGGGCCGTGGCTGGCCCGGAATGCCGCCGATGCCCGTATAGCTCGCGACCACCCGCCCGAGCTCCGCCGGATAGGGCTCGTTGGCCGTCCAGTGAAGCCGATAGCTGAAGTCGAGCGGCCGTCCCGGTTCGACCGCGCCGTCGGGCACCCAATAAAGGACGATGTTGTCGTGTATTTCATCGTCGGTCGGAATCTCGACGAGCTGCACCTGTCCCCTGCCCCATTCGTTCGTCGGCTCGATCCAGGCAGAGGGACGGCGGTCGTAGAAAACGCCGTCGTCCTGATAGTGCGTGAATTCCCGGTCCCGTTGCAGAAGGCCGAAGCCCTTCGGGTCTTCATCGAGAAAGGCGTTGGTCACCGTCGCCGGCGGGTTGTTGAGCGGCCGCCAGATGCGCTCCCCGTTGCCCATCCAGATGGCCAACCCGTCCGAATCGTGGATTTCCGGCCGCCAGTCGACAGCCTGTCTTCGGTTGGTCTCCGAATACCAGTACATCGACGTCAGCGGCGCGACGCCGAGGCGCTCTATCGCCCTGCGCGGATAGAGCGAGCATGCGATGTCCATCACGGGACCGGCGGATTTCACACAGTCGAACCTGTAGGCGCCGGTGATGCTTGGACTGTCAAGCAGGGCGTAGACGAGCACCCGGCCCTCCTGCCCTTGCAGGCGTTCGAGCCATATCCGGCTGAAGCGCGGAAACTCCTCCGGCGTTTGCAGTGCCGTGTCGACGGCGAGGCCGCGTGCCGAAAGGCCGTATTGATTGAGCTCACCCGAGGAGCGGAAATAGGAGGCACCCAGAAAGGCGAGCCAGTCGGACTTTTGAGAGGGCTCCTCCAGCCGGAAACCCGAAAAGCCGATATCGTCCGGCAGGCCTTGCGCCGGATGATCGGCGGGCATGTCGAAATAGCTGCGACGGTAGAGGATCTCGCGCGCGGTCCCGTTCTCGACCACGTGGAGCTTGACGGGCTCCTGAAAGTAGCGGCCCAGGTGGAAGAACTGCACCGGCGCCCCGCCCTTCTCGTCGGCCCAAAGCGCATGGCTCTTTTTGAACCGGATCGCCTGGAAGGCGTCGTAATCGATCTTCTGAAGAATATCGCCGTGCGGCGATTTCTCCTCCTGCCAGGGGGCTTCCGCCATCTCCGCCGCGCGCTCCTTCAAGGCGTCGAAGCTGAAGGGCTCGGGGGGCCCGAACGTCAGGCCATAATCCTCGCCGCCCGCCGCGGCGCGCGCCGGAACCGGCAAAACGGCTGCCAAGGACGATGAAAGGACGAGCGATAGGATGTCGCGTCGGTTGAACTCGGTCATGGATGTAACGTCCCCTTGCTCATTCATGAAGGAATTCGGCGCGCGCACCATGTTGACCGGAAAACCCGGCAGGAAAGCGAAGCTCGCGCATCCTCGCAACTTCCATCCACAGTCTGCAACCGCCCCTAGCATGGCATGTCTCCCGAGCGGCATCACGATCTGTTCGCCACGTTTGCATCGCCGTTATGCGCCCGGCCGGATCCTCCACGGCCCGCAGACTGACCCTGGACAAGCCCCCTCCCCTATCCGCGCATATAGGCAGCCGGCTGCCCGCCGGTGCTGCTCGGCACCGCGCCGGCGCCGATACGCGCGCGTGCCGCTCGCCGGTTCGGGTCAGATAGCACCCCTGCCGCATAGTAGAGCAGGAAGGAACCGACGACATAAGGCGTGATCACGTCGACCTCCACCGCCGAGCGGACAAGCAGCATGACGCTGAGACCGAGCATGATCTGCGCGGTCGGGTCGTGGCGGCTGCCGAGAAGCACCAGCACCTGGCCGGCAACCACACCGATCATCAGGACGACGATCAGGACGGTGCCGACCACCCCCAGCTCCACGAACGTCTCGATATAGGTGTTGTGGAAGTGGAAGCCGGTCCTGGCGGTGATGTAGAATTCTTCCCAGAGCCGCTCGGCGTGGGCGAAACCGTGTACCCAGAACGCCTGATAGCCTCTGCCAAAAAGCGGGTTTTCCTGCGCGGCGACCATGCCTTCCGACCAGAGATAGGTGCGGCCGGTAAGCGTCGCGTCCTTGCCGAACGCCTCCAGAACCGCGTCGAAGGCGCCGAGCTGCAGGGCGGCAAACAGGCCGAGGAGCGCAAGCGCCGTGCCGGCGGTGAAAAGCAGCTTGCGCGGCAGGGGCGCGAACAGCTGCAGCGAACGCATGAAGATGCCGGCGGCGATCGCAATCGCGACGGTGATCACGGAGGTGGCCGATTGCGAGGCGAGCAGGCTGTAGCCCGACAATGCGCCCACCGACAATGCCAAAGCCGCGGACGGGCCGCGCTCCTTGAGCACGGCGAGCGACACGAAGGCCAGATAGATGCCCAGCGAGGCGAAAAAGCCGAGCTGGTTCTTGGACGAGAAAGCTCCGACGAAGCTGTATGCACCGTCGATCGGGTCGTAGTGGTAGCCGCCGACGGCGAGCGAATACCCCAGCACCAGCGTGACGCCACCCAGGCCGCCGAAGATCAAGGTGCGCGTGCTCACGCTGCGCGCGGCGATCAGCGCGCAGGCGACATGGGAGAGGTACTGCACGCTCGCGCGCGCGGTCGCCCCGGGTGCCGCAGACCAGAAGGTGGAAAGCAGCGCGAACACGCCGAACGCGACGATCCAAGGCAGATGTGCGTTGCCCCTGAGGTAGCGCGGCGGATCGAGCAGGGGCAGCGGCAGCCACAAGGCATAGTAGAGGAGGATCGGCGCCTGGCCGAAACGCGTCGAATAGGCGAAGACGAAGAGCGACAAGGCGACGGCAACGGCGCCGTAGCCGAAATTCCGTTCCGGACTGACGAACAGGGCAACGGGAATCTTCATTGCGACTTTTCGCGGCGGACGCTGCGGACGCTACTGGACCGAAGGCGGGACGATATCCACCTTGACCACGTCGCCCGGGCGGACCGCCGTGCTCTCTTGAGCGCTGATTTCCTGTGTCTCCGCGCCGGTCGTACGAACGATGCGATAGCTGACTTCGACCGATTCGGCGTCGATGCTGAGGGCCACCTCCGGAGCGAGCGAAGCCGCTTCGGCCATCAGCCCGCTATGCATCGCGATCTTCAGATCCAGTGCCTCGATGGCCGCCTCGGTGTCCTGCAGCTCTCGGGCGATTTCCGTCTCGCGTTCGTCGCGCAGCGTGGCCGCATCGCGCTCGGCGCGGTTGATCTCCTGCCTTGCCCGCACCGCGGCGGTCTCCATGTCCAGGACCTTGCCCTGCAGATCGGCGATGGAGCGCTCGACCCCGAGCACGCGCTGATTGACCACGAGCCCGCGCTCGGCAAGGCCGCCGATCCCCTCGAGCTCCTCGCGCAAGAGATCGATCTGGCGATTCTGGGCCGCGATCTTCCGGTCCAGGGATTCGATCTCGCCGTTGAGCAGCGTCTTCAGATCCTCGATCCCGGAAAGCTCGCGCTCAAGCCTTTCCTTGCGCGCTTGCATGAGGGCCGTCTCCTTGGCGATCAGCGGCCTGCCCTCGGCGCTGCCGGCGAGTTCCTCGGGAGGTTCGATCGCCGTGGCGCCCTCCGCTTCGGCCGCCAGCCGGGCGCGGCGCGCAATCAGCCGCTTGCGCTCCGCTGCCAGCACCTCATAGTTTCCGTGCGCGTTGATATAGTCCCGCTCGAGCCGCAGGCCCTCGTTCGATGCGCGGCGCAGGCCGCCAGCCAGGCTGACGGCCTTCAGGACCGTCAGACCGGGACCATAGGCATACTGGCCGGGGGTCTGGACATCGCCGGAGACGAAGACAGGCCGAAACTCGGCCACCTCGACCGAGGCGTCGGGGCGCGTCAGCAGACCGAGCGTCTGCTGCAGTTCATCGCCGATCGTCTTGGCGACTTGGGCAGCCGTCCTGCCGGCCGCCGGCACCTCGCCGATGAAGGGCACCGACACCGCCCCCGAGGGGCCGACCGTATAGTCGCCGCTAATGGACGACCATTCGCGCACCGAAGCGTCCGCGCTCTGCCACTCCGCCACCCGGACATGCAGCTTATCCATGGGGCCAAGCAGATAGTCCTCGGCTCCCGCGCTCGCCGGGACCAGAAGCGCGACCAGGAGCGCGGCCGGCAGAAAACGCCAGCAAAGGAATGCGGCAAGGCCTTTCAACACCGGCGTGAGTGGCATGCTTCAATAGCTCCCGCGTGATGAGATGACGGCGGGCAAGGTCTTGACGATGATCAGCAGGTCGAAGGCGAAGGACCAGTTCTCGACATAGTACCGGTCGAAGCCCACCCGCTTGGTATAGGAAACGTCGTTGCGCCCGCTGATCTGCCAGAGCCCCGTCAGTCCGGGACGCGCCTGCAGATAACAGTCCACCGCCGTTCCATACAGATCGAGCTCGTCCTGGACGACCGGACGGGGTCCGACGAAACTCATCTCGCCGCGCAGAACGTTGAAGATCTGCGGAAGTTCGTCCAGGCTCAGTTTGCGCAAGACCAGCCCCACCCGCGTGATACGCGGATCGTCCTGCAGCTTGCGCGTTGCATTCCATTCCTCGCGGGCAGCGGGATTCCGGCGTAGATGCTCGGCGAGAACCTCCGAGCCGTTCTCGACCATGGTGCGGAACTTTAGGCACGGGAACATGCTGCCGTTGCGGCCGATGCGCGGATGGGAGTAGAAGACCGACCCGCCGTCGGAGAGCTTGACCAGCAGGGCAAGCAGGATCAGCAGCGGGCTCAGGAAGAAGATAGCCGACAAAGCGGCGACAATATCAAATCCACGCTTGAACGTACCCCCCACGGCGGGCTTTGCCGCGGCATGGTACCGAATTCCAGCGGGCGGTTCGGCTAACCTTGTCGCATGCTTCATGTGCGTCTCCCAGCCAGTGACAATGAGATATCAGGCAAATGCTGCGATGCAGCACGATAGCTGGGGATATATGTGATGCACACAACGAAAGTTTGGCGATATGGCAAAACAGAATCATATTATGTAACGAAATGATATATATGTTGCATTATGAATATAAAAATATTTATCCGATGAATAATGTAATCTTTTGACGTAATGAATTGAAGAGTTTGTTATAACATTTCGTGTTCATTTTGATGAATGAATGAACTATCATCCTACTTTATCATCTTTGTTCTTCTTGATCATTTAGAAAAAATCGTCTTCTTTGAATACGCGAGTTGCATTTCGGATTCCATCCATCACCCGGCAAGGGTTTCCCCCGAAAAGGGACTGCGGAGTTGGGAAAAACCCGGCTTCGTATTGCTTCACGATCCTTGGCTCAATATATGTAGGGGGAAGGGTAGTGGTGAGGCAATGGACGACCTCTATTTGGATCGCTTCGGCAGTCCGCGCTCAGCGGCGCAGGAAGACTTGTCCATTGCTGTGGGGAGGACGACGCGATGATCCGCCGCAAGAGCAGCATACGAGCTTAGGTATGCATTTCCCGCTCTTCCTACGCGGCATGCTGATGGCCCTTACCGCGTTTGCCATCACGACATATATCGTGACGCAATCCGCATGGACGACGTTCGTCTCCACGCTGGTCTGCGCCGCCGTCATTCAGGTCGGCTACTTTGCAACCATCCTGATCATCATCTGGGCGCCCTTCCGACGTCGGCAGAGCGGCGAAGAGACAGCGGAAAGCGAGCAAAAGAAGGCTTCCAGGAAAAATGGCGAGCCGGCCGCGGGCGCAAATCACGTCTCGGGCGTGCGACGGTCCTCGCAACTATAAATCGTATTTCCTTCCCGCCTGAACAGTAATGACCAGATCAAATCTGGCGTTGCGACACGGCTATGTCATATTGCAATCCCCTTTTTGTGCGTACACCCTCCGGGTTCTTGCTGGGAGGAACCGATAAATCGCGGTCGCGCCGCCTCGGGTGCGGCCGACTTCCGTCAACATTCGTGCATACGAGGTTGCAGTGGATTCATCGGCTCCAGACACGGTGTGCGTCATCATCGCGGCCAAAGACGCTTCCGACACGATTGCTCGGGCCACCGCCTCCGCGTTGCGTGAGAGGGAGGTGGGCGAAGTCGTTGTCGTCGACGACGGGTCCAGCGACGATACCGCAGGAGAGGCACACCGATCCGACGACGGCACCGGCCGCCTGCGGGTCCTGCGCCTTTCCCGTAATCGCGGTCCCGCATTCGCGCGCAATCACGCCATCGCCAATTCCACAGCCCCCCTGATCGCCGTGCTGGATGCGGACGATTTCTTCCTGCCCGGGCGCTTCGAGACGCTCCTTACCGGGGATGATTGGGATTTCGTGGCCGACAACGTCATGTTCGTCGGCGCCGAGGTCGGCGAACCGAACATACCGCGCTTTGCCCCGGAGCCGCATTTTCTCGACCTCCACACCTTCATCGAAGGCAACATCGCCAGACGCGGCCTGTCCCGCGGCGAGATCGGCTTTCTCAAGCCGGTGGTGCGCCGCGCGTTCCTCGATCGTCACGGCCTGCGCTACAACGAAGAATTGCGGCTGGGCGAGGACTACGATCTCTATGCGCGCGCCCTGGCACAGGGTGCGCGCTACAAGGTCGTCCGCGCCTGCGGCTACGGCGCCGTGGTCCGCCCGGATTCGCTGAGCGGGCGGCATGCCACGCAGGATCTGAAGCGCCTGTGGGAGGCCGACGAGGCGATCATGCGCTCGCCCACCCTGCCGCGGGAGGCGAAAACGCACTTCAGGCGGCACGCCCACCACATCCGCGCGCGCTATGAGTTGCGGCGATTTCTCGACGTCAAGGCGGGATCGGGGCTGATGGCCGCGATACGGGATGCGTACGTGCGCCCCATGTCGCTTCCGGGGATCGCCGGCGGAGTGCTGGCCGACAAGACCGAGTCCTTCATGCGCCGACGGGCGTGGTCGGCGTCTCCCCCGGGGCCGCGCTATCTGCTCGAGGGGCGTCTGGCGATGGATTGAGCGAGACCAGCACGAAACGGCGGTATTGGGGCGACATGGAACAAGGGACTTCACATGACGATTGAGCTACCGCAGAACATCTCCAGCGGTCGATCCCGCCGGCTCGCCGACTTCGTCCGGCTCACACGCCAGCGGGCGCGCCTCGCCTTCGAACCCGGCCCCCCGCCCGATCCCATCTTCGTGCTCGGTACGGGACGTTCGGGCACCCATTGGGTCGCCTGGATCCTCGAGCCGCATACGGCGCTGCACACGCTCATCGAGAAGCCGCCCATCTTCAACTGGGTCACGGAGATGGCCATCGACCCGAGCGCGGAAGCCAGGCTCCTGCCCGGCCTGCTGCGCCGTTACCAGCTCGAAGCGGCGAGTGCGCGGCCGAAGCGGCTGCTCGACAAGAGCCATCCCAACATCTGGCTGGCCGAGCAATTGGCCGAGGCCTTCCCGGCCGCCCGCTTCATCGGTGTCCTGCGCGACGTCTTCGGCACGGTGGCAAGCAGCCTGCGGCACGAGGGCGTGCGCTACTGGGCGGAGAACTGGGACGCCTATCCGGTGCCGAACCGCTTCCTGGGCGTCAGCGAGGACAATCGCGAGGCCTATGCGCGCATGTCGCTTGCCGGCCGCTGCGCCGTCAGATGGCATGCGCATCTGCGCCGCCTCGACGAATTGGAAACGGTGCTCGGCGAGCGGATGATCCGCATGCGCTATCACAAGCTCCAGACCGACACGGCACAGGAGCTTCAGCGGCTGCAGGAATTCCTGGACCTGGACGACCCGATCGCGCGGCCGGAGATCAAGTCCAAGTCGCTCGTCCGCTGGAAGGAGGATCTTTCCGAGCAGCAGGTCGCGGAGATCCGCGCAATCGTCGGGGAGGACGCCGAAAGAAGCTGACGGACGGCGGCCGTCCCGCCCTGACCTTGAAAGGAACCTCATGGCACTGCTCAGCTTTCGAACCCGCAATCCGCAACGCGATCGCGCGACCGATCTCGGCCGTCGCGACAGGCTGCTTCAACTGCTCCACCAACTGCACGCCGAAATCGAGGCCGAACGCAGCGGGCTTCAGGCGCGCTACGAGACCGCGCAAACCTCCGCGGCATTCGCGCTCGAGGCTTTCGAGAACGGAGAGGGAGAGGCGCTGTCTGCAAAGGCCGACGACCTGTCGACGCAGATGCAGCGTTACCAGGCGCGCATTGCCGCCCTCGAGGGACAGGCCGCGTTCATGAGGCACGCCGAGATGGACGCGAAGGCGTTCTTCGACACGGCCGAGAAGTTCGATCCGATGGAAAGCGACCAAAACAAGAATTTCGACTCAAATAATGTTGCTTCCACTGCGGATGATTGATCGTCAGCGACCACGCAAAGGAATTCGCGCCTCATTGTCATCGAAATACGCATCACTCTGCAGCCGCACTGAAGGACCGCCGCAAACGGGAGCATGAAGGACATTGCGCAATCTTCTTAGCCGACAAAGAAATCTGCCGCTTGCACTGCTCTTTATTGTCGGGGCCGCTTGTCCGGCAATCGCCCAGGAGGGCGGCGCCTCGTTCGTGGAAGACTTCGATCGCCTCGACGGAGCCCGCTGGTATGTTTCCGATGGATGGGCCAACGGCGCGCACCAGAACTGCACCTGGTCGAAGGACCAGGTGGCGGTTTCCGACGGCGTCCTGTCACTCGGCTTTACCGAGCGCGAGACCGGTGACCGCGCCTATGCCTGCGGCGAAATCCAGACCAACAAGCGCCTCGGATACGGCACCTATGAGGCCCGCATCCGGGCGGTCGCCGGCTCGGGCATGAACACCGGCTTCTTCACCTATATCGGACCGGCGCACGGGCAACCGTGGGACGAGATCGACTTCGAGTTCCTGGGCAAGGACCCCTCGCAGGTTCAGCTCAACCAGTATGTCTCGGGCGAAGGCGGCAACGAGAAGCTGGTGCCCGTCCCCGGCGGTGCGGACGCGGCCTTCAACGACTACGCCTTCGTCTGGGAGGAGGGCCGCATCCGCTGGTTCGTCAACGGCGAGCTGGTTCACGAGGTGAACGACCCGGCCCTCGTCCCCACCCATGCCTCCAAGATCTATCTGAGCCTCTGGGCGAGCGACAACATGGAATCGTGGCTGGGGACGTTCGCCCCGCCGGAGGGCGCGCTCTCGGCCGAAGTGGACCGGGTCGCCTTCACGGCGCTGGGCGACGACTGCCAGTTTCCGGAGTCGATCGTATGCACGCTCGAGTGACCCCTTGGACAGGCGTGGCGAATGCCTTCGCTGCGGTGCAATATAATATGTTGCGCCGCGGTATCATGTTCGATAACGTTTCCCGTGGGGGCGGATCGCGGTGAGTTTTCCTATGCTGCACGTCCTGTACCTCGTGCATGACTTGTCCGACCCCGCGACCAGCCGGCGCGTCGCCATGCTGAAGGCCGGAGGTGCGGCGGTTTCCCTTGCCGGCTTCCACCGCGACCGGGAGCCGGCGCGCGAGGTTGCAGGCGAGAGGCCGGTTGGCCTCGGCAGGACGCACGACGGCAGGTTCGCCCAGCGCCTGGCCGCGATCGCCGGCGCAAACCTGGCGCTCGGCCCCAGGTTCAGGCACGTCTCGAAGCCCGACGTGATCATCGCCCGCAATCTAGAGATGCTGGTGTTCGCCCGGCGCCTGTGCGCGCAGTTCGGCGGCGACATTCCGATCGTCTATGAATGCCTGGACGTTCACCGGCTGCTGCTCAGACGCGACGGGATCGGTCTTGCCATGCGCGCGGCCGAGCGCGCCCTCGGCGGCACCGCCGCCCTCCTGATCACGAGTTCGCCGGCCTTTCTGCGCGAATATTTCGCGCCGCGCGGGCAGATCGGCGCGCCCGTGCTTCTCCTCGAGAACAAGGTCCTGGAACTCGGCCCTGTCACAAAGACGGCGGCGCAAAACGCGCCGGTGCCCGGCGCGCCGTGGCGGATCGGCTGGTTCGGCGCGCTGCGCTGCCGCCGCTCGCTGGCGCTCCTGTCCGCCTTCACGCGGCGCATGCAGGGAACGTTCGAGGTCGTGTTGCGCGGCCGCCCCGCCTATTCGGAGTTCGACGATTTCGACGCCACCGTCGCCGCCGAGCCGCACATGCGCTTTGAAGGCGCCTATCGCAATCCGGATGACCTCGCCGCGATCTACGGCACCGCGCACTTCGCCTGGGCCATCGACTTCTTCGAGGAAGGCCTGAACTCGAAATGGCTGTTACCGAACCGGCTCTACGAGGGATGTCGCCACGGCGCCGTGCCGATCGGCATGGACGGCACGGAAACGGGCCGGTTCCTGGATAGCCACGGGATCGGCGCCCTTCTTGCCGAGCCTTCCGCCAACGCGCTCACCGCCCTGCTCGGCTCCGTCGATGCGGCCTCCTACACGGACCACCGCGCGCGTGTCGCGGCGAAGCCCGACAATACCTGGATCTGCGGTCCTGCGGATTGCCGCGCGCTGGTGGGGCGTCTCGAGGGGCTTACACGGGCGCGGGCCGACGACAAGATACTGGAGGCTGCGGCATGAATTGTGAAGCACCCGCAACGATGCGCAAGGACGCTCCCCAAACGCGGTTGAGCGCCATTGTGGTGATCCCCTGCCTCAATGAAGCGGCGCATATCGAGCGCCTGCTTCAGGATCTCGACGGCGCGGCGGACCGGCTGGACATGCCGATCGTGGTCGCCGACGGCGGCAGCACCGACGGCACGCGCGAAATCCTCGGCCGCATCGCCGAGGTCAATCCGCGTGTCGTGGTTCTCGACAACCCGCGAAAGCTCCAGGGCGCGGCCGTCAATCTCGCCGTCCAGGAATTCGGCGACACGGTCGATTGCCTGATCCGCATCGACGCCCATGCCGACTATCCCGACGATTTCTGCGACCGCCTGATCGAGGAGGCGCAATCGACGGGGGCGGATTCGGTCGTCGTCGTCATGACCACGAAGGGCCGCAGCCTGTTCCAGCAGGCCGCGGCAATGGCGCAGAACTCGAAGCTCGGCAATGGCGGGTCGAAACACCGCGCGGGCGCCAAGGGGCATTGGACCGACCACGGCCATCACGCGCTCATGCGGATCGCGCCATTCCGCGCCGTCGGCGGCTATGACGAGAGCTTCGGCCACAACGAGGACGCCGAACTGGACCACCGCCTGGGCGCGGCCGGCTACCGTATCTGGCTGACCGACAGGACCGGCATGACCTATTACCCGCGCGATACGGTGTACGGCCTCTTCCGGCAATACGTGAATTACGGGAAGGGACGCGCGAGCAACTTTCTCAAGCACCGCACGCTGCCGAAGCTGCGGCAGATGCTACCGGCGATGGTCCTGCCGTGCGCGGCCGGCGCGTTGCTCGCGCTGTTTCACTGGTGGACGGCCGTGCCGTTTTTCCTGTGGGTCCTGATCTGTCTCGGCTACGGCGTCGTGCTGGGCGTCGGACAGCGCGATCCGCGCGCGGTGCTGGCCAGCGTCGCGGCGATGGTCATGCATTTCGGATGGTCCGCCGGCTTCTGGCTGCAGATGCTCAGGTCCCGCAGGCGCGGAAAGGGCACGTCATGAGCACCGCGCTCCTCACGCCCCTGTCGCCGTCAATCGACATCTGCATCTGCACCTTCCGGCGCGATGCGCTGCTCGACACGCTGCGGTCCGTGGCCGATCTCGATGTGCCTGATGGCGTGCGGCTGCGGGTGATCGTGGCCGACAACGACATCACGCCGAGTGCCCGCGAGCGCGTCGAGCGGGTGGCGGAAGGTTTTCCCCACGAGCTGGTCCATGTCCATGCCCCGGCGCGCAACATCTCGATCGCCCGCAACGCCTGTCTGGATGCCGCGAGCGGGGACTTCCTGGCCTTTGTCGACGACGACGAAACCGTCACTCGCCCCTGGCTCGGCGCGCTCCTGGCGACGGCGCTGGACACCGGGGCCGATGCGGTGCTCGGCCCCGTCCGGGCGATCTACCGTCCCGGCGCGCCGGGCTGGATGCGGCGCGCCGACAGCCATTCGACATTTCCCGTCCGGGTCAGGGGCGAGATCCGCACGGGCTACACGTGCAATGTCCTTTTGAAGGGCGCCTCGCCCTTCGTCAGGGGCCGGCGTTTCGACCTGTCGCTCGGGCGCTCCGGCGGCGAGGACACCGATTTCTTCTCACGGCTCTATCAGGCCGGCGGCACGATCGCCTATGCACCCGAGGCCTGGGTGGAGGAGATCGTGCCGGACGGCCGCGCCCGCTTTTCCTGGCTCGCCAGGCGCCGCTTCCGCATGGGGCAGACGCACGGGCGGCTTTTGGCGAATGGCTCGGTGCCGCCGCGGCGGCTCGTACATCTGGGGCTGGCGGGTCTGAAGGCGGGATACTGCTTTGCCGCCGCCGCCCTCCTTTGTCCCTTTGCGGCCAGGCGCAATCCCTCGATCCTGCGCGGCATCATGCACGTCGGCGTGACCGCCGGGCTCCTCGGCTTGCGTGAAATCCGCCAGTACGGCGGCCCTTCCCCGGCGGCGGAGCACGGCAATGCAGCCTGACGTCAGCGTCATCATCGCCGCGTACAATGCCGAGGATACGCTGCCCGATGCGATCCGCAGCGCACTCAACCAGCGTGACATCGCGGTCGAGGTCGTCGTCGTCAACGATGCGTCCGGCGACCGGACGGCGGAGATCGCCCGCGGCTTCCCCGAAACGGCAGTGAGGCTCGTCGATCTTGCCGAAAACCGCGGCCCCGGCGGTGCGCGCAATGCCGGCCTCGCTGAGGCGCGGGGCCATTGGATCGCGGTGCTCGACGCCGACGACGCGATGCAGCCCGACCGGCTCACCCGCATGGTCGCACGGGCGAGGCGGGAAGGCGCCCAGATCGTCGTCGACAACCTTTTCATCGCCCAAAACAGCGCGGAAACCCGCCACCGGATGATGTTCATGCCGCGGGATCTCGAAAAACTCGAGCGCCTGACGCTCGCCACCTTCATCCATTCCAACCGCATTTTCGAGGCGACGTACAATTTCGGCTATATGAAGCCCATCTTCGAGCGCGCGTTCGTTGAGGCGCACGGCCTGCGCTACGACGAAGAGCTGCGGATCGGCGAGGATTATCTCTTCCTGGCTGCGGCCCTGGCGAAGGGCGCGCACTGCGTGGTCGAGCCGCAGCCGGGCTACATCTATGCCTTGCGCAGCGGGTCGATCTCGCGCGTTCTCGAAAAATGGCACGTCGAGGCGATGCTCGCCGCCGACGCCGGCTTCGAGCGGGCGCACGATCTGGATCCGGCTTCACGACGGGCGCTGCGGGAGCGCCGCCGGAGCCTTCGCCAGGCGGTGTCGTTTCTGTCCGTCGTTCAACACCTGAAAGAACGGGCGCTTTTCAAGGCCGCCCGCTGCGCCGTGCGCGATCCGGTGGCGCTGCGTCATATGCGCATGCCCATCGGCGCGCGGCTGCGGCGCATGGCGGCGCGATTCAACCGGGGGACGATCCAGGGGCACGGGGAATTCCAATCCTAGCGGAGAGAGAGGACGCAATGCGGAAAGTCAGAAAAGCGGTGATCCCCGTGGCGGGAATGGGCACGCGGTTCCTGCCTGCCACCAAGTCCATGCCGAAGGAAATGCTCACGATCGTCGATCGCCCGGTCATCCAGTACGCGGTCGACGAAGCGCTGGAGGCGGGCATCGAGCACATCGTCTTCGTGACCGGGCGCAACAAGGCCCCGATCGAGGACTATTTCGACGTCCAGCCCGAGCTCAACGACACGCTGAAGCGGGCCGGCAAGTCGAAACAGCTCACCGAGCTCGATGCGCTTCAGCTCCCCGCCGGCGCGGTGAGCGTCACGCGCCAGCAGTCGCCGGACGGTCTCGGCCATGCGGTCTGGTGCGCGCGCGACCTGGTCGGCGACGAGCCTTTCGCCGTTCTCCTGCCCGACATGGTTTCCTACGGCGAGCGCGGATGCCTTTCCGGCGCCATGGAGCTCTACGCCGAGACCGGCGGCAATGTGATCACGGTCGAGGAATGCGATCCGAAACTGACCCACAAATACGGTATCGTCGGCAAGGGAACGCAGATCGGGACCGGATTTGAAGTCACCGAGATGGTGGAGAAGCCCGATCCCTCGGTCGCGCCTTCCAACAGCTACATCAACGGCCGCTACATCCTTCAACCGGAAATCTTCGCTTTGCTTGGCAACCAGCAGCGTGGCGCGGGTGGCGAGATTCAGCTGACGGATGCGATGCACCGCCTGATGGAGGTGCAGAAATTCTACGCCGCCCCGTTCACCGGCCGGATGTTCGATTGCGGCTCGAAGGAAGGCTTCATCCAGGCGAACGTAGCTTTCGCATTCGCCCGCTCCGACATTCGCGATCTCGTGCTCGAACCCATCACGGAGATGGTGGCGGCACAGGAGATCCGCAGCAACGCGGCATGAGCATGGCTCCTTCGCGGCACACGCGAAACAGCGCCATGCGGGTAACTTGATGCATCAGAGAAGCCAGCAACTGGACAGCCATCTTTTCCGGGACGATGAGCCGAGGGAGGAGCGGTTCATCGACCTCGAGGTCCTCGCGGCCGCCATATGGCGGCGCGCGTGGCTGATCGCGCTGTTCGCGGCCCTGGGCGTAGCGCTCGGGGTCGCCTATCTGCTGGTCACGCCGCCCGTCTATACGGCCGCGACCCGCATCCTCATCGATGAAAATCTGGCGAAGTTCACACAGGAGGAGCCGCCCGTATCGAGCAATATGCGGATCGATTCCATGATGTCGAGCGAAGTGGAAATCCTCAAATCCGCACAGCTCGCCCGCACGGTCGTGCTTGCCGAGGACCTGCAAAACAACGAGGCCTTCCTCAACCCGCCCAAGGCGCCGGTGGCGTGGCTCAAGTCGCAAGCCAGGGCGGTGCTGAGCCTGTTCGGACCATCGAAGTCCGACCGGCAGACGGAGGAAGCGAATATCGGCAAGGCGACCGCCCTCCTCCAGCAGGACGTGTCGGCCGAGCGGGTCGGGCGCAGCCTCGTCATCCAGGTGTCGTTCAGCGCGAGCGACCCGGCGCTCGCCGGAGCAATCACGCGCGCCTACGCCGATGCCTATCTCGCAGACCAGCTCGAAGCGAATTTCGACGCCACCCAGCGCGCCATGACGTGGCTGCAGGGCAGGCTCGACGAATTGCGGCAGAGCTCGCAAACGGCCGCCCTCGAGGTCGAGCAGTACCGGGCCGAACACGGGCTGACCGCTTCCAGCGGGGAGCTGATTTCCGAGCAGCAACTGTCGGACCTGAACAGCCAGCTCATCCTGGCGCGGGCCGAGACCGCGAATGCCCGCGCGCGCTACGAGCAGTTCAAGTCCATCATCGAGAGCGGCGCCGAGAATGCGGTGCGCAACGCCACCATCCCAACGGAGCAGCCGAACAGCACCCTGATCAACGAGATGAAATCGCGCTATCTCACGATCAGCAGCCGGCTTCAGGACGTCGAGGCGCAATTCGGCGAGGACCACCCGCAGGCCGTCAATCTGCGCCGCGAGCAGGGCGAGCTCGAGCGGCAGATCTTCCGCGAGCTCGAACAGCTCACCGAAACCTACCGCAACGAGTACAGCGTGGCGCTGGCCCGCGAGGAGTCGCTGAGCGGCAATGTCGGGACCATGTCCGACGAAAGCTCGGAAACGGGCAAGGCGCTGGTCAAGTTACGCGAGCTGGAGCAGAGGGCGACGACGCTCGCCAACCTCTATCAGACCTACCTGGCGCGCTACGAGGAAGCTTCGCAGCAACGCTCGCTGCCGATCGCCAAGGCGCGTGTGATCTCGCAGGCCGAGGATCCCGTCGGCCCCTCCAGCCCGAGCAGGACGGTCGTACTCGCTCTGTCTCTCGTGCTGGGATTGTTCGCCGGCGGCGGCACGGCCGCGTTCCAGGAGTTCCGGGAGCGCTTCTTCCGCACCAGCGAAGACGTCAGGGACGCCCTCGGCCTCAAGTTCCTCGGCTATCTGCCGCTTCTCGGGAAGACCGGACGGGCAGGTGCGAAAGGCGGCCGGAACGACAGGCCTCAGAATGAGAAAACGGTTACCGTGTCGCCGAACATCCTGCGCGTCACCAAGGATGCGCCCGGCTCGTCCTTCGCCGAAACCATGCGCAACACGCGGCATTCGGCCGATCTCCTCCTGCACGGCAACAGCAGGGTGATCGGCTTCGTTTCGGTTCTCCCCGACGAGGGCAAGACGACGGTGGCGACAAACTTCGCCTGCCTGACCGCGGCAAGCGGAGCCAAGACGTTGCTGATCGACGGCGACCTGCGCGGCCGCGGGCTGAGCCGCAGCCTTTCGGGGACCTCCGGCGGCGGGCTGGTCGAGGCGATCGCGGGAGACAAGCACTGGCCGAACTACGTACGCATCGACCGCGCAACGCAGATGGCCATTCTGCCGGCCAGCGGCCGTCACTTCGCACATACGAGCGAGCTGCTCTCCGGCCCCGGCATGCAAAAGCTCATAGACGAGGCGCGCCGGATGTTCTCCTACATCGTGATCGACCTGCCTCCACTGGGACCGGTGATCGACGCCAAGGCGTTCGAGCCCATGGCCGATGGCTTCGTCATCGTGACCGAATGGGGCGCCACGCCGCGGGCGCTCTTGCGCTCCACGCTCCAATCGGAGCGCCGGATCGCCGCAAAGGCGATCGGCGTCATCCTCAACAAGGCCGACATGAAGAAGCTCGCCCGTTACGCAACGCCGGGCGGGGCGGAAAGCTATGTGGGCCGGTACGGGGCCTATTACGGGGATCGGGTCGAATGAGAAGACACGCCGGGAGCGCTCGCATGGCTCTGCAGAAAGAGGCCCTCGCCGCGCCAGATACGCACGGCGGTCAGCGGTCCTCCAAGATAGGCGCCGCTGTCGATATTGAGCCGCCTGCCCTCGAGCCGGGGTCGGGAGATGGGCGTATGGCCGTGCACGACCGTCCGTTCGAGCAGATGCGCACGCGTGTAGAAGGCCTCGCGGATCGAGACCAGCTGGCTGTCCGACTGACGTTCGAGCGGCAGGTCCGGGCGGAAGCCCGCATGCACGAAGGCAAGCCCGGGTGCCTCGACCAGTACCGGCAGCCTGCGCAGAAAGGCGGCATGGGCGTCCGGAATCGTCCGGCGGATGAGTGCATCGACCTGCCTTGGCTGCGTGTAGACCCGCGAAAGGCGATCGCGATCGATGCCGTAGGAGGAGAGTGTGGCCTCGGCGCCGAGCGCCAGCCATTGCGAAAGCGCAGCACGCTCTTCCAGATAGGCCAGCATGAGCGCCTCGTGATTGCCTGCAAGACAGATGCGTTCGAAGCCTGCGGGCGGCGGTGCGTCGAGATGGTCGATCACCTGCGCGGAGGCCGGCCCTCGGTCGATATAGTCGCCCAGCATGACGATCAGCTTGGCGCCGGGCAGCGCCCGCGCATCCGCGACGATCTTTTCTTCCAGCGCCAGGAGCTGTTCCAGGCAGCCGTGCACATCGCCGATGGCGTAGATCGGCATGTCGGCTGCGCTGAGGCGCAGCCTCGGACGCCGTTGCGGCACCCTTCGGCCCCACAGGTTCAAAAGACCGGCCAGTCCCTTCATCGGCATTCTTTTCGCATCGGGCCTGCTGGATACCACGGAGAAAGCCATTTAACTGGCAAATATTGTCGCCTCCGTGTCCCGGAAACGGAGATCCACGGGCGCAACCGCCGGAAAGGCGTTTCCGCGGAGGGCCCATGCCCCCGCACCTGACCGACGCCGCGCCGACCGGAAACGGCGAGATCCCCCGCCATCAGCACAAGATGGGACGCCCCGCGGTCGCCTTCCGCGGCGTCTTCTGGTACGCCATCAGCATCTCCGTTCCCGCGGCCGTCAATTTCCTCGTCTTCCTCATCACCTCGCGGGTGCTCTCACGGTTTCCATGCTGGCGAGACCAGTAACTTCTCTGGGGTCAGGCGGCACGCAGAAGAGGCGGTTTCGGCTTGAATATTGGTGGCACGCTAGGTTCAGGCTGTCTGAACGGCGCGCGCAGCTGTTTGCGAAGTTCGCCGTTGATCTCCGCCGCCCGGACCTGCATGAGCATATGCGCACCGTGGAGCGACCAGCGCATCTGCTGCTTCTTGACCATCCGCTTGCCGACAAGTGAATTCACCGCCGACTCGGCGCGGGTCGTGGCAACGCGAAGTCCGGACCGGTGGCGCTTTCCATAATTGACAATCGCACTGCGGTTCGAACGAACATAGGTCAGGAGTTGCGCGCCGAGGCTGTGAAGCCGTGCGATCGAGAACTCGCCTTCTTTCTGCGCATCCTTCACTCTCGCCAGGAGCCGCTCCAGTTCCCGGATCGCACGATCAACCCGGGCATGCCACAGGCGCCATTTCACGGCTCTGATGTCCGGGTCGATGGATGGAAGCGCGTCAAAGGTTCCAGATCGGGATCGCACGATGTGGTCAGCGATCTGCTGCATGGGTTGGATCTTCATGGCGATGTGGAACCAGTCGACGATGTGGGTCGTCGGCTTCGGCATGGCGCGGGGCAGCCGCTTCAGGATTTCCGCGCCGTCCGAGATCACCGTCGCATCGCCAAAGCCGCGATACCCGACTTCCTCGAGGGCGTGGAGAGCACGATCGCGTATTGCATGCTGGGCGGTGCTGCCGGATATGAAATAGCGGCCACCAGGTTCGCCCCGGCCGCCGCGGCCACATCTCGAAGTTTCGCGCTGAATTGGGCTCGGCGCTGCGAACATGAGCGGTATCGATGCTGACAACGAACTCTTTGCGCAGATCGCCGAGAAGCTGCATCTCGAGCTGGCGGCGATCATCCATTTGAGACCTAGCCCGCCATCAAGCGCCACGGGCGGCCTGAGGAAGTCGCCGGGATGGTAGCTTGGCTTGCGGGCCCTGAGGCCGGCTTCGTGACAGGAGCGATGCATACGATTGATGGCGCGTTTGGCGCTTGATCACCAAGACGCGAGCGAAGCCGAAGCGTGCGCCCCTCGCGTTGCGAGCTTTGGTCCGAAGGCTGCCCGCCGTTCCCCACCGGGTGGAGCCGTAAATTGCTGTGCCGGATTGGGGTCGCATGCGGATTGTCCGCTTCGGCGAAATGCTTCCCGATAGCGGACAGTCCGCTACGGGGCCGTAAAGAGACAGTCGGCTTGCGTGCTCCGGTTGGACTTAGCTGACATTCGTCGACCCTGGATGCGCTGGCGATTCCGGCCCTTTGCGGACGCTCGCTTGCTGACTCAGCGCCGCGACACAGATTCACCGAACCGGTCAATTCGTCGCGCATGTGACGTAAGTGGCAGGATGGAGGTCCGCAGAGCACGAAAATAGCCAGTCGGTTCCGGGCCGAAAACGGCGGAATCTATTTCTACGGCTCCGGGCGTTTTCGTTTTGGCCCGGCGGTCCGTTCGTCCTGCACGAGGTGAAGACGGCCGACGGCCGGCAATCACCAGACCAGAAGGCATGGGAAGCAGGGTGCCAGGAGATCAGCGCCGAGTGATACGCGCTTCGGCTGATCGAAAACGCGTAGGCTGTCAAGCTGTGGCTCACCATTGGTTGTAGAACAACATCGCCGAGCCCCGGAAGGTATTGAAGTCGGCTAGGTTCCAGCACACCGAATGCCCATCGCGAAGGAGGTAGTGGATGTCGTTAGCGCAGGTCAGATCGCCGGTCGGGCACGTCTGAAGCCAGTGCATGTAGTTCTCGAACGTCTGCTGACGGCTCGCCACGAAGTGCTGCGTTGGAACATTGGAGAGCATCCCTCGAGGAAGTACGATGGGGCCAGCCCGTCATTGATGTAGCCCTGTTCGATCATGGCGTTTCGCATGTTCTTCAAAAGGCGAATGCTCGGCTTGAATCGGCTCGCGGTTGCCCCGTTCTTGGCTGTGCAGTTGTCGAGGTGCTGACGCGGATAGTTGACGATCTTCTCTCCGTCCGATGTCCAGAAGCATACGCCCTCGACGAAGGCGGGTTCACCCGTAGCAGGGTATGACATGAACGTCTTGTTCGCCACGCAGACAAGGACGTCCGAGTCCCGTCGATTCCCATTGCCGGGTATGAAGTTTGCCTTCTTGCCAGCCTTCACGCCTGCGCCGAACTTCTCCTTCAGCCAGGCAAGCACTTGCGCCACGCATCGGACATTCACGAAGTCAGGGGCCAATCGGAAGGATCCGGAGCGCACACCGCCGATAGCCGCCGCTGCTCGTGGAGCCTGTGCGGCCGCCGCAGTGAAACTTTGTGCCCCCGAGTTCTGACCGTCGCAAGGGTACTCCCGGCCTGATCGGCCTCGTTCTCGATCCGGTCGAAACTGCCGACGAACGTCTGCTCGGCGCTCTTGATGTTGCGCAGAAATGTGTCCGCCTTGGCCTGCAAGACAACCGTCACTTCAGAGGATCTGTCGCTTAAACCGGGGAACATTCAGACCGCGGGCATGTTGATTCCGCAGACGATGGAGAGTCCCATGAACAAAGACATGAAGAACCAACCGCATTCCGATCAAGAGAAAGAGAAAATCCGCAAGGCCGGCGGCGATAAGCCGATGAAAGAAGGGGGTACTGCTGGTGGGCTCGACGAGCGCACGAAGCATGGCCTTGGCGAGACCGAAGACAAGATCCGGAAACGCTTGAAAGACAAAGAGTAACAGTG
>NZ_JAXQNM010000003.1:0-324495 GCF_034427935.1 Chelativorans sp. M5D2P16 | reverse complement strand
TGCCGCAGCGATGATCGGCTCGGCCATTACCGTGAGAGCAGCCGTGCGCCTCTTCGATCGTGCTTGACATGTAAAACGATCGTTTTACATGTGTGCCATGACCGATCACGCTGCCATCATCGCATCCGCCGAGGCCTTGCTCGACAGGGAGGGCTTCTCCGCCACCGGCATGGACCGGCTCACCAGGGCCGCCGGCGTCTCCAGCCGCACGCTCTACAAACATGTCGGCGGCCGTGCCGCGCTGATCGTCGGTACACTCGACGCTCGGAGCGAGCGCTTCCTTGCCGCCATGCCGTGCGATGGGGTGGACGGCCTGTTCCGCGCCCTCGGCGAATGGGTCGAGGCCCAGGGCGCCCATGGATGCTTCTTCCTCCGGGCGCTGGGCGAGGCCGGCGCGGGAGATCCGGCGATCGGCGATCGGGTCGCCGCCCACAAGGAGGCCATGGCGGCTCTGATCGCCAACTGCGTCGCCGCCGATCTCGGTGAAGCAGATATAGTGCTCGCCGACCAGATCCTCATGCTTTTCGAGGGCGCGACCCACGCCGCCGTCTATCGCGGAACGAACGCCGTGGAGGCTGCCCGCCAGGCGGCCACAACCCTCGTAGAAGCGGCACGACATTCGGCGGAACGGACCGATGGATAGGCGCGCTTTTGGGCTGACAGCGAGCGGCTTCGGCCTGATTGCCGTGTGCTACGGTCTCGCGCGTTTCGCCTTCGGCCTGTTTCTGCCGGCAATCGCGGTCGATCTCTCCCTGTCTGCCTCCTTCAGCGGCCTGATTTCCGGTGGCTCCTTTTTCGGCTATTGCCTGGCCATTGTTGTCTCGGCGGCACTGACCGAACGCTTCGGCCCGCGCTTCGTCGCCGGGCTCGCCGGTTGTGTGGCGACCATCGGCATTCTCGGCATCGCCTCGGCGCCGGGTGGCGTAACGCTTGCGGCGGCTGTCCTCTTCGCGGGCATGAGCACCGGGCTGGCCTCGCCACCGCTGGCTGCGGCGGTTTCTCAGCGCGTCGTCACCAATCTTCAAGACCGGGCGAACACACTGATCAATGCCGGGGCAAGCGGCGGCGTCGCCCTCTCTGCCCCGGCCGCGCTCATCCTCGGTAGCGACTGGCGGCTCGCTTTCGCGATTTTCGTCGGCGTTGCTCTTATCGAAACCGTGATCATCATCCTGATAACACCACGGGCCGCAACAGGCTCGGGTGACCATCCTCGCGGATTGCCGGCCCTAAACGACGACGTAAAGCGTCTCTTCGCGGCAGCCTTTCTCATGGGCGCGGCGAGTACGGCGGTCTGGTCCTTTGGCGGGGAGCTGACACGCCGGTCGCTCGGCTGGTCGAGCGCCGAGATTGGCACGCTCTGGCTCGCGATCGGTCTTGTCGGCCTGACGGGTGGCGCCTGCGGGCACTTCATCCAGCGTTTTGGCCTCAACCGGGTCCAGGGCTCGTTCCTGCTTGTTCTGGCGGCCGCCACCATACTCGTCGCGATGGCGCAGAACACGGTGATGGCGCTCGTAGGCGGTGGTCTCTTCGGTGTGGCTTATATGGCGTTGACCGGCGTCTACCTCGTCTGGGGCATTCGTGCCATGCAGGAGCGTCCCGCAACCGGGATCACCATCGGCTTTCTGGCCATCGCAGCTGGCCAAGTCGCTGGTGCGCCAATCTTCGGTCTTCTTCTCGATACGGCAAACGCACCGATCGCTGGCATCGCTTTCGCGCTAGTTGCGCTTTCAGCCTGTGCTCTCCCACGTCACCTCGGGACCGCACGGCCAGCCAGCTGATATCAAGACCCACCGAACGAGAGCGAGACCGAGCGCATGTGCAAAGCGGCCTCAATGCATAAGCGTCTAGCCGGTAAATCGAAACTTGTCCTGCTGGCGACGCTAAGCCTCTCGGTCTTTCCTGCCCGATACCGGGCTTCAAGTGCGGCAGCTATGAAGACTTTCTGCCCGAAACCTGTCCGACCGCCTCCCACCCTTTGCGGACCACTGACCTCTCAAAATCTGGACCCACGCCGAATTCCGATGCGTCATCGTCGCTTTGACCGCCCTCAGTGCCTTAACTAAACTTTCGCCGCAAAGTTGGGAGGAGAATATGCCCCGGACCTTTCAAGGCGGCTGTTCCTGCGGAGCGGTGCGCTACCGGCTGAATTCCGAACCGATGTTCGTGCATTGCTGCCATTGCCGCGTCTGTCAACGCCAGACCGGCAGTGCCTTCGTCATCAACGCGCTGATCGAGACCGACCGGATCACGCTCTCGTCGGGCGTACCGGAACCGGTGGCAATGGGGACCGACAGCGGCCGCCCACACGACATTTATCGCTGCCCGTCCTGCATGGTTGCGCTATGGAGCGATTACGGCCGCCGTGCGATGCGTTTTGTGCGGGTCGGCACACTCGACGACCCCACAGGGATTGAGCCAGACGTTCATATCTTCACCCGCTCGAAACTTCCTTGGATTCGGCTGCCGGATAGCGCTCGCGCTTTCGAGGTCTATTACGACACGAAGAAAGAGTGGCCAGCCGAAAGCCTTGAACGTCGCCGCGCAATCCTGGGATGAGGAAATGTCATTCGTTAGCGGCCATGGCGGAGCTTGCCCGACCGGAGGTCAATTTCCGGCTAATTCCTGTCGAATATTCTGAACGGGGGATTGCTGGCATGCTCCCCGGAACATGGTGAACTTATCTCTGAGGCAGATGTCCGATTGGTCCGCGTAGCCGTCCGGCTGCTACTCGACGAAAAGGGGCCGTTTTCTGCCTGTCCGGTTCTGGCCGAAAGACTGAGTAAGCCGCCGTTCGGCAGACGCTGGAGCGGATGTCACCAGCTCTGGTGTCAAATCAAGTGTGCCAACAATCGGCGGCCAGCAATAGCTCGACCAGGTCGTGGTAACGTTGGCCGTCGAGGCCGCTGAGTTCTTTAATGCGGCCGATGCGCGAGTAGACTGTGTTCGGATGTACGCCGAGCCGGCGTCCGGCTTCTTGCACGTTCAGATCGGCATCGGCGAGCGCCCGCAATGTGCGGACAAGCGAGCCTTTGGCCTTCGCATCCGCATTGAGGAACGATGAGGTCCACGGCGGAGCTACGGACCGGACATATTCACCTCCACGATGCAGCATCAGACTCCTTAAATCGAGTTCGGCGAATTGCACGACCCGATTGATGACGCTCGTAAAGTCGAGCGCGATCGTCGCCTCCTGCAACGCCCTGGGGAGGAAAGACGTAGACGGTTTGTCGGTGCTCATGCCGATAAGAACCGCCGGCCCAAGGCTGAGCAAGAGCGGATGTAGGCGTGTGGCGAGATTTGCTTGCGGGGCGGTCCAGCCCGATTGGCGCCTGACATCCGAGAACACAGCCGTGACCATGCTGTTGCGGATGCCGACCAACATCCGGATAGGCGTGGTTGCGATCGCGGCAGATATCGCATTCGCAATGCGCTGTGCTCGCTCCGGAAGCTCCATCTCGCTCGGATTGATCGAGGCCTCAAGATCGAACGGAAATGAAGGAGTGAGACAATGGCAAAGTACTTGTTTGTGTATCTTGCACACGGCGCCAAGCCGCCCACGGATCCCGCTGAGCAGAAGAATGCGATGGACGCTTGGGCGCCTGATTCGGCTCGATGGGAGCGGCCGTCATCGACGGCGGCAACCCGGTCGGGAAGTCGAGCACGGTCAAGTCCGACGGTTCGCTGGCCGAGGGCGGCGGCGCGAATCCCGTTGCCGGCTACAGCCTCATCGAGGCCTCGAGCCTCGAGGACGCGCACAAGAAGGCGAAGGGCTGCCCAATGCTGGCGCATGGCGGCACGATCGAGATCGCTCAGACATTGGACATGTGACCTGCAGCCCGGGAAACCTCAAAGGAGGGGGTGCAAGCAGCGCCCCTTTTCTCTTTCGGGTAAATGGGTTGTGGTTAGCGGGGCGCTTCCTGACCTAACAAACTGCCGCGGAGAACGTCCTTTTGGAGCGGCCGCGGCACGGCCGGCTGTGGCCGGACATGGGCGCATTGCTGCTCGGCGGCCCAGGGGCCGTTTGTTGCCTGTCCGGTTCTGCCGCCAGGAAAGCCGTCCGGTCGCCCACGCCAAGCGCCTCGGCGAAAAGCGGCAAGTGGTCGGTGGGCCGGGCGCTGAGCGACCGCCTAGAAGGCCGGGTCGCTGGGCGCGGCATCGCGCGCATAGCGGCAGATGCGCTCGGCGAGACGCCCGAGACTGGTGCGTAGCGCCGGGAAGCCGTCGTTCTTCTCCAGTGTGTTTGGGTTCATATAGAGGTCGCGGTTGATTTCGATCTGCAGGCTGTGCCGCCCTTCCGTCGGTCGGCCATGCCGCGAGACCAGTTCCGCGCCCTTGTAGGGATCGTTAATGGCGACGCTATAGTCCATGTCCTTGAGCACGGATGCCACGAAGGCTGTGAACTCGGGCGCGCAAGAGGTGCCGTCACGGTCGCCGAGAACGAAGGCGGGCCGCGGCTGGCCGGGGTCCGGCGACAAAGCATTTCCGAAGGCGGTCATCGAGTGGCAATTGACGTGCCATGCCGTGCCCCAGCATCGGTGCGCCTCGTCGAGCGCGGCATCCAGCACCTCGTGATAGGGCCGCCAGCACAGATCGATGCGGCGCTGCACCTCCGCGATACTGAGAAGCCGATCATAAATCGGTACTTTGTCTCCGATTTCGCGGAAGATCAGGCCGACTCCGCGCTTGGTATGATCGCTCGGGCTCACCGGACCCGGCCAGGGCTCTTCGAGCAGTTCCTCGTCGAGATCGACGAGCGTCCTATTGGGATCGATGTAGGTCCGGGCAAAACGGGCGATGACGAGCACCGCTCCATGTCGCGGCGCGTCGGCGACGAGTTCGTCGACGAAGCGATCCTCGCCGCCCTGGAGGAGGTGGAGCGGCACGGCCGGCCGGAAATCCGGCGGATAGACCGCGCCGCTATGGGGGGAATCAAAGACCACCGGCGTGCTTGATCCTGCAGGGTCGTGTCGCCGCACGGTCATCTCCTGCAGTGTTTCCCTGGCAGAAGGGCCCAACTCGCGATGCGTCCTGCTCATCTTCGTTCTTAGGCAATGTCTTCACCATGCTCGCCGGCGGGGTTGGCACGGGTCGGCATCTTTCGGATCTGTGGAAGAAGGTCCCGGCTGAATACATCGTGCAGGCGCTTCAGCTCCTCCACCGGCCGCTCGTGCTCGTCCACCCGGATATCCCAGAGCGGGTATTCCTCCGTGTCGACGACGTAAACCGTCGCCGAGCGCTCGCCCTTGGTGTCGCCGCCCGCTTGATCGCCGGCTGTCAGCGCCTCGACCAAGCGCTTGTCGAGCGGACTGTCGGCCATTTGCTTGAATGTCTCCGCCGCGGCGCGCAGAACATGCGGGCCGGCTAAGCGGTTGCCCTGCACGGTGAACCCGTCATCTAAGTGATGACCCGCCCAGTCGGGGCACCCGGAGCCCGTCCAGGCGGCCCTGCCACCCGATACGTCGACGATGGCGAACTGGCGCAGGTCGGCTCGGGGGTCAAGGTTTTTCAGGCGCTCCACGACTTCGTCAGCGGAAAGCCCTTGCCGCAAGAGATCAAGGCCGTCTATCCCGATATAGGGATTGAGCCGTGCCTGCGTGGCGATGGCGCCCACGCGGGTGAAAGCATGCGTCAGCAACTTGCCGACAGCAGGCATCGCAGTGGCCGCAGCGACCCCGAACTGGCCGGTCCTTGCGCATTTGGCGACGATCGAGAAGGTCATCGATCAGGCTTTGCTTTTTTTCGCATGGTGGAGGGCAACGTCACCCGCGCGAACCGGTTCCGCCGCCGCAGGGATCGGCTCATAGTGGCCGCCCCCATATGACGCCATACCAGAACCGACCCTCGCATCTCCCGAAAGGACAGTAGTGGTCCGGCCATGGCGTGTCCTACCGGTTAGATCGAGTAATGTGCAGTTTTGCGGCGGTGGGCAACCATCTTCCTTCTCCGGATGCGATGCGCCAGCGCTCGTTGTATTAATGCTGCCCCTTACCGGCTTCTGTCAGACTAGACCGGCAATTTGGCAGGTGCGCGGGAGGTCCGTAGGGCGAGCTTGGGACGCAACCGGGTGGATCAATCCCGCCCTGTTCGGGGGTTGGAGTAAAGTTACCTGAACTGGGATCGTGTCGAGAGTGATGAGCGCGCCAGAACCTTTTACGAAGACTGCAGTTGCTATCGTCGGCGCCGGCCGGTGGGACTGTCGCTGGCGCTCGGTCTTGCCCACCATGGCGTGCGGTCGGTCCTGATCGAGCGCAAGGAGCGGACGAGCGAACGGTCCAAGGCGCCTGCCATTCAGCAGCGGACGCGCGAGGTGTTTCGGCAATGGGATATCGAGGATCGTTTCCTTGCGGCCGGCACGTTGCGGTCAGTCGTGACTCTTCACTCGTCAACCTCGGCACACCGTCCGCTGGCCACGCTCGACTTCTCCGAACTGGCCAACGAGGCTGATCATCCCGGCTTGCTGTTGCTGGAGCAAGCCGAAACAGAAAGCCTTCTGCTGGAGGTCGTGCGCGAGACTGGCTGTGCGATATCCACTTCACCGCTGAGGCAGTCGGCCTGGAGCAGGGTGCGCGACGCGGCTGAGATACCGCCAGAACGGGTCGGAACAGGCGCTTGAGGCGGACTTCGTCGTCGGCTGCGACGGTGCGGGTAGCTTCGTCCGCGAAGCGCTCGGCTTTCCCTTCGAAGGCTTCACATACTCAATCAGGCCAATTCTTGCCGATGTGCGGATCGGCGACGGGCGGGACGAGCTTGAATGGCCGCGCGTCTGGAACGGGAGAGATGGACCGTCGGTAGCCATTCGCCTCAAGGACGGGCTCTGGCGGATCATCCGTCTGGAGCGCGGCGACCCGACAAAGGACGACGACGTGCCGGAAGAGGAGATCGGCGATCGCGTGGCGGAAACCCTCGGCGATGGTCCGTTTGCAATCGAATGGGCGAACCGCTTCCGCATTCACCTGCGCTCGGCGCCGCGGTTCCGGTCTGGCCGCGTGCTGCTTGCCGGCGATGCCGCCCACGTACACAGCCCTGTCGGTGGACTTGGAATGAATGCCGGCATCCAGGACGCCCACAATCTCGCCTGGAAGCTGGCAACCGCGCTTCAAAGGGGCGATGTGGATCGTCTCCTCGACTCCTACGATGTCGAGCGCCGCGCCGTGGTGGTGGAGGATGTCTCTACCTATACGGATGTGCTAACCCGCCTTTTCCTGCAGGTGCCCTCAACAGTGCGTGCCGCTGCGTTCCTTTTTCTGCGCCTCTGGCTGTCCTTTTCGGGCCCGCGCAAGCTGATGATCAGGCGGGCAACGATGATCGGCCTTGGCTATGAGGAGTCGCCGTTGCTTGTTCGGCAAGACCGCGCGGCCGGCGTCCGCCTGCCCAACCCGATACTGCGATGCCCTGAGGGAAACAGAACTCGTCTCTACGATCTGCTGCCGAACGCGCCGGTCGTTCTCTAGGTTGCGGAGAGCCGGAATGCCGCCGCCGAATTGCCTGTAGATCACATGATTCGCATCGGCCCGGGTGGCTTCGAAGACGGGTCGGGGTTACTGCGAGAGCTGCTCGGCGGCGGGAATGGTTCGATACTCGTCCGACCCGACCTCTACGTAGCCTGGGCGCGCAACCGTCGATATCAGCAAGGGCTTTTCGAGGTGGCGGCATGATGGGCAAAGATAGTCCAAATATGCTCTCAATAGTTCGTCCCAGAGTGCGGCTTAGTTTGCCCACTCCCTACCGCTCAGCGTGCCATCGTGACTGCCGAATCCGAGATGAGAGTTGGAAGGCGCTGACGCCGGGGCGCGGAAGTCAACCACGCGATCCGATGCCGGCGCATTTTGCTCGACGCTGATGCTCTATTGATGAGTGACCCCTCTTGACCGCATCGACAATGCAACTGACGCCGCAGCCATAATCGGTCAGTCGTTCATCATACCGGATGCTTCTGCGAAGCGAACAACCCTCACTGCCAGATGTTGATCGTGGCCAGTGTCCGCATCAAGTGATCGGAGAGAAGGCTCTCGGCAAGTTTCGCGTCTCGCTCGGCGATTGCCTCGACAATCGCCGAAAGGTCCTTGTGTGTCTGCGTGCGCACCGGCTGCGGCGCAGGTTTTTCGGTTTCCCTGCCGTCGAAGGCAACGGCCCGCCGGTCGGCCAGGATGCTCTCCATGATCTGCATGAGAAACCGGTTTTTGGTCGCCGCGAACATCTGTTCGTGGAGCGCATAGATGCTTTCCTTGAAGTCGGCCCAGGTCGGCGCATCGAGGACGTTTTCGAGCATCTGCCGCATGGCCGCTACATCGCCTTCATCGGCACGGCTGACCACCAAATGCATCATGGCGGGCTCGAAAAGGAGCCGCCCCTCGACGATTTCCACGAAGGAGGGTACGGCGTCATGCGTGCCAGCGTCGGTCTGGTCCATGCGCTCGAAGACCTGGTCGGCATCTTCGGTAAGGAAGGTCCCTGCCCCGACGCGGCGGCGCACCAGCCCTTCGCGCTCCATGATCGAAAGCGCGCTGCGCACGGCGGTGCGGCTCGTCCTCAACTGGCTCGCCAGCTCGCGCTCGTTGGGCAGCTTGGAGCCTGGTATCATGATGCCATCGCGGATCGCCCGCAGAAGCGCGCGATAAACGAGCGAAGGCGTAGCCCTCTCCTGTGAGGTCACGACATTGAGTTCGATGGGGCGGGCGCTGGTGTCCATTTTCTCTTCTGAACGAGTCGAATGCGCTTGAGAAACCCTGTCTTATGCGTGAAGTCAACCATTCTGGTTCAATCCGGATCGTTCTACCTCTGGACCGTCACTGGTTCCCCGCTCGCCGCTGAATGCGCAAGCGCATCCAGCACCGGGATCGTGTCGAAGGCTTCCTGCCATGGCTGGAGATAGGGCGTTCCGTCGCGGGTCGCGGTGACGAAATGGTCGATTTCATCGGCAAGGTCGCCGGTGATCCGGCCGTTGATCTCCGGCCACAGATGTGTGTCCCCGCCAATCGTGCCGGCGTCAGAAACGGCATAAAAGCCCTGGTCGGTAACATCGAGATAGGTGGCGGCCCTGGTGCCGACGACTTCCAGGGCGGCGCGGAACCCGTTCATCAGCCCATCCGGCCAGGCCCAACTGTAATCGATGCTGCCGATAGCGCCGTTCTCGAAATTGACGACGGCGTAAAGCGCATCCTCATTTCCGGTACCCAGCACCTCGCGCTTCTGGGCATAGACCCGCGAGATCCGCGAGCGGGCGATCCACTGCATGGCGTCGATGTCGTGAACGCCCATGTAGAAGAGAATGGAACTCGCCGGCCCCAGCCGCCGGGCCGTGGAGCGGATGCCGTTGCGCTTGGCGCGCAGATGGATCACCTCACCCAGGCGTTCAGGCGCGGCCGCCTCGTGAACCTGCACGTAGCGCGGGTCGAAACGCAATATGTGCCCGACCATCAGCTTGGCGCCGCTCTCTTCGACCGCCGCCGCGATCCTGCCGGCGGTGGCCGTATCATGGGCCATGGGCTTTTCCAGTAGGATCGCCTTGCCTGCACGGACCGCGGCGACTGCCGCCTCCTCGTGCAGGCGGTCCGGCAGGCAGATGCTCACCGCCTCGATATCGGCACGCGCCAGAAGTTCCGTGAATTCCGCATGGGCCTCAGCGCCGGTGGCGCTTGCCACTGCCGCGGCTGCGTCCGGGTTCTTGTCGCAGACAGCAACGAGCTTCGCCGCCGGGTGCCGGGCATAAAGGCGTGCGTGCCGCGCCCCGAAATAGCCAAGCCCGATGACGCCGACCCCAAGCTCATTCATCTCTGCCGCCCCTCTCCGATCGGCCATTGCGCGAAATCCTGCAGGAATTGCACCAGCGTCTCGGTGCAGGCGGAGAAGAACCGTTCCCCCTGTTCGGCGCTGGCGAGCGACGGGTCGCCCAGCGTGCCAGTGGGCGAGAGGTCGGCGAAATCGAGATAGGTGCTGACCCGGCTTCCTTCCACGAGATCTGTGGAGAGATAGGGCGTTCCGCTCTCCGGATAGATCGAAGCGGCCTCGTCGATGCGCACGAGGCTCGGCTTCAGATGCTGCATCATCGCAGTCTCGAACTCGCCGGCATGGCCCGTGCCTCCCTTACGTGACTTGCGCAGGGAGGCGATCTCGGCGGCGGCCAGCTTGAAGTAGGTGAAGCCGGCGATGCGCGCCTTCCCATAGTGCTCATGCCCGAGGGACGTGGCCATCATGTCGATGAGATTGGCGTTGCCGCCATGGCCGTTGACGAGGACGATGCGACGAAAGCCGTGCTTCACGACGCTTCCCACGATGTCCGCGCCGAGCGCCATCAGCGTTTCCTCCCTGAGCGTAATGCTGCCGGCAAACTGCATATGGTGCGGGGAATAGCCGTACCAGGGTGGCGGCAGCACGAGAACATGCGGCGCCAGCCGCTCGGCGGCGGCAAGGCACAGGCCCTCGGAGAGCATCGTATCCGTACCGAGCGGCATGTGATTGCCGTGCTGCTCCACCGACCCGATCGGCAGGACAAGCACAGTTCTCTCCCGGTCGAGCGCGTCGATTTGGGGTGAGGTCATCTCCTCGAAGCGCACCTGCGGCCCTCCTATCCGATGGTGAAGGTTGCGGTCCTCAGGTCGGACATGGCTTCCAGCGAATAGCGTCCACCGATGCGGCCAACCCCGCTTTCCTTACCGGATGCGCCACCGAAGGGAATATGCAGCTCCCAGTAATTGCTGGTGTCGTTGACATTCACGATCCCCGCCTGCACCTCTTCGACGAAGCGGAACGCGCGGTCTATGTCGCGCGTAAAGACGGAGGCGACGAGCCCGAATCGGTTGTCGTGGGCCGCGGCGAGCGCTTCCTCATCGCTCTCCACCCGGATGAGCGGTGCGACAGGACCGAACGTTTCCTCTTGGTTCAGGAGGCTGTCGCGGCCAACATTGCCGAGCACCGTGGGCTGGAAATAGAGGTCGCTTGGCAAGCCCTGGGCGGGGCGGCCGCCTGCCAATGCCTGCGCCCCCCGCTTCAGCGCATCGTCGACATGCTCGGCCACCTTTGCCGCGACGGCCGGGTTGTTGAGCGGGCCCATGGTCACATTCTCCCGGCGAGGATCGCCGAGCACGACCTTTCCCGCTTCCTCCACCATGCGTTCGGCGAAGGCGTCATAAATGGCGGTGTGAACGAGGACGCGCTCGGAGGAGGAGCATACCTGGCCGGCATTCACGAAGCAGCCGGAGGCGGTCGCGCGCACGGCCTTGTCGAGATCGGCATCGTCGAGCACGATCACCGGGCCGTTGCCGCCCAGTTCCAGAAGCTGCGCCTTGCCTGCGGCGCGCGCGGCGATCTTCCGGCCGGTAGGCACGCTGCCGGTGAAGCCTACAGCATCGGTGCCCGGGTTGGAGACGATCTCGTCGCCCACTTCCGGGCCGGCACCCGTGACGAGGTTGAGAATGCCGGCGGGCGGATCGGCCTCGGCGATCACCTCCGTCAGGGCGGCTGCAATCAGGGCGGTGGTGGGCGCTGGATTCCAGATGATGGTATTGCCCGCCGCGAGGCCGGGCGCCAGATACTCCACGGGAATGTTGACCGGAAAATTCCAGGGCGTGATGACGGCATAGACGCCGCGCGGACGATAGAAGGTAATCACCCTCTTCGAGGGGTCCTCGGTCGGGATGGTGCGTCCTTCGAGATATTTGACCAGGTCGGCTGCGAGGTTGAATCCATCGGCCGCCTTGCCGATTTCGAAGCGCGCTTCGGCGATGGGCTTGCCCTGCTCCAGCGTCAGCAAGGCTGCAAGCGGCTCGGCTCTCTTCTCGATGCGATCTGCCATGCGGCGCAGGAGCGCCGCGCGGTACCAAAGCGATGTGCGCCCCCACGCGGCTTGCGCGTTTCGCGCTGCCGCGATCGCCTGCCGCGCCGTCTCGCGGCTGCTCCACGCCATGCGCCCAATCGGCCTGCGGTCGATGGGGCTTAGCGCTTCCTTGGTGGCGCCCGACGCTTCGCCCTGCCACTGCCCGGCGATGAAGTCCGTCCTGCCGTCGAATGTGAAATTCATGGCGCACTCAAAGCTCGCAGTAAAGGTTGCAATTGATTTGGAATGGTCTCTATAGTGCAGCCAATGGGTAAAGTGTCAATGATCTTTGGCCGCGATCGCGGCCGGCACGCCATGCCCAGTGGGGTGAGCCAAGGGAGGAATAGAATGTCACTGAAGAAGCTTCCCGCAGCGGCCATGCTGGCGGGCGCGACCCTCGCGGCCCAGCCCTCCTCCGCGCAGGATATCACGTTGGAATTCGTCGTCTGGAATTATGCGCTGGACACGATCCAGGACAATGTCCGCCGCTTCGAGGAGGCCAATCCGGGCATCAAGGTCAACGTTACCGACTATACCTGGCCCGACTATCAGGACAGCCTAGTGCTGCGCTTCCGTGGCGGCACGCAGACAGACGTGCTCTATGGCGGTCAGGATTGGTTGCCGGCCTGGGCCTCGGCCGGATGGATCGCGCCGCTCGACAAGATCGTGCCGGAAGCCATGATCGACACGCTGAGTGGCGAGATGGCCGGTTTCGCCCTCTCCGATGTCACTTATGAGGACCAGGTCTACGGTCTGCCCTACTACGCCGACACGATCTCCTTCCTCTACAATTCCGAGATCCTCGAGGAGCACAGCATCGAGGTGCCGGAGACCTGGGAGGACGTGACGGCGGCGGCCGAGAAGCTCAAGGCGGCCGGCATGGATCGCCCCATCGTCTACGAATACAATCAGGAACTGCCCAACTTCTTCGATGCATTCGTGGCGCAGGTCTATGGGCGCGGCGGCGATCTCTTCGATGAGGATCTGAACGCGGTGTTCAACCAACCGGACAATGCCGCCTACCAGCACCTCGAATGGCTGCGCGATGCCTTCGAGAAGGAGTTGGTGCAGCCGGAGAACCACGAATCCAACATCATCACGACGATGAATACCGGCCAGCATGCCTTCACCATCGTCTACAATTACGTGCTGGCGGCCATGAACAACAAGGCGGAGCAACCGCTTGCCGGCCAGTTCTCGCTGGCCCCGATGCCGGGCGAGGCACACTCGACGCTGGGCTTCGCCAAGTTCTACGCCGTCACGGCCACGACGGCCGACGATCCCGAAAGGGCAGAGGCTGCCTGGAAGTTCGTCGAGTTCATGGCAGGCCAGCCCTACGATGTCGCCAAGCGCTGGGCAGTCGAGCACGGGCTGGGCTTCGGACAACTGCCGCTCCTGGAGGACCAAGAGGTCAGAGAAGCGTGGGGCGAGTGGGTCGACATGGACGTGCTTTCCAATCAGATAGAGAACGCACGAGCCGGCACCTGGACCGAGTGGACGGCCGTCTGGTCGGCCTTTTTCCGGCCGCTGCTGGCGAGCGCCATGGTGGGCGAGATCAGCGTCGAGCAAGCCATGAACGACGGCGCCGAGCGCTGGAACACGCTGCGCGAGCAGTTTGCCAACCGCTAGCGGTTAGCTCACGGGCGGCTTGTTCACAGGCCGCCCTCCATACACGCTCAACCTCCACTTCCAGGATGCCATCTCGCCGATGTGGGCCATCAAACGTTATCCGCTGCTCTGGCTGCTGCCCGCGCTCCTGCCGGTCGCGGCCTTCATCGTCTACCCGGTGGCTTTCGCGTTCTGGACCAGCCTGCATCAGGTGATGCTCCTGTTTCCGGGCGAGCCTTTCGTCGGCTTCGACAACTACGCCCGGGTGCTCGCCTCCAGCTACTTCAGGACCGCATTTCTCAATTCCGTCGTCTTCATGCTCCTGGCCGCGCCCCTTGTGGTGATCCTGGGGGTCTCTGCGGCCTTGTTCCTGCAGCGGCGCTTCGCCGGCTCGATGTTGGTCCGCTCCGTCGTGTTGCTGCCATGGGTGCTGCCGGGCGCGATCAGTGCGGTCCTTTGGATCTGGGTTTTCCACCCCAGCTTCGGCATCATAAACGGCGTACTTCTGGGGGTCGGCGCCGTGGATGGGCCGATCCAATGGCTGAACACGCCGCGGCTGGCCTTCGCCTGTGTCCTGGTCGCCCATGTCTGGACGCAAATTCCCTTCGCGGTGGTGCTCACCATGGCCGCACTTTCCGCCATAAATTCCGAGACGTTGGAGGCGGCAACGATCGACTGCCGCAACGGCTGGAAGCGCTTCTGGTATGTCGTCTTCCCGGAGGTCAAGGCGATGATCGTCGTGCTTCTGATCTATAACGCCCTCATCGCCTTCACCACTTACGATCTCGTCTATGCGATGACCGGCGGCGGGCCGGGCACGGCCACGACGCTGCTCGCCTTCCAGATCTGGCGCGAGAGCTTCGCGATGTATGATTTCGGCGCGGGTTCGGCGCTCGCCTTCGTCATGGTGGCCGTGGCGGCCCTGCTGATCGTCCTCATCACCCGCGCCCTGCCGTCGGATCTGTTCGGGGAGCGTCCATGATGGCCGGCCGCGGCAACCGCCTTTCCACCTTCCTCATCGCCACGCTGATCCTGATGTTCACGGGCGGGCCAGTGCTTCTGGCGCTCTATGGGAGCCTTGTTCCCGACCGGGTCCTGCTCAGCCGGGAGACTTCCGTTTTCGACTACGGGCTTTCGCTCGAGAGCTATCGTTATGTCTTCTTCGGCGAGCTGCCGCCCTCCTATCTGGTGGAGGGCGCCAACCGGTCGATGATCTCTGATGCCGCCCGGCAGGTGCCGCAGAGCCTGTGGAACAGCGCGCGCATCGCGCTTTCGGCCATGGCGCTCAACATCCTGCTTGGCGCGCCGGCAGCCTATGTCTTCGCCCGCTACGCCTTTCCGGCCAAGAAGCTGAGCTTCATGTTCATCATCCTCTCGCCGCTGGTGCCAACGACGGCGCTCGTTGTGCCGATCTACATGCTGATGCAGTCGCTGGGGCTGATCGGCTCCATCTACGGTATCATCCTCGTGCATACCGCGCAGGCGCTACCTTTTACGGTGCTTATCTTGTCAGTTTTCTTCCGCAAGCTGCCGACGGAACTGTTCGAGGCGGCGATGCTCGACCGCTGCACCGGCTTCCAGGGCTTCATCCGCATCGCCGTGCCGCTGGCCCTGCCCTCCATAGGGGCGACGGGCCTCTTTGCCTTCATGCTCTCCTACTCTGAGTACATCTTCTCCCTGGTATTGTCCGGCGAGGCGCGATCGCGCCCCGTCTCAGTGGTCATGGCCGCGCTTGCGCGCAACACGGACGTGTCGTGGAGCCTGCTCAACACCAGCATCTTCATCGCTATCATCCCCACGCTCGTGCTTGTGGTCCTGGTCTGGCGCTTCGTCGTCGAGGGTCTGCTCTCGGGCTCGGTCAAAGGATAGGAGACAATGGAGTCAGGAAATCAGAACCGTCCCCACCCGCTCAAGCATCTGCCGGCAGGGGCTGCGCAGCACAAGACCGCCGGTCCCTACTCACCGGTTCTTGAAGTCGATGCCCGCCGGCTGGTGGTGATCTCGGGCCAGGTGGCGGTGGACAAGGACGGCCATGTGATCGGCGCGAATATAGAGGAGCAGACGCGTACTACGCTCGACAATTGCGCGCGGCAGCTGGCCACGGTCGGCTGCGGTTTGGCGGATGTGTTCAAGGCCAACATCTACCTTCTGAACCTTGCCGATTGGGATCGTTTCAACATGGTCTACGAAGCGATTCTGCCCGAACCCCGCCCCGTCAGGACGGCGGTTCAGGCGGTGCTTCTTCCAGGCTTCCTGGTGGAAATCGAGATGTGGGCCGTAAAGGCCGAGAAATAGGATCGTTCATGGCATCCGTCGAATTGAAATCGGTCAGCAAGAGCTTCGGCAATGTGAAAGCCGTACGGGACGTCTCTCTGACGATCCCGGACCGCGAGTTCGTGGTCTTCATCGGGCCCTCGGGATGCGGCAAGTCCACCCTGCTCCGGATGATCGCCGGACTGGAAGAAATAAGCGCGGGCGAGATTAGCATCGGCGGCAGGCGCGTGAATGACATACCGGCGGCCGATCGTGGCATCGCTATGGTGTTCCAGTCCTATGCACTCTATCCGCATATGACGGTGGGTGAAAACATGGGTTTCGGCCTGAAGATGTCCGGTGTGCCAAGGGAAGAGGTGAAGGCCAAGGTCGCGCAAGCAGCTTCCATATTGCAGATCGAGGAATTGCTGGGGCGCAAGCCGAGGGCGCTTTCCGGTGGCCAGCGCCAGCGTGTCGCCATCGGCCGGGCGATCACCCGCAACCCGGATGTTTTCCTGTTCGACGAGCCTTTGTCCAACCTGGATGCCGGCCTGCGCGCACAGATGCGCGTCGAACTTGCCCGCCTGCACGCCGAATTCAACGCCACCATGATCTATGTAACGCATGATCAGGTGGAGGCGATGACTCTTGCCGATCGGATCGTCGTCCTGAACAAGGGCCGCATCGAGCAGCAGGGCGCGCCCCTCGATCTTTATGAGCGCCCCGACAGCATGTTCGTGGCGAGTTTCCTCGGACAGCCCAAGATCAACTTCCTCGACGTCACAATGCAAGCGAAGCAGGGTGCGACCGTTCTCCGCCTTTCCGACGGACACGAGGTGACACTTCCAAGTGGCCTGTCCGGCAAAGTCACGCCGGACGCGGCGGCGGTGCTCGGCATACGGCCCGACGCAATAATCGTTTCAAGCAGAGCAACGGCAGGCGCCATCCCCGGCAAACTTGAACTGGTCGAGCATCTGGGAAGCGAAACGTTGATGCATATCCGCCTGCCGGAAATTTCCGAGCTGGTCACCGTCGCCGCGCCAGGAAGCAAGCGCTTCAAAAAGGGAGCAAACTGCTGGATCACCTTCGATCTGAAACGGGTTCTCTTATTCGACCACAGGGGATTACGGATTCGCTAGCCTGCTTCCAGTGACGAAGGATGAATGCGTCTGCCCTGCTGGCGCCGAGGATGCCAACCTTCAGACCGAAGGAAGCTACGCGACAGCCCGCGGATACCGTTCTCGATGACGATGGATTGCTGCGAAGCAAGGGGCAGCGAAGGTCGACTGCGGCCGCAGCGCGAGCTGGAATTGGTTGCGGACCTCCCACCACTAATCAAGGCCTAAGTCGTGGCGGTAACCGGGCAAAGGCTGAAGGCGCTGTCGTTCCGTTTTCTGGATGGTAGCGCCGTGCTCGATCTGTCCAGGACGCTTCTCGCCGGCTGTCGCCGGTGCCGAAGACGGCCTCATGGACAGACCTTGCGCGCAGCGCTCTGCCGGATGACAGGTCGGGACAGAGGGATGGTATTACCGTTCTCGGCCACGCTGCCTCCATCCAAGCAGCCATCCTGGTCGTGGAGCTGGCATGGTCCTATGTCGATCTGGACCTCGTTCAGCTTGTCGCCGCCGGCTAGGGCTCTCTACCGGCTGTGGCGGGGACACCGCCACCGCCTGCGCGTCGGCATGCGGGCCGGCCCAGGGCAGTTGACCTTCTGGTCGTTCCTCATGGCCACGAGCCATGGCGCCGGCCTCATGCTCGTACCGGTGCTGCTCTACGGCACCATGACGATCTGCGGCGTCGGCGAGGCCGGTCCGCGCCGGCGGTGTCAGCATGGTCGGCAGCTCGCTCGGTCTCGCACTCGGTGCCATCTCCGTCCATACCGCGGCGATGCTGGCCGCCACCGCGACCGTTGCGCTGCTCTTCTTCGAGTGGGTCGGCCTCGGTGCACTCCGCAGCAAATGGCTCAACATCGATCTTGTGTGGTGCGTAGCCCTCGTCGTGGCCGGTAGCATCCAGTTCGTTTCGGCAGTGGCGGCTTAGGCGTATGAGCAGAATCCGGCCTGCGATCGACCACATGGGAACGGATCCGGTCTGAACGTGCCGTCGTCCGGTGGAACATCACCCACATTCATATTGGTTGCGAGGTGATTTGAAACCTGCACGCTAATTCATTGGTCTTCGGTGATGCGAACGACGGGTGAAATTAGCCTATCTTGGCTAACCGAATGACCAAATTGGATTATCTTAGCTGGAATTGGTTGCGGGGGCCTGCAAACATCTTTACTTGCGACCGCTCTCTCCGCTTCCCCTGCTGCTCCAGATGGACACAGCGCTCCTTGGAGAATTATTTCGCACAGCAGCGTAGGAAACAGATCCAACAACAGTTTGGGGGCACGGCCGACGGAAAATTTCAGTGGCCGCAGGCAAAGGATCGTTCCCTCAGTGAGGATAGCAAGATAGCGCTGGTAGCAGAATGCCCGCCCCCGCTTGCCTAGGCGCTGATCTGGGTTGGAATCGATCACAGCGCCATCATGGCAGTGTGGCGCTATTTAACAGTCCCATCGATATTTAAATATCAAAGATGCTAAACGTAAGCGACTTTAAATAGGCTCGTCAGGCCTGAACCTCCAGATCGTTCCGGGGGTGCAGCGCAACGCCGAAGCGCCGCCGATATTCTGCCGGGGGAAGCCCCGTGATCCGGTTAAACAGCTTGCGGAAGGCGGACGGGTCGCCATAGCCGATTTCCCAAGCAATCAGTTCGATCGGCCGGCGGGTCAACTCCAGCGCCTCGCGCGCTTTCGCGATGCGGATCTGCTGGACGTATTCAGTGGGGCGGAGCCCCGTCGCGGCCTTGAAGCGGCGCAGGAAAGTCCGCTCTTCCAGACCTGCGCGATCGGCGAGCGTCGTCACCGACCATTCCGCCGTCGCATGGGTCTGAAGCCAGTGCTGTACCGAGCGGATCGCCGCGTCGCCATGGTCGAGCTTCGGGATGAAGCTGCTATAGGGCCGCTGCGCCTGCCGTGGCGGATCGATGAGCAGGAAGCGTGCGGTATGTAGCATCGCGCTCGCGCCCAGCAGCCGCTGGACCAGCGTCAGGCCGAGATCCGTCCAGGCGAGGATGCCGCCCGCGGTGATGATGTCGCCGTCGTCCACTATGATGCGGTCGGCATTCACGTTCACTTCCGGAAAACGTGAACTCAGGGCGTCGGCGAACGCCCAGTGCGTGGTGACCTCTCGTCCTTCGAACAGCCCGGTTTCCGCGAGGACGAACGCCCCGGCACAGACCGAGCATAAAATCGCACCCTTTCCGTGATGGTCCATCATCCAGTCGGCCAGCACGCGCATCGAGGGCAGGTCGTTCGGCATGACCAGACTGGGCGGAGTAATGACGTAGGTGACGCGGTGTGGCTCGCCGGGATGGCTGTCATAGATGCAGGCGACGCCATCGTCTGTCTCCTGCCAGTGGGTGACGCGGATGACCGGCGGCTCGCACTCGCCCGCCATCTGCGCTGCCGTGACAGCAAGGCGGAAAAGGTCGGTAAGCCCGTAGACCGCCGATAGCTGGCATTCGGGATAGATCACCAGCGCGACCTCCGCGACGATCCGGCTCGATGCACCGTTGTCAGTCTTGTCCCGCATTCTGTCGCTTTCCCCAAGCGTGCTGAAGCCGCCATTCCGGTAGCTTCCTTTCATCGCGGCACTTTCGCCGGATCGACGAAGAAGGAGACTATCATGAGAAGCAAGTATCGTAACGTGGCGCTCGGAGCCGCGGCAGCGCTAGCCATGACCGGCACTGCCAATGCCCAGTCTGCCACAGTGGCCGAAGACACGACCAGCGTAGTGCTGGTTCATGGCGCCTTTGCCGATGGGTCGGGGTGGCGCGGCGTTTACGACCGGCTAACCGCCAAGGGCTATCGAGCGGCTATCGTGCAGAACCCGCTGACCTCGCTCAAGGACGATGTCGATGCCACCAACCGGGTGATCGAGCGCCAGCCCGGGCGCGTCATCCTGGTTGGGCACAGCTGGGGCGGCACAGTGATCACCGAGGCCGGCAACCACCCGAAAGTGGCGGGCCTCGTCTACGTCTCGGCGCTCGCACCCGATACGGGCGAGACGACCGCCAAGCAGTACGAGGGGTTCCCCACTGCCACCGAGTTCGTAATCGACACGCAAGACGATGGCTTCGGCTTCGTGAACCCGGAAAAGTTCAAGGCTGCCTTCGCGGCCGACGCGAGCGACAGCGATGCCGCATTTCTGAGGGATTCGCAGGTGCCGATCAATATGTCGGTTTTCGCCACCCCGATCAGCGAAGCCGCTTGGCGGAGTAAGCCCAGCTGGGCTGTGATCGCCCGCGAAGACAAAGCCTTTGGTGAGGGTATGCTGCTGCACATGGCGCGGCGCATGAACGCCGACATCACCGAGGTGCCCGGAAGCCATGCGCTGTTCATAACCCAGGCGCAGGCGGTGACCGACGTGATCGACCGTGCGGCACGTGAGAGTCGCGAGCAAGCTGGCGAGTCCAACGCCGCGGGTGCCAACTGAGCAGGCGGGCCGGGCGCAACACTGGCTGAGCCCGGCCCGTCCGCATGTCGGTTTCCACCCCTATTGTGTCACTTCCACCAAGCGTGCCGCTGCCCTGCGGCAGCTAAAAACCCTCAGCAGCGGCGCTTCTGCCGCTTGAACCAAGGAGACTTATCATGGCGACGATCACCACCAAGGACAGCACCGAAATCTTCTACAAGGACTGGGGCAGCAAGGACGCGCAGCCGATCGTGTTCCACCATGGCTGGCCCCTTTCGAGCGACGACTGGGACAGCCAGATGCTCTACTTTCTCGGCCACGGCTACCGCGTTATCGCCCACGACCGGCGCGGCCATGGGCGCTCGACCCAGACCGACACCGGCAATGAAATGGATACCTATTCCGCCGATGTCGCAGAACTTGTGGCCGCGCTCAACCTCAAGAACGCAATCCACGTCGGCCATTCGACCGGCGGCGGCGAGGTTGCCCGCTATGTGGCTCGCGCCGAGCCGGGCCGAGTTGCGAAAGCCGTTCTGATAGGCGCCGTGCCGCCGGTTATGGTGAGATCGGATGCGCACCCAGAGGGCGTGCCGGTCGAGGTGTTCGACGATTTCGGCGCCCAGCTCATCGCCAACCGCCCGGAGTTCTACCGCGGCATCGCAAGCGGGCCGTTCTTCGGCTTCAACCGCGAAGGTGCGAAGGTCAGCCAGGGCTTGATCGACAACTGGTCTCGCCAAGGTCTCGCCGGTGGCGCCAAGGCGCAATACGACTGCATCACCGCCTTCTCGGAAACCGACTTCACGGAGGACCTGAGGGCGATCGACCTGCCGGTACTGGGTACTGGTGATGCACGGGACCGACGATCAGATCGTGCCGTTCGCCAACCATGCTCCGAAGGCGGTCGACCTGCTCAGGAACGGCACGCTGAAGGCCTACGAGGGCCTGCCCCACGGCATGGCCCAGACCCATCCGGAGATCATCAATCCCGATCTCCTAGCCTTCTTTCGCAGCTGAGCGAACCAAGCGGGCTGACGACCAGGCGCATGGCTCAAGCTAACGCCGGTTGCCAGCCCGCCTCTTCATGGACCAGCCGAGGGCCGTCGCCGACGTGACCGACCAAGCCGCATGGCAGGTTTCGACCAGAGGCGGGTAACACCAGCCAAGCCCTCAAGCACAACCCCGATCTCCGATGAACGCCGGCGAGCTTTGCTGTCCGCCGCGCGCTTGCTGAGCAGTGTCCAGACCTCTCTTTTGGCCTGTATCGTCCTGGCGTGGCCGGCCCGGCCCAGGACGAACATCCCGTCTCAGGCCGTGGGCACCGTGCCGCCGTCGATCACATATTCGGTGCCGGTAATGGTACCGGCTCGGTCTGACGCGAGGAAGGTAATGAGGCTCGCTACCTCTTCGGGCTTCGATGGCCGGCCGATGGGTATTCCGCCAAGCGAGTCCATGATCATCTGTTTTCCTTGTTCGAGGTCGACCCGATGCTCTGCCGCCAGTCGCCTGGCCAGGTCGACCGACGACTCGGTCTCGATCCAGCCGGGCGAAACCCGCACGACGCGCACGCCCATGGGCGAGACCTGTTTCGAAAGGCTTTTGCTATAGGTCGATAAGGCCGCTTTCGCGGCGGCGTAGGCAGTGGTCGCCTCGGGCAAAGGCAGCTGTCGCTGAATGGAGGTCACGTGGATCACGACTCCGGACCCCTGCGCTTCCATGGCGGGAACCAGCTCGCGATCTAGACGGATCGCGGGCATGAGGTTCAAGTCGAGTTCCTGTCTCCACTCCTGATCGGATAGCGCCTCATAGCCACCGCCCGGCGCCGACGATCCGCCCAGCATGTGGACGATAATGTCCACACCGCCGAGTCGCTCGCGCACGGCAGCGGCCACTCTGGCACAGCCGTCGGGGTCGGTGAGATCGGCCGCCACGAACCGCGCTTCCGGCATCTCCGACGGCCTGGAACGCGCCGTGGTCAGCACCCGCGCTCCGAGTTGCTCGAACAGGGTCACGGTGGCAGCTCCCGCGCCCCGCGTGCCGGAGGTGATGAGGGCCCGTTTTCCCTCCAGGGTCACGAACGGGATCATGGGACGATCTCCAGTTCGGCGATCTTGTCGCCCTGAAGGACGAAGAAATATCGCAAGTCCACGGGACTTCCCGGAAAATTGCCCACGAGGTGGCTGGCGACGACAATTCGTCCGCTTTCTTCCGACAGCGCAAAGGGCTCGGCGGTATAGGTATATTGCTTGGAGGCATTCGCTATCCACCGCCGGATCGCATCCCGACCGGTATGGGTATTGCCTTCATCGACGACGACCGCATCCTGCGTAAAGCATTCCGAAATCGCTTGCGCATTGCCCTTCTTGTCGGCGGAAAAATAGGCAGCGATCGCCCCGGGTAGTTCGATGGTCATGGCGTGTCTCCAGGTCTGGTCCCGCGTGCTCCGCGGGCTCGTTCAGCCCCGATTTAGGCCTTTGACAGCGTCCGCATAAGTGGGATAAAGCAGGATGAAGAATTGCGTTTCCCAGGATAATGCGGAACTACAATCTCACCGATTTCGATGCAGTCCTCGCGATAAGCCGCAGGGGTTCCTTTCGCGCCGCTGCGCTCGATCTTGGAATGTCGACGAGCGCGCTCAGCAATGCGATCGCGAAGTTGGAGGGGCAGTTGGGCGTGCGACTTTTCAACCGCACGACACGCAGCGTTTCGCTAACCGCCGCGGGGCGCAAATTCGTCGACCAGATGACGCCCGCCCTGAAGGATATCCATCAGGCGCTCGATACCGTGCGCTCGCAGCAGGAGACGCCGACCGGCAGGCTGCGCATCAACACCTTTGCGACGGCTGGGCGCGAGATCATCGCGCCACTGGTGATCGAGTTCCTGAGACGCTTTCCAGAGGTTCACGTCGATCTTGTGACGGAAGGGAATCTCGTCGACATCGTGGCGGAGGGGTTCGATTTCGGCGTGCGCAGTAAACATCTCGTACCCACGGACATGATCGCGATCCCGCTCGGTTCCGCAAGGCGATACGCCGTGGTTGCCGCACCTTCGTATTTCGCGGACCGTGATCGGCCGCGTGTCCCGTCCGACCTTCTCGCGCATGCCTGCATTCGCACGCGGCTACCCAACGGCGCGATCTTTCGCTGGCAGTTCGAGGCCGAAGGGCAGCCCGTGCAGGTCGATGTCGACGGTCCGATCACCCTGGACGAAGCAAGCCTGGCGCGCATTGCCGTGCTTGAATCAGTGGGCATCGGTTTCTTCATGGAATCAGACGTTCGCGACGACATCGACTCGGGACGGCTTGTGCACATTCTCGAGCAATGGACGCCTCCGCTTTCGCCCCTGTGCCTCTATTACCCGAGCCGGCGCAATCCGCCTGCAGCCTTCAAAGTTTTCGTCGACCTCGCGCGCGAACTCGCTCGCTCGTCGCGCCAGCACTGAACCCTCGCGACCAGTCCGACCCGTAGACCGCGTCTGCCTCAGCAAGGGCGTTCTCGATCTCGTCGTCAGAGTGGTTGGAAAATTCCGCGACGGTCTCGCCGGTCGCGGGATCGGTGCTCTTGGAAGCCATAGAGATTTCTCCAATGATGGAGGCAGACCGGTCTTGACCGGCCCCCCGTTTATTCAGGCAGCCTGCGCGGCAACGAGGAATGGATAGTCGGTGTATCCTTCGGCTCCCCCGCCATAGAAGGTGGCCCGGTTGTGCTTGTTCAGTGGAGCGCCTCTGCGGATACGTTCCGGCAAGTCGGGGTTTGCGATGAACGGGCGGCCGAAAGCGATGGCATCGGATTTTCCGGAGGCCACGGCCGCTGCCGCAGTTTCCGGCAGAAATCCGCCGGCAGAGATGATCGGACCGCCGAATGCCTTCTTGAACAATGAAGCGACATCGGGCGCGTCCATGTCGAGCGGCTTCTCGTCGTTGGTGAAGTCGGCGCGCGGTTCGATCAGATGAAGGTAGGCGATGTTCCGCGTACCAAGCTCGCTGATCACATGATCCCAGAGCGCGAGACCGGTAGAGTCTTTCATGTCCAGGATGCCGCTCCAGGGCGACAGCCGAACGCCGACGCGACCCGTGCCGATCTCCGCTGCGACAGCATCGACGACTTCGAGAAGCAGGCGGGCACGATTCTCGATCGATCCGCCATATTGATCGGTACGTTGGTTGCTGCCATCGTGCAGGAACTGGTCCAGCAGATAGCCATTCGCGCCGTGGATCTCGACGCCATCGAAGCCAGCGCTGCGTGAGTTACGGGCGGCCTGGACGAAATCGCCAATGATCGCAGCAATCTCTTCGGTCTCGAGAGCGCGTGGCGTCTCGAATGGAACCGCATTACCCTGTGCGTCCATGTGATCGCCGGCGACTGCGATCGCCGACGGCGCGACCGGGAGTGCGCCCTTGGGCTGCATCGTCGAATGCGAAACGCGGCCGACATGCCAGATCTGATTGAAGAAGAAGCCGCCTTTCGCATGCACGGCATTCGTCGCGAGGCGCCAACCGGCTATCTGTTCTTCCGAGTAGATCCCCGGCACCCATGGATAACCGTGTGCCTGAGGCGTGATGTCGGTCGCTTCGCTGATCTGGAGCCCGCCATCGCTGGCGCGCTGTCCGTAGTACTCGGCGTTGAGTTCATGCGGAACGTCGCCCGGCTGCTTGGCGCGCATGCGGGTGAGCGGGGCCATAACCACACGGTGCTTTGGGGTGAGCGCACCTAGCTGGAGCGGAGTAAAAAGATTGTCCTGTGCCATGTGAACCTCTGCTGGTTTTCATGGCGAGGATGTAAATCGCTCCAATTATCGTTACCATATACATTCTATGTGAAGCTTAGTAACGTGAATCGTTATAGAAATTGACGCCGCCAACGGGCACCCCATTCGCGGTTGCAGGTAACAGGATGTCTTAACCCGGTAGCGTTGCAGGAGCTGCAAGGCAAAGCGGTCCGGTCCCCCACGACCAAGTTGGACCAGCAGGTTCAGGCCAAGCTTTTCTGAAACCTGTCCAAGAAAACACGGAGCTTGGGAAGGACTTGCCGCCGCGACGGAAAGACAGCCCAAATAGTGAGCTCGCGCGGTGATGCATCCTCAATCGGAACAGGGACTAGCCTTCCCTTCGCTACCTCGTCCTGGGCATCCCAGGCGGAGAGTTGCGCCAATCCAAAGCCTGAGACGCAAGCCGACAGGAAACCGTCGACGCTGCTTGATGAGAAACGGCCGCTCACCGGTACCGATCGCTCTTTGCCGTCGATGACGAACCGCCAGTGGGTGAAATTAGTCCACGTCAGGCATTCATGGCCTGCAAGATCTTCGATGGTGTGAGGTGTTCCGTGCTGCTCCAGGTACGCGGGGGAGGCATAGATATGTTTTGGATTGTCCACGAGCCGTCGGGCGATCAAACCTGAGTCCTTGAGTGGCGCAATTCTGATCGCAACGTCCACACCGGAGGCGACAATATCGACCATGGCGTCGTTCAGGTCGAGATCTATCCGGAGTCGCGGATTTTCCTCCAGCAGTTCAGGAATGATTGGCATGATCCTCTTGCGACCGAGGGTCGAGGGTGCCGTAACCCTTAGCAGTCCGGTCGCGCTGCCTTCTCTGGGACTGAGCGTCGCCATTGCAGCTTCCTGCGTGTCGAGCATCTCGGACGCGAACGGGAGAAAAGCCTCGCCCTCGGGCGTGAGCGCCAGCGATCGAGACGTTCGGTGGAGTAGGCGTACCCCCAGCTCTTCCTCCAATGCAGCCAAGCGCCTGGTGGCGGACATAGCTGTCAATTTGAGGTGCCGGGCTGCGGCGGAAAGACTGCCCTTGCGCACTGCGCAGATGAACACCTCAAGACCCCCGGAGTCCATTCGACACCTCACGAAGTTCGTTAGGAAGCCTAAAAACCTGGGCGAACGATAACCCATGTCTCAAATTTCGGAAGAGAGTTGTTTCGAAACGCAAGGAGCAGCTCACCCCCGGTATGCGTTGCTCCGGCAGTTCGCCGCGGGCGCCCAAGCAAGCTGATCCAATGAGAACTTTCCCTGTCCGGCGGTGCGGTAAGAGCGCAACTTCGAACACAGACTAGCGCAGCGATTTCAACGCCGATGGTCTTGGACGACCGCTTCGCGTCTCGTTTGATCTTGCCGCTGGGAAGGCCGGATCGCGTAGAACGATCCGGCCAGTGAAGGGTCAAGACCCCGCCGTTATGCGGCCTTGGCAGCAAGCGTTACCGCGTCCGCGCCAGCCGGGATGCGGAACGGAGAGGATGCATCGGTCACCGCCTGCCAGACCGCTTCCGCCACGTCGCTTGCGGTGGTGACTTCGGCCTTCTGCTGTGGTGCCGCGGAGAAGACCTGCTTGGCCCAGGCAGCATAGGCTTCGGGTATGCCGTTCTGCGAGCGGGCACGGGCGGCTGCGCTGAAGGACGTTTCCGGTGCACGGCCGGGAATGATAAGCCGCACGCGAATCCCGAACGGTTCCACCTCCAGCGCGAGGTCTTCGCTGAACGCCTCCACTGCCGCCTTGCTGGCCGTATAGGCCGACAGCATCGGCAGCGGCTTGAGCGTCACGGCCGACGACACGTTGACGATCACGCCCGATTCTTGCGCGCGGAAGCCGGGCAGCACGGCTTGCGTCATCGCCATGGTGCCGAATGTGTTCAGCTCGAAGAGCTGGCGCGTTGCGTCGATCGACACGCCTTCCAGCGCGCCCATGAGGCCGGCACCCGCATTGTTGACGAGGACGTCGATCGGACCTGCTTCCTCCACGGCGCGGGCAATGCTGGTGGCGTCGGTTACATCGAGCGCGACGACGCGAAGGCGCTCGGACGCAGGCAGCACGTCCCCACGCGGCGAGCGCATCGTGGCAATGACAGTCCAGTCGCGATCGAGGAAATAGCGGGCAGTCTCACGTCCGAAGCCGGACGAACTGCCGGTGATGAGAATCGTGTTCATGCAAACTCCAATGGGGTTGGTGGTGATTGTGAGGGATGGAGCGGACGCGCTCACTTTGTCTCGATGCTGCCTTCCGGCGCGGCGTGGGCCGCGAGCGTGGCGACTGCATCGGCCCAGGCGGAGTCGCCGGGGTAGAGCGCGCTACGGAGGAAGGCGGTTGAAAGACGTTGGATCACAGCGACCCGCTGGGGGCGCTCGTCCGTCGTCTCCCGCGCCTCGTAACCGGGGATGCCGCCAAGAGCATGCTCACCGCCAAAGGCAGTGAACAGCGCTTTTGGCGACGGACTCAGGTCGTAGGCATCGCGCCACCAGTCCGGTCCGCGCGTGGTCAGTCCACCCTTGTCCGCGTCACCTGCTATGACCAGCGTGGGCGTGGTCATGCCGGAGAAATCCGGGTGCATGAACGGCAGTGAGCGGGCTGCGAACTCGCTCAGATCCTCACCGCCATTGCCGGGTGTCGCCAGCAGCACGCCCGCCTTGATACGAGCATCCTTCCTGTTGACCACCGATCCGTCATCGGGATCGGGATGGGTGGCGCCAAGCAGCGTACTGGCGGTCTGCCCGCCCCACGAATGGCCGGCAACCGCGATGCGCGAGCGATCGAGCCGCCCCCGGATCAGAGGTGCTTCGCTCTCTATGCGGTCGAGCCCGTCGAGAATGGTTGCCAGGTCTTCCTCGCGGAATCGCCAGAACTGGGGGCGGCGAGGATCGTCCGGTGCAAGGCCGAGCATCCGCGAGTCCAGATGCTTGGGCTGGATCACGACAAAGCCATGTGCCGCCCAATAATCAGCGAGGGGGCCATAGGCGTAAAGCGACTGTCCGTTGCCGTGCGAGAAGATGATGACGGGCAGCGCGTCGCCTGCGATCGGCGCGGATACCCGCACCTGCAGGTCGACGCCCCGCCTCGGCGAGGGCAAGCCGATGGGAGCGATAGAAATGACAGCAGGTAAGCCGGAGCTCTTTGCCCGGTCTTCCGTGGATGAACTTGACATGGAACTGCGAACCTCCGAATTAATAAACGGAACAATGATCCGGTCCCTATATACGGAACAGTGATCCGCTTATCAAGGAGGGTTGTGAAAGTGGCGTCGCCGAAAAACTGGAATGCAGCCGAGATCGCGCCATCGAGCGCGAGCGATGACGAGACGCCGGTGCCGCGAATGCGCGCCGATGCCCGCAGAAACGAGGAAGCGCTTCTGGAAGCAGCGAAGATTGTGTTCGCCCGCTCAGGGGTTGATGCGCCGATCCGGGAGATCGCGAAACAAGCCGGTGTCGGACTGGGTACGCTCTACCGCCGTTTCCCGACCCGGGCCGACCTGGTGGCGGCGGTGTTCCGTCGCGAGGTCGATGCCTGTGCCGATGCGGCTAAACCGCTTGCCGCCGAGCGGAGCCCAACGGAGGCCCTGGCGGCCTGGCTGATGCTCTACACGCGCTTCCTGGCCACCAAACAGGGGTTGGCCGCCGCGCTCCATTCTGGCGATCCGGCATTCGCAACCTTGCCGGACCATTTCAGAATCCGGTTCGCGCCCGCCTTGTCGATGCTGCTGAATGCCGCTGCCGATGCGGGTGACATCCGTGACGACGTTGCTGCCTATGATCTGCTGCGCGCGATCGGCAATCTCGCCGTGGCGTCCGGGGACGATGGGGCGGCACACATCGAACAAATGGTCATGCTGCTGCTGGATGGCCTGCGCTACGGCGCGGCCACGCCAAAATAGCCGGGATTGCTACGAGGGCGTGCGCGAGTACCATTCCAAAAGCGGTCTGAGCGTTCCTCACCCCGCAGTGCTGCATCAGCCGATGACCTCTGCTTGGGGCCTGTCGCCGGCGCGCGAGAGTTCCGCGTGCCAGTGGCCGGTCGCGTCCTCCCAGACGATGCCCGTGGTCTCGCCCGGCCGCAACTGCTTGCAGGCCGCCCGCCGCGCCGCGCCGAAGGCCGCATCATGGCTGGGAAAGGTCTCGGAATAAGTCCCGTCCACCCGATAGGCCCAGCCGCTGTCGTGTTCGACAATCCGATACTTTACGTCGTTCATTTCATCGCTCCTGCCGTGTGGAATGTTCCTACCTTTTGCTCTCGCTCCGGAGATGGCTGGAAAGGAAGGTGTGCAGAGCCGCGCAGATTCGCCGCCATCCTCCCATCACCGACGCAGCACGTCCTGCCATTCCGAATGGCGACCGATCTGCGCCTTCGCGAACGGGCACAGCGGAATGATCTCGACCCCGTCGCGCCGCGCATCCTCGATTGCCTGGCGCACCAGTCGCTCGCCCACCTTGCGTCCGCGCAGGGCCGCGGGCACTTCCGTGTGGTCGATGATGATTAAGCCGTCGCTGGCGCGGCTGTAGGTCATTTCTGCCTCGACGCCATCGACGACCAGTCGATAGCGTCCCTTCGATGGACCATCTTGCCGCTCGACCTTCTCGTCTCCCACCGAGGGCGCGTAACGTGCCAGCGCCGCGTCGGGCGTGCGCACCTGTCGAGGCTTGCCGTTCGCGCATTCCAGAAGGTCTCGATCCCATCCGCCCAGATCGGCCGCGGCCTCATAGGTCGAGACGAGGAACTGCATGAGGGCTTTGTCCGGATCGGCGGAGGCCTGGACAGCGTCGTAAGGGAGGACGAATTCCGACAGGCCCTCGTGCCAGAACGCGGCATCGGGTTGCACGGATGCGGCGCGGTAGCCGCCCGGCGCCGGATAGGCGTAGGCATAGAAGGCGGGATAGTCGATGCCGCCGCCCGGCCAGAAGCCCACTGACGAGACCTCGCGGTCATAGGCCTCCTGCGCCACGTCGTCCGGCAGTGCCGGGACGCCGCCGGGATGAAGCGGCGCGCGCCGTCCGGAAAAGCGCGTGAGGGCGAGGTCGAAGCTGCCCCAGAACAAATGAACGGGGCTGGATTTGCCGAGGAAGGAGGTGCGGAACCGGTTGAAGACCTTGTCGACCGCGATCAGGCCCTGATGGAAGCGCTGAACGGCTTCGCGGTCATAGGGACGGTCGCGGTCATCCTCGGCGAACGGTACCGGGAACGGCACCTCGTTCGGGCGGCCGTTAAAGGTAGGGGTGCCGCCGAGTTCGGAAATCAGTTGCACGAAGCTCGCGTGGAATGTCGCGACGGTCATCGGCCCGAGATCGAAAGATTTCCTACGACCGTTGCCGCAGGTGCCCACAACCTTGTGCTCGCGCAGATCAAACAGGATCTCGATGCCCGGCCCGTCCGGGATGGGCGAGGAGGCCAGGCCGTTCGGCGTCACGTAGAAGGTCGCGTGCCACGAATGGTTGAGCCACGGCGTGCGCGCGAGCCGGTATTTGCCTGCGATCTGCAGATAGAGATGCAGGGCCGAACACGTTTCGCGCCAGCTAAGGTAATCGAGTTGGGGCCACTTGTTCATTGCCGTTTCTCCACGCTGGTTCCGGTCATTCCGGAAGGGGAATGTGCTCATTCCGGTCGTCGACAGGCAGGTCGAAGCGTCCCTTGCCCCAGTTCGCGGCGCGCCATTCGGCCTTCGCGCTTTCTATGCGTTCCTTCGACGAGGCGACGAAGTTCCACCAGATATAACGCGGTCCGTTGAAGGTCGCGCCGCCGAGGATCATCAGCCGCGCGCCCTCGTCTCCGGCGGCCACCGTAATGCGGTCGCCCGGCCGAAACACCATCATCTGCCCCGCTTCGAACTCCTGCCCCGCGACCGAGATCGAGCCTTCGACGATGTAGATGCCGCGGTCCTCGTGGTTGTCCGGCATGGGCAGCCGGCTTCCCGGCTCAAGCTCCACATCGGCGTAGAACGTCTCGAAGAGCATCGTCGCGGGCGCGGTCTTGCCATAGGCGTTCCCGAGAATGAGCCGAACCGAGACGCCGCGATCCTCGATGACTGGCAGCGTCTCCTTGCCGTGATGCTCGAAGCTGGGCGCCACATCCTCGTGGCTGTCCGGCAGGGCCAACCAGGTCTGGATGCCGAACAGGCTATTCGGGCCGCTCCGCGCAGCCGCCGACGTGCGTTCCGAATGAGTAACGCCGCGCCCGGCGACCATCCAGTTCAGCGCGCCGGGACGGATGATCTGGTCAGCGCCGGTGCTGTCGCGGTGATGGAAGTCGCCCTGGAACAGGTAGGTGACCGTGCCGAGGCCGATATGCGGATGCGGCCGGACGTCGACGCCCTGCCCGGTCAGCAACTCTGCCGGCCCTGCCTGGTCGAAGAAGATGAACGGCCCGACCATCTGCCGCTTCGGCGCCGGCAGGGCGCGCCGGACCTGGAAATCGCCGAGGTCGCGGGAACGCGGGACGATCAGGGTCTCGATTGCGTGTATGCCGACCTCGTCGGGACAACCGGGTTCGAGTGCTGGGTTCCAACTCATGTGCATCATCCTCTGTCGTCGGATCGCCTGATCCTGCCGAGCGATCGTCGTAGCCGGCGGCCGAAACGCCCCCCGCATCGGCAACTTCCACGAACGTCCAAAAGTATTCAGTGTCTATTCGGCTCCCCGTTTCGCAACACAGCTTGGCAGGATCAGGCCGTACCGTATCACCGATGGAGATGTCAGTTTCCGCACTCGCCGGGCAGCCCGGCACTCACTCGTTCCGGCAGCAGATAGGCGAATGCCGTCGTACCCTTTCCAAGAAACCTAACGAACTCAAGTCTTCGCGCAGCGACGAGCCTGATTCGGAGCAAGAACGGCACCAGAGTGGCACGACCTGCACCGCAGTGCCCGAGAGCCTTTGGTAGTTTCAAGCACCCAATGAGCGCTTCCCTCAAGACCTAGGAGATTGGAATGACTTTTCGCAACGGCCTTGCCTCGCTTCTTCGCCCCGAGGATTCGGTCCTCGTTCTGATTGACCACCAGCCCTACCAGCTCGCGAACCTGAACAGCCACGACCCGCAGGCGGTGGTGAACAACACGACCGCGCTCGCCAAGGTCGCCAAGGTGTTCGGCGTGCCCACGATCCTGACCAGCGTCGTCGCTGCCCGGGGCGGTGACATCTTTCCGCATGTCACCGAGGTGTTCCCCGACCAGGAGGTGATCGACCGCACGACGATCAACACCTGGGAGGATCCGAAGGTTGTGGATGCGGTCAAGGCGACGGGGCGCAAGCAACTGATCATCGCCGGTCTGTGGACAGAGATATGCGTGGCGATGCCGGCAATCCAGGCGGCGGGCGAAGGCTGGGACGTGACCGTGATCACCGACGCGTCCGGCGGCACGTCGGTCGAGGCCCACGAGGTCGCGATCCAGCGCATGATCGCGGGCGGCATCAACATGATGACGTGGCTGGCCCTGGCGTCCGAATGGCAGCGCGATTGGGCTCGGGCCGAGACCGCGACCGAATTGAACGACGCCCTCAGGAACCATCTCGGCGGCAGCGCCATCGCCTATCTGTGGGAACAGCAACTGCTCAACACGCCGGTGCCGAGCTCGGCGGGTTGATTCGAGCAGGGATGGCGAGGCGGCCCGGAAAGGTCCAAGCCTCGTCATCCATGTCGCCGCCCAGAACTACACAATGGAGGCACGGATGGATTTCGAGAAGCTCATGCAGGCCAATCTCGACCTGGTGTTCGGCGAGCGCGACCCTACACGGCGCATCGCGGCGATCCGGACCATCTACCATGAGGACGCGGAGCTTCACGAACCCCAGCATTCGGTGCGTGAGTACCTCCGCGCCCGCGATTATTCTTGCCGCTGCGGCGGCCCGTACCAACATCCTATTGGAGAATAAAGTCATGAAAGTTGTAATGATTCTGACGTCGCATGACCAGCTCGGCGACACCGGCCGCAAGACCGGTTTCTGGCTCGAAGAGCTGGCCGCGCCTTATTATGTGTTCAAGGAAGCTGGCTACGAGATCACGCTCGCGTCGCCGGACGGCGGCCAGCCGCCGCTTGATCCCAAAAGCAACGAGCCCGACTTCCAGACCGAGGACACGCGCCGCTTCGAGGCCGACGCCGAGGCGCGAGAAGCGCTGGCGAATACCGTGAAGCTCGCCGACATATCCCAGGCTGATTTTGATACGGTCTTTTATCCAGGCGGCCACGGCCCGATGTGGGATCTCGCCGAAAGCCCGGTCTCGGCGGCGCTGATCGAAAGCTTCCTTGCCGCGGACAAGCCGGTCGCGCTGGTGTGCCACGCGCCGGGCGTGCTCCGTCACGTTAAGACGCCGAACGGCCGTCCGCTCGTCGAAGGAAAGAAGGTCACCGGCTTCACCAACAGCGAGGAGGCCGCCGTCGGCCTGACGGAAGTCGTGCCGTTCCTCGTCGAGGACGAGTTGCAGGCCAAGGGCGGCATCTATTCGAAGGGTCCTGACTGGGGTCCGTACTTCGTACAGGATGGCCTGCTGATCACCGGCCAGAACCCGGCCTCGTCCGCAGGCGCCGCCCGGCGCCTGGTCGAGGAACTCGGAGCGTCGGCATGAGCGCCTACGTGGTCTTCGTCCGTGACACGGTTACCGACGAGCAGGCGCTCGATCGCTACCGGGAGCGGACGCCGGCCGCGCGCAACGCGCATCCGCTAGAACCGCTCGCCTTCTACGGCCCTCACGAGGTGCTTGAGGGCGAGCCGGTCGACGGGGTCGCGATCTTGCGCTTCCCCACGATGGAGAAAAAGCATGAAGGTATTCATCGTTGGTATCGGCAGCGGCGTCGGCCGTCGTGTCCGGGAGCAACTCGCCGCGGCGGGCGACGAACCCACCGGTCTTGTACGTCAGCAGCGTCAGGTCGAGGCGCTGGCGTCCCTCGGCATCAAGGCCAAGTTCGGCGACCTCGTCGCGATGTCGGTCGATGAGCTCGCCGACGCGGTGCGCGGCGCCGACGCGGTCGTCTTCAGCGCCGGCGCCGGCGGCAAGGACGGCGACGATGCGACGACCCGCATCGATGGCGATGGACCGGGCAAGCTCGCAGAGGCGGCAGCGCTCGCCGGCGTGCGACGGTTCATACTCGTCTCCGTCTTCCCCGAAGCTTGGCGCGAGCGGCGCATGGACGCTTCGTTCGAGCACTACATGGTTCAGAAGAAGCGGGCGGAAATCGCGCTCGTTCAGACAGATCTCGACTGGCTGATCGTGCGCCCCTCTGCGCTTCTCAACGATCCGGGGACGGGTCGGGTCGATCTTGGTCTCGCCAAGGTCCACGAGGAGATCACGCGCGACGACGTCGCAACCACGGTCGTCGCGCTGCTCAAATCGCCCGACCTGAGCCGCCTGATCCTGGAGGTGACCGGCGGCGACGTACCCATCGCCGAGGCGGTAGCGGCTGTCCGAGAAGCCACTGCGCCGTCCGGCTCCGAGCAAGCGTGACACGTCAATGCTCGCTCATCACACCAGGGCACTCCCGTCGATCGGTGATCGCGATGCTGGCAGGAACGGCGATGATCGCCATTACGGCGGGGCCTTGATATGGCGCAGGTGAGAGCTCCGCGGCCGAGGCTTGAACCTGTAGAGGTGTTGGTGAAGGTCACTGCAGCGCTATAGAGCAGACGGGATCGCGGACCGCTCGTCTATGGTCGGATGGGCACAACCGCATGTGCCTGAGAAAACCCGTGCGGGGACCTGATTCCAAGAGTCCCCAGCCTCCAGCGCAATATACGTGATCGGAAGGTTCGTCTGACCGTTCATGATCGCCGCGCGTTCCGTCGAAACCGTCAACACAAGGCTCTAAACCATGCTCAAAGGATCGGACCTTTTTGTCGCCGCGCTGGAGAACGAGGGCGTGGACCGCGTCTTCGGTGTGCCGGGCGAGGAGAACCTCGACCTCTTGGAGTCGCTGCGGACCTCCAGCATCGAACTGGTCCTGACGCGTCATGAACAGGCCGCGGCCTTCATGGCCGCGACGCATGGGCGGCTGACGGGCAAGCCCGGCGTCTGCCTCGCCACGCTCGGACCGGGCGCGCTGAACTTCTTGACCGGCGCGGCCTACGCTCACCTCGGCGCCATGCCGATGATCCTCATTACCGGCCAGAAGCCGGTGATGAGCGCAAAGCAGGCCCGCTTCCAGATCGTCGATATCGTCGCCTCGATGAAGCCGCTCACCAAGATGACGCGGCAGATCGTCAGCGCCGGCGCCATCCCCGCGACGGTGCGGGACGCGTTTCGCGTCGCGATGGAGGAGCGGCCGGGGCCGGTGCATCTGGAGTTGCCGGAGGACGTCGCGGCCGAGGAGGTCGAGAATGCCTCGGTCATTCCGCGCCACTCGTTGGAGCGCTCCGTTCCCCCTGCCACCGCGCTCGACAGGGGCGCGGAGATGATCCTCGGCGCCAAGCGGCCGCTCGTGATGATCGGCGCGGCAGGCAACCGGCCTGCGCTGGTCGAGGCGCTTTCGAGCTTCGTGAGGCGCACGAGGCTGCCGTTCTTCAATACCCAGATGGGCAAGGGCGCGGTCACCGGCGGCTCGAACCTCTATATGGGAACCGCAGCGCTCTCGGAGGGCGACTATGTCCACGAGGCTGTCGAACGCGCTGACCTGATCGTCGCCATCGGCCACGACACGGTCGAGAAGCCGCCCTTCCTGATGAAGAGCGCCGGCGGGTCAAGGGTCGTCCATATCGGTTACCAGTCGGCCACTGTCGAGCAGGTCTATCACCCGGATATCGAGGTGATCGGCGACATCGGTGCCGCCGTCGAGGCGCTTGCCGCACGGCTCGAAGGAAGGCTGACGCCTGACGAGGGAATGCTCGATCTACGCCAGCGTATCCTCGCCCGCCTCAATGACCGCGCCGAAGAAGAGCGTTTCCCGGTCACGCCCCAGCGCCTCGTCCACGATGTCCGCGAGGTGATGCCGGAAGACGGCATCGTCTGCCTCGACAACGGCATGTACAAGATCTGGTTCGCGCGCAACTACCGCACCCATGTCGCCAACACGCTGCTGCTCGACAATGCGCTCGCGACGATGGGCGCCGGCCTGCCCTCGGCGATGATGGCGGCAATGCTCCATCCGGACCGCCGCGTCATGGCGGTCTGCGGCGATGGTGGCTTCATGATGAACTCGCAGGAGATGGAGACCGCCGTGCGGCTCGGGCTGAACCTCGTCGTGGTCATTCTGAACGACAGCGCGTATGGCATGATCCGTTGGAAGCAGGCGGTCGACGGTTTTCCGGATTTCGGCATGAGCTTCGGCAATCCCGACTTCGTGCGCTATGCAGAGGCGTATGGCGCGACGGGTTCCCGGGTGAGCGCGGTCGAGGATCTCGTGCCGACGCTCGAGGCGGCGTTCGCCGGCGGCGGTGTTCATCTGGTCGATGTGCCGATCGACTATTCTGAGAACACGCGCGTGCTGGTCGACGAGCTGCGCAACCGTACACCGGACGTGGAGTGCAAGTAACGGAAGTTCAGGGAGACCGAAAATGCTGAAGGTCGTTCAGGCGTTTGACCGCGTGCCGATCGCGGAAATCGAGACGGACGATGCCGCCGCGCTGGAGCGCAAGCTGCAAGCGGCAGAGCGCACGTTCAGGGATCGCGACGGCTGGCTCAAGCCTCACGAGCGCATTGCCATCCTGCGCAGGCTGGCCGCGCTGATGGAGGGCAAACGCGATCATCTCGCGATGCAGATCGCGCGCGAGGGCGGCAAGCCGCTGCCCGATGCCATTGTCGAGACCAATCGCGCCATAGATGGGGTCCACAACGCTGCCGACGAACTGCGCAACTCCGCCGGCCGCGAGATCCCGATGGGACTGTCGACCGCAGCCGAGAACCGCTGGGCGTTCACCACGAAGGAACCCATCGGCGTCATCGCGGCGATCTCCGCCTTCAACCATCCATTGAACCTGATCGTCCATCAGGTCGCGCCGGCCATCGCGGTCGGCTGCCCGGTCATCGTCAAGCCGGCGATCACGACACCGCTTTCCTGCCTCGACTTCGTGGCGCTGGCCCGCGAGGCGGGCTTAACCGAGCCGTGGTGCCAGACCTTCGTCACCGACAACAACGCTTTGGCCGAAAAGCTGGCGACCGACGGCCGCGTTGCCTTCCTCAGCTTCATCGGCTCGGCCCGGGTCGGCTGGTCGCTGCATGCTAAGCTCGCCCCCGGCACGCGTTCGGCGTTGGAGCATGGCGGGGCCGCACCGGCCATCGTCGACCGCAGCGCCGATGTCGGCAAGGTCATCGAGCCCATCGTCAAGGGAGGGTTTTATCATGCCGGGCAGGTCTGCGTGTCGACGCAGCGCATCTTCGTTCATGCCGACATCACCGAGGATTTCACGCAGAGGCTCGTCGCCCGCGTCGAAAAACTGCGTACCGCCGATCCCATCTTGAAAGACACCGAAGTCGGGCCGCTGATCCTGCCGCGCGAGGCCGACAGGGTCGCGCAGTGGATCGATGAGGCTGTTGCCGGAGGGGCCAAGCTGGCGACCGGCGGCAAGCGCCTCTCCGAGACGACGCTGGAGCCGGCGGTTCTGCTCAACCCGGCCGCCGACGCGAAGATATCGACGCTGGAGGTGTTCGGCCCGGTGGTCGCGGTCTATCGCTACCGCGATCTCGACGATGCAATCCGTCAGGCCAACGGGCTACCGACGGCCTTCCAGGCCAGCATCTTCGCACAGGATATCGACGTCGCGATGCGCGCCGCCGACCGCCTCGATGCCTCAGCCGTGATGATCAACGACCCCACCGCGTTCCGCACCGACTGGATGCCCTTTGCCGGCCGCAGGGAGTCCGGATACGGCACCGGCGGCATTCCCTACACAATGCGCGACATGACACAGGAAAAGATGATCCTGATGCGCAGGGGCTGATCGTAAGCGGCATTCGTCGAGGTGATCGCGAGGCCTGCCCACGAATAGGACTGCTCGTGCAAAGGGACTACCTGTTCATAGAGAGTTTTCGCTGAATCCATTCAGTTGATTCAGTGACGTCTGCAGCGGCCAGTTCATGATTGGCTGAGAGCTCCAGACTGTTGACGCGCACTCCATGAGCCAGAAGGGCGTCCGCCAACGTCGGCGCGTTGCGAGCAAAGGCATCATCACGTCCGGTTAGCACCAGTACGCTCGTGTCCGAGAGATCCAAGGCCGGTGGTTTCGCCAGGGGCTGGATGCCACGAAGCAGAATCGCGCGGCGCACGACGCCGGGATGAAGTTGGAGGACCGCCGCCAGCATGTTGGCGCCGTTGGAATAGCCGAGGAAGACGAGTTTGTCGGGGTCGAGGCCATAGCCGGTTACGGCGCCTTCGACAAACGCCGCGAAGGCTTCGGCTTCGCCACGGATATCCTGCTGATCGAACGTCGTTGCATCGATACGGCGGAACCAGCGATTGGTTCCTTCCTCGGTCGCTCGGCCACGCACGCCGAGCAGCGCCGAATGCGGGGCTATGCGTCGTGCGATCGGCATCAGATCGGCTTCGTTGCCGCCGGTGCCATGCAGCAGCACCAAGGTCGTGCCGTCCGGATTTTGCGGCCGGTTGAAACGGTGTATGAAAGGAAGGTCGCGGGCCGGAAACCGCTCTTCGCCGGGCAGGGCAAACTGTGGAAGCATTGCCCTCAGATCCTCTGCGCGATCGGCATCATGCGGCGGCAGAAACAGTGTCTGGCCAAGCTCGGCAGGCGCTTCGTCAATGGTCATGCCCGGCCCATCGGTCGCGTATTCCATCAGTATGCCGGCGGGATCGCGAACGTAGAGGGACACGAAGTACTTCCGATCATGAACCTCGGTTGGCCCGTGGCTCTTCAGCGAAAGCCGCATGGAGCGGAGCTCATCGATGTCGCGCGCCCGAAAGGCGACATGGTCGGGCACCCCGCCGCCGGACACGGAAGGCACGAAACCCGACACCTCCCTGATATCGACGATGTCGGTATCGGAACCCATGCGCTGTGTAACGCCTGAGCGCTGGTCTTCCGTGTACCCGAAACGTGTGAGAAAGCGTGCGGTCTCTACCGCCTTGTCTGTCAGGAGTGTGACGCCCCGCAGCCGGGTGGGTGCGTCCGGAAGTGGGGCCGGCGTTGCCATGTCCACTCCGACCAGCTTTACGATCAGCCCGTCCGGATCCTTCAGCCGGAGGACCGGCTCCGCGAACTCGCGAGATGGACCCTCGAGCGGAATGTTGGCGGCGAGCGCCTTGGTAATCCAGTCACCGAGCGAAACTGGCGGCACCGCCAACGCCACTTCCGATACCTGGCCGATGCCCGTACGGCCGCGGCCCGCCGCCTCCCAGACAAGGAACGTCAGCAACGAGCCGGGACTGCCGAGCCCATCTCCATAGACAAGATGCAACTGCTCGGCGTCCGCGTAGCCTCCGGTGCGCTTCACAAGCCTTAGCCCCAGAAAGCCGACATAGAAGTCGACGTTGGCCTGCACATTGGAGGTGATGCCGGTGACGTGGTGTATGCCGCTGGTCATTCCCGTGATGCCTTCCGCGCCTGGTTTCCCTTATTGCTTATGGACCTTCAGATGGGTTTTCGCATCGGCCCGGCGAGATCAAAATTGCGGGTCCACCGCGTCAAGCGCCGCGCAGACGCCGGCGCCGAAATCCGGATGGACCTGGCGGAAAAGTTCGATCTGGCGTTCGATGATGAATTCGGGAACGCCCTTCATTGCGGCGGCGATGTTGGCGAACAGCCTGGCCTTCTGCGCGTCGTCGAACAGCAGGAACAACGCGCGGGGCTGGCTGTAGTCATCGTTTCCGTCCCGGTGATCGAACCGGGCAGCCGGACCTTCGATCTGGAGCGGTGGTTCGATGAACGATCGGTCCTCCACCGGGCCGCCGAAGCTGTTCGGCTCGTAATAGGCATCGGCATTGGGCATGTTGCCGAAGAAGCGCATCGCCCCGTCCTTGTGATAATGATGCACCGGGCACCGGGGCCGGTTGACCGGCAGCGCCTCGTAGTGCGTGCCCAGCCTGTAGCGATGGGCGTCGGCATAGGCGAAGATTCTGCCCTGCAGCATCCTGTCGGGCGAGTGGCCGATGCCGCGCACAACGTTCGATGGGCTGAAGGCCAACTGCTCGATCTCGGCAAAGTAATTGTCCGGATTGCGGTTGAGTTCAAGCACGCCGATCTCGATCGGTGGAAAATCGGCATGGGGCCAGACCTTCGTGACGTCGAACGGGTTGAAGGGCAACTCGCCCGCCTGCGCTTCCGTCATGACCTGAACCTGCACGATCCAGCGAGGATAGTTTCCCTCCTCGATCGCGCCGAACAGCGCTTCCTGATACCCTTCGCGGGTTCGCCCCACGACCTCCTCCGCCTCGGCATTCGTGTAGTGGCGATGCCCTTGAGACGTCTTGAAGTGGAACTTGACCCAGACCCGCTCGCCCTTGTCGTTCCAAAGACTGTAGGTGTGGCTGCCGTAGCCGTTCATATGCATCGGGCTGACCGGCAGGCCGCGGTCGGAGAAGAGGATCGTCACCTGATGCAGGCTCTCCGGCGACAGGGACCAGAAGTCCCACATCGCCGTCGCTGATCGCAGATTGGTGCGCGGGTGGCGCTTCTGCGTGTGGATGAAATCGGGGAACTTGAGCGGATCACGCACGAAGAAGACCGGCGTGTTGTTGCCCACCAGATCCCAATTGCCTTCTTCCGTATAGAATTTAAGCGCGAAGCCACGAACGTCCCGCTCATGATCGGCCGCCCCCATTTCTCCCGCAACCGTCGAGAAACGCGCAATCATGGGAGTCTCGGCGCCGGGCTGCAGCACCTTGGCGCAGGTCAGATGCGATATGTCGCCCGTTATCCTGAACAGCCCGTGCGCGCCCCAACCCTTGGCGTGGACGACGCGCTCGGGAATCCTCTCGCGATTCTGATGAGCCAGCTTCTCGATCAGCTGCCAGTCCTGCATGAGAACCGGTCCGCGATCGCCCGCGGTGAGGCTGTTCTGGTTGTCGGAAACGGGGGTGCCGGCGGTTGTTGTCAGGCGCAGGTTCTGATCGTCGTGCGGGGGCATGGTCGTCGGTCTCTTCCTCATGGTTCAGTTTTTTCCGGACGATCAGGGGCTGGTCCGTGACCCCGTCGCTCGGCAGCGAGGCGCCGAACGGTGTACAGGAAAGAACCCTAGAGAGAAGCTGCAGCAGCCGCGTCGCGATCCATGCTGTGAAGATGCCGATCTTGCGCTTTGATTTGTGGAGGCCTAACGCAGCAGCCAGCGGGCTGGTCAGCAGGCCTTGATTGCTGCATCCATAGCAATGGCCAGCCTGTCGAGGTCAGAATTCGTGAAGGTTTTCCTCCGGATGATCATGCGCCCATAGAGCGCGGAAAAGAGCAGATCCATCGCGAGTTCCCTGTCGAGGTGCTCGTGGAGTTCATTCCGGGCGATTGCGCGGTCCAGCAGTTGATTTCCGAACTGTCTCCGTGCCACTGCTATGTCATGCAGAATCGCCGACAGTTCATTCGAACGTGAACGTTGTGCAATCAGATCAGGGATTATCCGGCGCACAAGAGGATGTCGCAGAACCGTGCGCGTGGCTCTAAGGTATGCAAGGATATCTGCCTGTAGAGAGCCCTGGTCGGCGAAACCCAACCGCATGAACGCGACGCTCTGTATCGCGTCGCACGCGAACTCAAGTTTCGACGGCCATCGCCGATAGATGGCGGCCTTGCCCGCGCCTGCCCGATCCGCCACCCGCTCCAGGCTCATTCCCGTGTAGCCGGTCTGCGCCCACTCCTCGAAAAGCGCCCTGTACAGGGCTGTCGTCAGTTCAGGTCGCATGACAGCCGCCCCGCTCGGTTTCCGCCTTTTTTTGCGGTCGATACTCTTGCGTTCCATCCAAAAATCCTCCACTGTGGATGGAACGGTAGCGTTTCAACCAATGAGTGAGAAGAGGTTGAAACGGGCTTCAACGGGTATTTGTGATTGGCTGCGGGTGGCTTGAGACGAGGATCGCGGCGGTGCCTTTCGCACGCCACCGGTTTGACACTCGCGCCCGATCGATCTGCGAAGCGCGAAGGGGCCGCCGGCTCAGCCCGATCAGCGATAGCATTGGAGACACAGCATGAGCGTGCCTGCCTATAGCTCTTTTGCCCAATGGTACAGCGACGGTCACCTGGCGAGCTATGTGCGCACGAAGAAGTCGGCAGGTGGTATCATTCATCTGCTTGAAGCCGCGCAGCCGGCCGGGGACATGTCCGACCCCGCCGTCCCGGATATCGTCCTCTATCAAGATTTGCATGGTGGCAGCCGCGTCAGCGGCGATATGGGAGGGGGGCGTTTCGATGCGAGGAGCGAAAAGGGCGGCTTTTTTCTCTCCGCTCCGAGGTTCGCAAATACGGTCATTGTTGACGCCGCTCATGAGCTTCGCAGCTTGTCGTTTCCGTTGGCGCAGTGGCAGTCCATTCTGGATGAAGCCGCCGAGGGGCGGTTCCCTGTCGACTACCAGAAACTATGTATGGGGACCTTCGCCTCGCCCTCTATCCGATCGGCAATCCGGAACCTGTGGGTCTTGTGCGATGAGGAGGGCGCGCCGTCGCGGCTGCTGGCGCAGGCTGCGGGTTGCGAGATCCTGGCCGAGCTCTGCCGATTGGGCGGGGCGCCATTCGGGCAAGTCAAGGGCGGCCTCGCCCCTTGGGCAGAGAGGCGCAGCGTGGAGCTGATGCGGGCGCGGCTTTCGGAAGACATAAGCCTCGACGAACTGGCAGCCGAGGCGCGGCTGTCTCCTTTTCACTTCGCACGCATGTTCAAGCAGAGCGTCGGCGTTCCGCCACGGGTCTACCTGACACAACTGAGGATGGAGAGAGCCTGCGAGCTTCTCGAACAGACGGACCTTCCGATCACCGAGATCGCCCAAGAGGTCGGTTACTCCTCTAACCAGGTGCTTGCCCGGGTCTTCATCAAGCATCGGCACTTGAGCCCCTCCGACTATCGCCGCGCAGTCCGCGATCCGGCGCGCCAAATCTTTCTGAACGCGCAAGAGACTGCGCTCGCGGCGGCAGAGGCATGACAATGACGCCGCCGCGCTACTCCTCCTTCACCCAGTGGTTCCGTGAGGGCCCCTTTGCGTCCTATGTACGCACGATCAAGTCCCCCGGCGGCTTTCTCGATCTGATGGAGACCGCCATGCCCGCGGTCGAAATGTCGGATCCCGCTGTGCCGGACCTCGTCCTGCACTACGATCTGATCGGCGGCTTTGGCCTGGACGCAGACCTTGGCTCGGGTCGCTTCAGTACGACCACCCACCAAGGCGACTTCTTGCTGGCAGCGCCGAACTTCGCCAACTCGGTCAGGGTGGACAGAAACCACCAGATTCGCTCCATGACGTTTTCGACCGCCTACTGGAGGCGGTTTTTCGAGGACACCCCGGATCGGGCCTCCTCTTTCGATTTCGGCGCGTTGCATCGCGGTACGTTCGCCTCGTCCAACATCCGGTCCGCGCAGCGCCAACTTTGGCGCCTTTGCCACGAGGAGGGCGCGCCGTCGCGACTTTTGGCGCAAGCCGCCGGTTGCGAGATCCTGGCCGAGCTTTGCCGCCTGGCTGGCTCGCCGCTCGCTTCGGAGCGCGGAGGATTGGCCCCCTGGGCACAGCGGCGCTGTCTGGACCTCATGCGAGAGCGGCTTTCCGAAGACATCAGCCTCGACGAACTGGCAGCCGAGGCGCGGCTGTCTCCTTTCCGCTTCGCACGCATGTTCAAGCAGAGCGTCGGCGTGCCGCCGCGGGTCTATCTGACCCGACTGAGGATGGAGAAAGCCTGCGAACTCCTTGAGAGGACGGACCTTCCAGTCACCGAGATCGCCCAAGAGGTGGGATATTCCTCGAACCAGGTGCTGGCCCGGGTCTTCGTCAAGCATCAACGCATGAGCCCGACCGATTATCGCCGGGCAGTGCGCGATCCGCTACGTGTCATCGCGTTGCAGTGATTGGTCACGGGCGGCGCCCTGCAGGCAAAGGCTTGCCAAGGAACTACCGTGTCAGGCGCGACAGCCAACTGGTCAAGAGGGCCGCGCCGGCTTGCTCAAGCCTGCTGGCATAGCGCCGAGCATCGCGGCGCAGCGTAATGGGGCTAATACCTGCTGTGACTAGTTCATTGGCGTGGCCCAGAAGCCAGTGCTCGAACCTCGCGCCCAGAACTTCCGGGTGGAATTGGAGGCCGAGCACATTCGATCCGCGCGAGAAGGCCTGGTTTGCGCAGAGCGGGGTAGATGCGAGGAGAGTGCCGCATTCCGGCAGGTCGAACGTATCGCCATGCCAGTGAAGCACTGGAACGTCGCGCAGCACGGCGAGAGGATTGGGCGCGGCCGCGTCCGACAGATCGAGTGCCGACCAGCCGATCTCCTTGGCCGCACCCGGATAGACACGCGCACCGAGGGCTGCCGCCATCAGTTGCGCGCCGAGGCATATGCCAAGCGTCGGCCGGTCGGCCGCGAGCCGTACCCGCAGCAGTTGTATCTCGCTGGTGACGACCGGATAGGCATCGTGGTTGTAAACGCCGATCGGGCCGCCCAGAACCACGAGGAGATCGGGGCCGAGGGGGTCGAGCGCCGCCGGATCGCGCTCCGCGATATCGATATATTCGATGTCGTAGCCGGCCTCCTGCAACGGGACCGCGAAGCTGCCCAGGTCCTCGAAGCCGATATGGCGAATGGCCTGCGCGGTCCTGCCTGTCATGCTTCTCCTCCTGAACCTTGAGTGACCCCAGCCGCTCTTGCCGTCAGGATGTGTTCGAGATCCTTGAGCGCGGCGGCCGCTGTGGCGAGCGGCTCGGTTCCGGACCCGATGGCGATCGTCTCGCCCATCGCGTCCGTGGTGATCCGGATCGCCTTGTTCTTTCCCGACACATGCGCGAGCGGATCGGCCGCCGGGTAGGTGCGGATGCCAACGGCCGCCCGCGTCGCGCCGTCCGTCCGGATGAGGCTCCCGACGAGCTTGGGAACGAGACGCTGCTTTCTCCACGTTTCGATATCGCTCGCCGCAATGGACTGAATGCCCTCGACGACCAGATGGTCCATCGTCAGGGCGGCATCCAGGCCGAAATTGGCGATGAGGATGAGCTTGCTGGCGGTGTCCCAGCCCTCGGTATCGTTGCGCGGGTCGGCTTCTGCGAAACCGCCCGCCTGGGCGCGCGCCAGCGCCTCGTCGAAGCCGAGGTTCTGGTTCATCATCGCATCGAGCAGGTAGTTGGTGGTGGCGTTCAGTATGCCCTCGATTTCGAGCACCTCGCAGCCTTTCAGGCTGTGCTCGAGGAGGTCGATCGTCGGCAGCGCGGACGCCGCTGCGCCACTGAGTTTCAGCATCGCGCCCGAGGATCGCGCCAGGGCCAGCAACTCCGGTCCGCTGTGGACCAGTGCGCCCTTGGATATCACGATCGCGTCGCGCCCCGCCGAGAGGGTGGAACGGATATAGGCGAGGCCGGGGCCGCCGGTGCGAAAGTCGCTCGGCCCCGCCTCGATGAGAATGTCCGCGCCGCTCGCCTCGATGAATGCCGGGCCCGACAGACCCGGCTCGAGCGCATCCAGGCGCTCCGCTTCGAGACCACTTGCGTCGGCCAGTCCGGATCGCGAACCGCAGACCGCGACGAGGCGAATGTTCGCTCCATGGACCTGCCGGTAGCGAGCGCGGCGGGCGAGGAGAAGATTGGCCGTCGCGCGGCCCACTCCCCCGAAACCGGCGATCGCGATCCTCACGACATTCATGGTTCATGCCTTATCTTTGCGCTCCGAGCACCGATTGCCAACGCTTCCGACGGCGCCGAACAAACTCCCGCTGAAAGCCGCGTCTTTCCGGCAGTGTAACCTCGCGCCAGCGACGGTGCGAAGGAGACGTACGGAGTTGCGCTTTCGGCGGTCGCGGTGGGCGCGACCGCCGTTCATCTATTGCGAAGGCATGTCAGGCGCGGATGAAGGCCAGCATATCGGGGTTTACCACATCCGGATGCGTGGCGAACAAGCCGTGAGAAAGGCCGCGATAGGTCTTCAGCGTGCCGTCCCTGACGAGCTTGATCGCCTTTTGAGCCGCGTTCTCGATCGGCACGATCTGATCGTCCTCGCCATGGATGATCAGCACGGGAACGGTGAGTGCCTTCAGATCCTCCGTGAAGTCGGTCTCCGAAAACACTTCGATGCAGTCATGATGCGCCTTGGCGCCGCCGCTCATGCCCTGGCGCCACCAATTGTCGATCAGGCCCTGGCTGACCTTCGCACCCTCCCGGTTGAAGCCATAGAAGGGTCCGCTCGGCAGATCACGGTAGAACTGCGCGCGGTTTGCCTCCAGGGCGGAGCGCAACCCGTCGAAGACCTCCATCGGAACGCCGTCCGGGTTGGCGTCGGACTGAGCCATCACCGGCGGGATCGCGGCGATCAGAATGGCCTTGGCCACACGGCCGCGTTCGGCGCGCGCCGCATAACGCGTGACTTCGCCGCCGCCGGTCGAATGGCCTATGTGTACCGCGTCGCGCAGATCGAGCGCCTTGGCGATCTCGGCCACGTCCGCGGCATAGGTATCCATGTCGTTGCCCAAGTCGGTCTGGTCGGACCGGCCATGGCCGCGGCGATCATGCGCGATCACGCGATAGCCATGCGAGAGGAAGAACAGCATCTGGTTGTCCCAGTCGTCGGCGCTGAGCGGCCAGCCATGGTGGAACATGATCGGCTGGGCGTCCTTCGGCCCCCAATCCTTGTAGAACAGGGTGGTGCCGTCTGATGTGGTGATGGTTGCCATTGCATTTCTCCGTGGTGGTCGGTGGGGCTCTGCCGCGCGGGAATAGGGCCTCGCGGCGGTGGTATCGCCTCCGGCTTGAGAGGCAGGCGGCTTTCGCGTCTGCTCGTGCTCCACCTTGAACGCGAGCGGTTCATTGCTTCACGATTTGAAGCATAGCGAGCGGGCACACATTTCGCGGCGCAGAAGCTGCTTTCCAGGTGCCGATCTTGCGGGCAATCTCCTGCCGCGAAAAACAGGGTGCCGAGCGCAGGCATGAGGCCCCGTCGCCAGCCGGCGGTGTGAAAAGGTCGTTTGATTCGGCGTTCTGTCGGTCAGGCCGGACGCAGCAGATGACGTACCAGTGGCGGCTGATCACCGACATGGAACGCGTTTATCATTTCCTGATCGAGTTGGTCGGTACGCGTTACCCGGCTGTGCTGGCGCTGATGCTCAATCCAGCTTTCGACGACGAAGCTTTCGACCACGCGCCCTTCCTCGGCCGCATCCTCCCATACATCCCAGCGGATCGCTCCGTCGCGCTGTCTTACAGAATGGAATTTGCGCAATGCAGCGACAAATTCGGCCAGGCGTGCAGGGTCTACGCGATATTCGATCTCGATAAGAACGGGACCGCGATCCCCTGCCGGCTGGACGGAGACGACCGGTTCCGCCCAATGGTTCGAGGGCGCCAGATCGCTGGCCGAATCCTGCGGCAGCCGCCAGTAGAGAGCGAGGAGCAGCGCCACCGCTTGTCCGACGGCCGCGACCACCAGCGCCGTGGCGACGCTGGTGCTTGAAGCGAGCGAGCCCCACAGCACACTTCCGCCAGTCATCGCGCCCTGAAATACCAGCAGGTAGACGGCCAGCGCTCGTGCCTTCACCCATCCCGGAGAGGCCATCTGAGCGGCGACGTTGAGCGATGTCAGCATGCCGATCCAGGCGAGGCCGGCGGCGAACAAGACGACACCGGCAATCCACGGATTGGAGACCAGAGCGAGCCCCAGCATCGCCAGCGCATAAAGCAGTGTGGCCGCGGCGGATATCGTGTTGGCGGAAACCGCTTTGCGCAATCGCTTCAGCAGGATCGCGCCCAGCACCGCCCCCGCGCCCATGCAGCCAAGAAGAACTCCGTAGCCGGCTGCATCCAGGCCAAGTCCGTGTCGCGCGATGAGCGGCAGCATTGCCCAGAGAGCGCTCGCGAACACGAAAAAGCCCACCGCCCTTACCAGCACGAGACGCATCGCCGGAGAATGCCGCGTGTAGCGGTAGCCGGCCTTCAGTGCCCCGAAGAAGTGTTCGGGTGGGAGATTGTGAACGGCTTCAGGACGCTTCCAGGTGAACAGCACCGCCAAAACGCCCACCACTGAAAGCGCGTTCAACGCGAACACGGCCGAGGTGCCGGCAAGCGCGACGACGACGCCGCCGAGCGCGGGTCCGATGGCGCGTGAGATGTTGACCCCGAGGCTGTTCAGCGCAACGGCGTCCGGTAGGGCCTGCTTGTCCACCAGCTCAGGCACGATTGCCTGGAACACCGGGGCACTGAGCGCCGCGGCAATGCCGAGCATGAAGGTTCCGGCCAGCAGCACTTCGGGCGTGACGAGGTTGTAGAATGTCAGGAAGGCCAGCATAGCCGCTGCGAATAGGCCGAGCAGCTGAGCCGTCAGCAGCATCTTGCGCCGGTCGATGATGTCGGCCAGCGCTCCGGCCGGCAGGGCAAGCAGGAACATCGGCAGCGTCGTCGCCGCCTGAACCAACGCAACCAGCAACGGGCTTGGCGACAGCGAAGTCATCAGCCAGCCAGCGCCGACATCGTGCATCCATGTGCCGACATTGGAGACGATGGTCGCTATCCACAGAGCCCGGAAAACCGGGAAACCCAGCGGCCCGGATGTTTCAGCTGCAATCTCTTGCCGTAGTTCGCTCATGACCATTCCCTTCATCCACCCTTGGTGGGAGATCTCAGCGCATTGTTCCTGTCAGGCGCGTGGCAGACGGCGCAGATCGCATTGGCGCGCGTCGAAGTGGCTGCAGAGGTCAGACGGCCCAGCAACCGCATCCGAGGGCACCCCAGAAAGTGCGGGCGTCGGAGACTGGGAGCTGCGTGCCAAGAGCGGCGGCATGGTCATGGCCATGCACCGTGCAGAAATTGCTGCAACCACAATTCATCATCAGCTTGGTGCGGGCTTCCTTCGTCTTGTGGTAGCCACCGAAGGTGGCGACCGGCGACCAGTGCGGCATCGCAGCGGGAAGATCCGGTGCGAGCCGCTCGTATTCGCCGTCTCCATGCACGACCTTGCCGCCGAGAATGGTGAGAACGGATCGCAGGTGGACGATGTCGCTTTCCGGCACGGAAAAGTAATCGCCGGACAGCACGGCGAGGTCAGCGAGCTGCCCGGCCTTGATCTGGCCTTTCCTGCCTTCCTCATTGGAAAACCAGGTGTTCGCTTCGGTCCACAACCGCAACGCGGTCTCGCGGTCGAGGCGATTGTGCTGCGGATAGAGCGCGAGGCCACCAACGGTTTTCGAAGTCACGAGCCACGACAGCGAGACCCATGGATTGTAGCTGGCGACGCGGGTGGCGTCAGTGCCGGCTCCAACCGGAACGCCTGCTTCCATGATCCGGCGGATCGGCGGCGTGCGCTCGGCGGCTTTCGCCCCATAGCGTTCGACGAAGTACTCGCCCTGGAACGCCATGCGGTGCTGCACGGCAATGCCGCCGCCGAGGGCGGCGATACGGTCGATGTTACGGTCGCTGATCGTCTCGGCGTGGTCGAAAAACCAGTTGATCCCCTGCAGCGGAACGTCGCGATTGACCTTCTCGAACACGTCGAGCGCACGATCGATCGTTTCATCGTAAGTGGCGTGGAGCCGCCAGGGCCAGCGGTTTTCTGCGAGGAGACGTATGACGGGCTCCAGGTCGTCTTCCATGTTTGGCGGCATATCCGGCCGCTCGACGCGGAAATCCTCGAAATCGGCTGCGGAATAGACGAGCATCTCGCCGGCGCCGTTGTGGCGGTAGACCTCGTCGCCCTGCCCGGGCGAGACCTGCTTTGCCCAGGAGGAGAAGTCCGCGAGCTCCTCCTTTGGCTTCTGGGTGAAGAGGTTGTAGCTGATGCGGACCGTCATCTGGCCGTCAGCGTGAAGTTTTTCGATGACCTCATAGTCGTCAGGATAGTTCTGGAAGCCCCCGCCGGCGTCGATCACGCTGGTCACTCCAAGACTGTTCAACTCGCGCATGAAATGGCGGGACGAATTGATCTGGTACTCGGGATCCAGCTTCGGTCCCTTGGCCAGCGTCGAATAGAGGATCGTCGCATTGGGCTGCGCCAGCAGCAGGCCGGTGGGGTTGCCGGCGCCATCCCTGACGATCTCGCCGCCGGGAGGATTGGGCGTGTCCTTCGTATAGCCGACCACACGCAAGGCGGCCGCGTTGAGCAGTGCGCGATCGTACAGATGCAGAATGAAGACGGGCGTATCCGGCGCGAGCGCATTGATTTCTTCGAGAGTCGGGAGCCGTTTTTCGGCGAACTGGTGTTCGGTGAAGCCACCGACAACGCGCACCCATTGCGGCGCGGGGGTGCGATCGACCTGCCGCTTGAGCATCATCATCGCATCGGAAAGCGATGGGACGCCGTCCCAGCGAAGCTCCATATTGTAGTTCAGCCCGCCGCGGATCACATGGGTGTGGCTGTCGATCAGCCCCGGAATGAGCCGGCGCCCCTTCGCGTCGATCACCTCGGCGTTTGGCGCGGAAGCGCGCACGTCGGCTTCTGGGCCCACGGCAACGAACCTGCCGTCTCGGATGGCTATCGCATCGGCCGAGGGGTTCTGCCGATCAAGAGTCGTCACCTTGGCGTTGACGACGATCAGATCGTTGGCGGTCATGGTTTTCTCCTTCGCAGCACATCGAATCCGCGAGCAACGAGCCGCAGCCGCATCGTCGAAAAGCGGACGGCGATGCGACGGCTAGCGTGGGAACAAGGCTGCGCCCGTGCGCGCAGACCCGGCGGCTGCTTCCGGCGGGGCGGCCGGTCCAGCCCGATCACATCATTCAGGCCGCCGGTTTAGGCGCGACGACCGGGCCGTGCGCCGCGCGCTCGGGAGCCTTGTGGACCATGGTATAAGCGTAATCGACCCCCATGCCGTATGCGCCGCCATGCTCCGTCACGATCGCCATGACATCATTGTATGTGTCGCGCCGCGCCCAGTCGCGTTGCCATTCCAGGAGGACCTGCTGCCAGGTCACCGGGACGATCCCGACCTGAACCATGCGGTCCATGGCGCGGTTATGCGCGTCGAGCGACGTCCCGCCCGAGGCGTCGGCCACCATGTAGATTTCGTAGTCGGTGTCGGCGAGGCAGGAGAGCGCGAAGGTCAGGTTGCAGACTTCGGTCCAGAGACCCGACACAACGATCTTCTTGCGCCCGTCGGCGGCATTGGCCGCCAAAGACTCACGGACCTTCAGATCATCCCAGGAGTTCATCGATGTACGCTCCAGGATGGGAGCCTCGGGAAACACCGAAAGCAGCTCGGGAAAGGTCGGCCCCGAAAAGCTTTCGGTCTCAACCGTCGTGATCGTCGTCGGAATCCCGAAGGCCTTCGCCGCCTTGGCGAGGCCTACGACGTTGTTCTTCAGGGTCTGCCGATCGATGGACTGGACACCGAAGGCCATCTGCGGCTGCTGATCGATGAAGATAAGCTGGCTGTTCTGAGGGGTTAGGACTTCCAGTTTGCTGGACATCTGCGCTCGCTTTTATGTGATTGGAGAACGGATTGGTGCGCCTCAGGCGGCGTCGCCTTTCTTCGCTACCTCGTCGGCGCCGTGATGGGCGAAGGATTTTTCGTGCAGGACCGCCTGGACGAGGTTCGCATGGCCCTTCAACCACTGGACACCCGCTTCACCTGCAAGCATTCCCAACAGACCAAGCAAGGCGATAATGGGTGGAGCCGGTGAACGGACCGACACCAGGCCGTAGACCACGCCGATCCCGAGACCGACGACCAGTGAAAGGATGTAAGGGTGAAGCTGGCCCATGGATCGATCTCCGGTGAGATACTTGAGGTCTAAGCTCCAGCCGGCACTGAAGGACTGGCGCGGGTTGCAAGCACCGCTGCCACAGAGGCATCGGGTGGCGCGCGGCTTACAGGCAGGTCGGCGTTAGGAGGCTTACTCTAGTGCCCGTGCTTGATTGCTGCGGCGCAGAAACTGCTATGAAGGTGCCAATCTTGCGGGCTCTTGCCGACTTGAAGCTGCGGTGCCGCCCTGACCAGGATTTCCGATTCAGATCGCCGGGTCGACGGAAGCGATCCTAGTCGATGATGGCGGTCACTCGCATTTCAAAGCGCATCGCGGGGAGCCCCAGCGCCTCGACGCCGAGCTGCGTCCAGATCGGCGCATGGTCCGGCATATGATGCCGGTACAGACGGACGATCGTCTCGTTGACGAGGGGCGGAAAGCCGCCGACATGGTAGGTGTTCACATGGACGACCTGACGCCAGGACGCGCCGGCCTGCGCCAGAACACGGGCGATATTGTTGAACGCTGTGGTAATCTCGTCCTCAATCGCCTCTGGAATATCCAGATCGTCGTTCCATCCGCCCTGGCCGGATGTCTCCACGCGGTTCCCAATCCGTACGGCGGTCGAGAAGTGCAGGTTGTTGCGAAAGGTCTCGCCAAAACCCGGCGTGACGATGAATTCCGGCTTTTCCATCCTACTTCTCCTCGTTGAGCGAATTCAGCTGTAGCTTGGGGGCAGACTTGCCGATCGGCCCGAGGTGGGTGTGGCGGAAGCCGGCAGCGTATTTCAGCCCGTAGCCCAGGCTCCGATCGAAGGCGGCATGGGATACGAATATCAGGGCGATCTGCCAGAGAATTGCCAGGCCGGTCAGAACACCGGCGACGGCCAGAACGGAATGAAGGGCATAGCTGTGGACAGCGTTGTAGAGAACTGCGCCTTCCTTTTTGCCTGCCGCATAGCCGACAAGACTGAGGTCGGGTGCAAAGAACAGGATCGCGAACACCCAGAGTTCTCCGCCAGACAAGAAGAAAAGCGCGGTGCTTGCTGCGAACACCGCCAGCGCTTCCGCACGAAGAAGCCACAGGACCATGCCTGTCGGATAGCCGCGGTCGGATTGTTCGAGTTCAGCGTTGTTGTTCATTCGGCTTCCTGTTGTTTCGGAGAAACGGAAAGAACTGACGGCGCCCGCTTCGTCCGCGTGAACCGGAATAGGTCTGCCCCAGATTGCGGTCCATGAAAACGTATGTTCTTCGTCACGCTAACTGGTTCAGCGCCACCGCGCGGCGCGCAGACTGCTGCAACGGTGCACGGCTTGCTATTCGCTCAGATGCCGTCTGACGCCCCGGGGCGTCGAGACGAGATGGCGCTGTCGGTCATCGAGGCACGTGTTGCTGAGCGATGGTGCGTCCCCGAAGATCATCGCGCGTGGGGTCGAGCGCTTTAAGGCCGAGGAGCACGCCCGAACGTAACGGCCCAGGACGAAGTCCGCTATTCACGATCCGACGGCGGCTCACTGCATTGTGGCCCTGCGCCGCCAGCGTTCCACCGAGAGTCACATCGCGCTCGAGAACCGCGTCTTGCGGCCACCGTCAGCCGCGTGCAACACTGGCGAGTCTGTCGCGGCTGACGGCCCTCGAGCCGGTCAACCGACCACAGCTTGTTGGAGGCTCTTAGGCCGAGGCAGTCGGCGGATGAGACGGGATTGGAACGCATTTGCCGAAATAATTGGATGGGTCGTAGGCATCGTCGGCTTTTGGAGGTCTGCCAACATGGCTTGAGGTCCGAGAGCGCGCGCAAAGCGGAAAAGCTGCTACGCGCCTGTTATCGTTGCGTTCTGCAGAGCGTAGTGCTCTAGCAAACCAGATCGCAGCTTTCGGCCACTCTGGGATAGTGTAGCGTAGGATGTGGTTGCGGGGGCAGGATTTGAACCTGCAAATGACAATACTCACCTCTGTTGCGGCCTAGCAAAAACTGGTTCATGCGTCGCTCGGCACAATCACGCTATCCGCTGCTTATGCGAAAAGCCCGCACCAAACGGATAGCAAATGAATATGCCCTTACGTACACTTGGTCACTGGTGAACCTGGCGCAGGCACAGGCCAAACACGGCCAATTTTAGCAAATTGACCGTGCCTGATGTCGGACCAAATTGGCTGACAACCCCTACCGAAATCGCCAGCTATGCTGCTCATTTTAGTACATGGCTCGCGCATCTTCCGATAGCTCAACAGGAAGCTCTTCCAATGAGAAAGCTGGATCAGCGCCTCACGCACAGGAGGACTTGAACGGAGATTCTGACGGTGCAATTCTCAAGCTTGCGCGGGTACTTGCGCGTCTGGCCGCACGAGAAGATCATGCGCTGGATCTGATAAGGAGCGCATGCGATGAAAAAGCGAGCGGCAATCTACGCCAGATTTTCGACCGACCTTCAAAATGAGCGCTCCATCGATGATCAGATAGCGCTCTGTCAGAAGCATGCCGAGCAACACGATCTCTTGGTTGTGGGCACGTTTGAAGACCGCGCAAGATCGGGCGCCTCGGTTTTCGGACGCGATGGCTTGCTCCGTCTCATGGACGCCGCCAAGGACAATGCTTTTGATGTCCTTGTCGTGGAAGCGTTGGGGCGCTTCATTTCAACATTTTATGTCTTCAAAAATGGGAGGAGAAACCATGAAACGGGCTTTCTTGCTGTCGCTCGCCGTGGCCTTGCCGGCGACGGGCTTCGTCTCTACGAGCGCGGTCGGCGATCCGGCCATGAGTTATGGCCAGCGTCCGGCATATCTGGTGGACAAGCTCGAAGAGGGCGAGCTGAAGGACAAATTGTCCGGCTGCCTGGCACAAACGCCCGAGCGGACCGACTTTTCGATCGGTCACCGCGGCGCGCCGCTCATGTTCCCCGAGCATACGGTCCAGTCGAACCTCGCGGCGGCGCGTCAGGGCGCCGGCATCCTCGAATGCGACGTGACCTTCACCAAGGACAAAGAACTCGTCTGCCGGCATGCGCAGAACGATCTCCACACCACGACCGACATCGTGACCACCGACCTGAACGCAAAGTGCACCCAGCCCTTCACGCCGGCCTCGGGAGAGACCGAAGCCACGGCCGAGTGCCGCACCTCCGACATAACGCTCGAGGAATTCAGGACGCTCAAGCCCAAGATGGACTCCTCGGACCCGACAGCCGAAACGGCAGAGGCCTTTCTGGGCGGCACGGCGCCTTTCCGCACGACGCTTTATGCCGACGGCGCCGAGTTGATGACGCACGCCGAGTCGATTGAGCTCTTCAAGTCGCTCGGCGCCAAGTTCACGCCCGAACTGAAGGCCCCCTCGGTCGAGATGCCTTTCGACGGCTTCAGCCAGGAAGACTACGCGCAAAAACTCGTCGACGAATATGAGGCGGCCGGCGTGCCGCCGGAGGACGTCTGGCCGCAGAGCTTCAACCTGAGCGACATCCAATACTGGATCGACAACACCGCATATGGCGAACAGGCGGTCTATCTCGATGACCGCTACGAAGCGTCGGACGATGACGAAGGGCTGATCGATCCGAACGATCCCGCGTCCTTCAAGCCGACGATGCAGGAGCTGGCCGACATGGGCGTGAATTACATCGCGCCGCCGATCTGGATGCTCATCACCACGAACGAGGCCGGAGAAATCGTCCCGTCGGCCTATGCCGAGGCGGCGAAGGAAGCAGGCCTCACCATAATCTCCTGGTCGCTCGAGCGCTCCGGGCCGCTTGCCGATGGCGGCGGCTGGTATTTCCAGTCGGTCGAGGACGTGATCGACAGCGATGCGGACTATTACAACGTGCTGCACGTTTTGGCGCAGGACGTCGGGATCGTCGGCATGTTCTCCGACTGGCCCGCGACCGTGACATTCTACGCGAACTGCTACGGCCTGTGAGGCGCGGGCCACGGCGCGCCTGACGCGCCGCCGCATTCAGATCCGCTCGGCAGGCGTATCCGGCATGACCTCCGGCCGGCTACGCCACCGAGCGCCCTCCCCGCTGCGACACGACTCCCGACATGCGGAGGCCGGAAGACGTCCGCGGTCTGGTGACCATATCGACATCGAATCGGATTGAGGATGATGAGGATCCGCTTTTCGGCCAATCTCGGCTTCCTCTGGAACGAACGGCCCCTCCCCCAGGCTGTACGCGCGGCGGCGCGTTCGGGCTTCGACGCAGTCGAGCTGCACTGGCCGTATGCGGTCGAGCCCGCGCTCCTCAGGCAAGCGCTGGCCGGAAGCGCGCTGCCGGTTCTCGGCCTGAACACGACGCGTGGGGACCCGGAGGCCGGAGAGTTCGGCCTTTCCGCCCTGCCCGGCCGAGAGAAGGACGCCCGCGCCGCGATCGACCGGGCGCTCGCCTACGCGGCTGAGATCGGCGCCGCGTCGGTCCACGTCATGGCGGGCAAGACGGACCATCCGGATGCCCGCGCCACCTTCATCGGCAATCTGCGCTACGCGGCCGACCGGGCAGCGCCGATGAAGACGACCATCCTTCTGGAGCCGCTCAACAGCCATGACGTGCCGGGCTACTTCCTGACCGACAACGCGCTGGCCGCAAGGCTCATCGGCGAGGCGGCCCGCGACAATATCCGCATCATGTTCGACTGCTATCATGTCGGGCGGTCCGGCAAGCCGGTGCTGGAGGAATTCACCGCCCATCGCGCCCTCATCGGCCACGTGCAGTTCGCCGCCGTGCCCGACCGTAGCGAGCCCGACCATGGCCACGTGGATTACGCCACGCTGCTGCCCGCACTGGCGGAAAGCGGGTATCAGGGCCATTTCGGCGCCGAATACCGACCGCGGGGAACGACGGAGGACGGGCTCGGCTGGCTTGCCCGCTGGCGTTGAGCCGGTCTTTTGCGCCGGCAGGGCAAACGCATGTGAGAAGCTTTCTTGCTGCGTTGACGAATGAGACAGGCAAGATCGTCATCCCGGAAGCCATAGCGACAGCGCAGGCTGTCCGGGATTCATTCCGGGACGGTTTCGCCGGTGAAAGCACCGGGGAATGGATGTCGGCCCTCTCTCCGCTTCGCTTCGTTCGGCCGGGATGACGTCCCTGGAGACGAACGTCGCTCATCTTACCCACTCTGTTGGCCCGCCCCTTCGTCGCCTGCGGCCGCGCGGCGGCACCTTTTATCTGGAAGCAAAGTCGGCATTTTCTTCCGTTACTCGGACTGGGCGCTTCCGCCGTGCACGGGCCTCTTCGTCTATCCTCCACCCTTGGGCGGGTCATCGATCATGGCCATATGGACGGGACCAGCCATGATGGAGCCCGCCATGACGCCTTTCTCGCTTCTCGACCTCGCCCCCATCGCCGAGGGCGCCTCGGCCGCCGACGCACTCGCCAACATGTCCGACCTTGCCACCCGTGCCGAGGCGTGGGGCTATAACCGCTTCTGGCTTGCCGAGCATCACAACATGCCGGGGATCGCCAGCGCGGCCACGGCGGTGCTGATCGCCCATGTGGCCGCGGGCACAAAGCGCATCCGTGTCGGTGCGGGCGGGATCATGCTGCCCAACCACGCGCCGCTGATGGTGGCCGAGCAGTTCGGCACGCTGGCAACGCTCCACCCAGACCGCATCGATCTCGGGCTCGGCCGGGCGCCCGGCACCGACATGGCGACCGCACGCGCGCTGAGGCGCGGGCTCGACCAGGGCGAGGGCTTTCCGCGCGACGTGCAGGAGGTGATCGCCTATCTCGACACGTCGCAACCGGACGAGAAGGTGCGCGCCATCCCCGGTTCCGGCACCCGCGTGCCTGTCTGGATCCTGGGCTCCAGCCTCTACGGCGCGCAGCTTGCCGCGCAACTCGGCCTTCCCTACGCTTTCGCATCGCATTTCGCGCCGGCAGCCCTCGACGAGGCGCTGGCCGTCTACCGTCAGACCTTCCGTCCCTCGCCCCATCTGGAAAAGCCGTATTTCATGCTGGCGCTCAACGCCTTCGCCGCCGAGACGGACGAGGAGGGACTCTACCTCAAGACCTCCATGCAGCAGGCCTTCGCGAATCTGCGTACTGGGAGGCCAGGTCCCCTGCCCCGCCCCGTGGATAAAATTTCCGAAAGAATCGATCCCGCCATGCTGCCGGCGATCGACCACGCGCTGTCCTGCACCGCCGCCGGATCGCCGGAGACGGTCCGCCGGACGATTGCGGATTTCCTGGAACGCTACCGGCCGGACGAGGTGATTCTCACCGGACAGATCCACGACCATAGGGCGCGGCTGCGCTCCTTCGAGATCACGGCGGAGGTGATGCACGGACTTTAGCAAGCGCGCTGCGAGGATCGGACGAAGCCCCGCGCGCCCTCCCCTCCCCGGAAGTTCCCCGTAAATTCAATGGCTTTCCGCGCGTTCCGGCACCGGCCGGAACGCGTTAACCTCTTGTTAACCAAAAATTTCTTGACGGAATCGGCAGGGGCTATTCCAATAGCTACGGAAAAAGCCGCCTTTGAGGTCCCATAGCGTAACCGATTGCAAAAGCCATCAATGGCGGCTTTGCCTCGTTAGTGCCGGTTTTTCCCGGTGAGCGCCCTTTCGGGAGCATGTCCGGTGGCCGGCGTAGGCGGCTCGCCCGTTCGGGGCGAATCGCGTTAGTGTAGCGGTGCGTAGAGGGGTTGCCGTTTTGTGAGCGGCCCGGGGAAAATTTATCCCCGCTTCGTTGCGTGCCGGTAAGCTGTGTTCGGTTGACGGGTGTCGACCGGCGGGGTGGGTTTTGCCGCCGCCGGACAGGAGAAAGGCCGGAGGAAGGCGAATGTTGAACAAGAATGCGGGACGGACGGAGGCGCAGACACCGGCAGCCGACGAACGCATCGCCGCCGATGCGGCGCTTCTGTCGGGCCAGCTGCGTGTGCTGCGCGACCGCGTCTTCCCTCCCGCCTCACAGAAGGCGCTGCGCACGTTCACCAGCGGCGAAGCGGCGCGGCTGATCGGCGTCTCCGACGGCTATCTGCGCCAATTGTCGATCGCCGGCGAGGGCCCGCAGCCGGAGACGGGTTCGGGCGGGCGGCGCTTCTATTCGCTGGCCGACATCAACGCCCTGCGCCGGCATCTGGCCGAACAGGCCCGCGCCAAGGGCAACCTGCCCAAGGCCCGCTCCTATGTGAAATGGCGCGAGCCCGAAAGCGAGCATCTCCAGGTGATCGCCGTCACCAATTTCAAGGGCGGCTCCGGCAAGACCACCACCAGCGCCCATCTGGCGCAGCATCTGGCGCTTGCCGGTTATCGCGTGCTGGCGGTCGACCTCGACCCGCAAGCCTCCCTTTCCGCCCTCTTCGGCTACCAGCCGGAAATCGATTTGTCCGGCAACGACACCCTTTACGGCGCGATCCGCTATGACGATGAGCGTCGGCCGCTGTCGGAGATCCTGCGCAAGACCTATTTCGACGGGCTCGACCTCGTTCCCGGCAATCTGGAACTGCACGAATTCGAGCACACCACCCCACGCATGCTGGCCGAGCGGCAGGCGGGCTCCGGCCCGGACGGGTTCTTCTTCGCCCGCATCCAGGCGGCGCTGGCGAGTGTTGCGGACGACTATGACGTGGTGGTCATCGACTGCCCGCCGCAGCTTGGCTTTCTGACGCTCTCGGCGCTGTGCGCGGCCACCTCGGTCATCGTCACCGTGCATCCGCAGATGCTGGACGTCGCGTCCATGAGCCAGTTCCTCTACATGACCGCTGACCTTCTGTCGGTTGTGCGCGCGGCGGGCGGTACGCTCAATTTCGATTTCCTGCGCTACCTCGTCACGCGCTACGAGCCCAATGACGGCCCGCAGACGCAGATCGTCGGCTTCCTGCGCTCGCAGTTCGGCGAGCGGGTGCTGACGGCGCCGATGGTCAAGTCGACGGCGATCTCCGACGCCGGCCTGACCAAGCAGACGCTATACGAAGTTGGCCGCGACAGCTTCACCCGCACCACCTACGACCGCGCCATGGAGGCGTTGACAGCCGTCAACACGGAGATCGAGGGCCTCATGCTGGAGGCCTGGGGCCGCAATCAGGGAGGCGGCGCATGAGCAAGCGCAAGGACCACCTGAAGGCGCTTTTCGGCGGCGGGCCCCTGCCCGGCGAAGCCTCTTCCCAGCGCGCCGACGCCGAGCCCCGGCCGGCACCGGCGGAACCCGCGCCAGAGACGAAATCCGCCACGCCGCCGCGCAGCGCCTCCGGCGCCGTCAAGGCGATGGGGCTTTCGCTCGACACGATGTCGCGCGAGATCGACGAGGCGCGCGCCATCAAGGAAAGTCTCGCCAAGGGGGAACGCGTCGTCGAGATCGCGCCGGACCTGATCGATCCCTCGCCGGTGCGCGATCGCCTGAGCGGTGAGGAAACGGGCAACGAGGACTTCGAGGCGCTGGTCGAAAGCATGCGCGACAACGGCCAGCAGGTGCCGGTGCTCGTCCGTCCGCATCCCGAAAAGCCGGAGCGCTATCAGGTCGCCTACGGCCATCGGCGCGTGCGCGCTGCCGCCCGGCTCAATCAGCCGGTCATGGCGGTCGTGCGCCGGCTGGCCGACGAGGAACTGGTGCTCGCCCAGGGCAAGGAGAACAGCGAGCGACGCAATCTTTCCTTCATCGAGCGCGCCTTCTTCGCCCAGGCGCTGATCCGCTACGGCTTCGACCGCAGCGTCGCCCAGCGCGCGCTTTCCGTTCACAAGGCCGACATCACCCGCCTGCTTGCCGTTGCCGGCGCAGTGCCCGGCCGCATCGCCGCGGCGATCGGCCCCGCGCCGAAGGCCGGCCGCGAGCGCTGGATGGCACTGGCCGAACTCCTGAAGCGCGAAGCCGCCGAGGTGATCGCCGACGACGAGATCACATCGGAAGGTTTCAGGCAGCTTTCCACGGACCAGCGCTTCAACCGCGTCTTCGAACGGGTGTCACGGCGACAGGCGGCACGCACGGAAAGACAGACGCCGCGACAGATCGCGGACGGCAAGGGCAGGGTGCTGGCGCATCTGCGTACGGGCAGAAGGCCGAAGCTGGAGTTCGACGAAGCGGCCTGGCCGGGGCTTGCCGATTACATTGCCGAGCGCCTGCCGGAGCTGGCCGGCCGCTTCGAGAAGGAGCGCAACGTGAAGAAATAGCCATACCGCCGGCGGCCCGGCCGCGGCGGAGATCGGAGTGAAGAGAGGAAGTCAGCGAAGAGGAAAACCGCGCAAGAAAAAGGCCCCCAGAACGTCGCCATTCCGGAAGCCCCTTTCGATGTAGCAATCTGAAAGAATCACTTCCGACCGGTAATGTCAAGCATCGGCGCGCTCCGGTGACGGCTTTTTCTTGCCTATTGAAAGGCAGGAGACATGTCGGAGAGATTTGCCGTCTCGCCATTTGGCGGGAAAGGGTTGGTTCGTGCCCAATTTGCGGTGAGCGAACGGGTGATTCGGGCCCGCCAGGCGTTGCGTGATCAGGGTGCGGCAGCGCAAGCCCAGCCTTCGAAGCAGGGCGGAAAAGACGGCCATGACAAATGGCAACTCATTCGCGCCGTCACCGAGGCGCGCGCAGCACTTCAACTGTCGGATCGGACCATTGTCGTCCTGGAAGCGCTGGTGAGCTTCTTTCCCGAACGCAGGCTCGATGCAAGCCGTCCGCTCATCGTCTTTCCATCCAATGCGGAGCTTTCCCTGCGCACACGCGGCATGGCGCCGGCGACGCTGAGGCGGCATCTGGTCGCCCTTGTCGAGGCGGGGCTGGTCCTGCGGCGGGACAGCGCCAACGGCAAGCGCTTTGCCTGCCGCGACGCCGAGGGCCGCATCGAGACCGCCTTCGGCTTCGACCTTTCGCCGCTCGCCGTCCGGGCAGGAGAGATCGCCCGCCTGGCAGCGGAAGCGCGCGCACGGACCGCTGCCATCCGTGCGCTCAGAAGCGAGGTGACCATTCATCTGCGCGATATCTCAGCCCTCCTGCGGACAGCGCGCGCGGAGGGAAGGGCTCTCGACCTCACCCGGTTCGAGGAGCGCCTGGCCGCGCTTTCCGGCCGTCTCGGCCGCAACACCGGCGCCGAGACGCTTCAAGCACGCAAGGCGCAGCTCGTCGCCTTGCGTGCGGAGGTCGAGAAAGCGTGGCTATCGACCGCACCGGCCCCGGAGTTGGCAGCTGTCAACGGCGCGGATGAAACCCCCGTGAAAGGCGCCGACGCCCGAAAAGTGAGCGCCAATGACGCGCAAAATGAGCGCCATATAGAGAGGTCCGATTCAGAAGAATCTTATAAGTATAATATGTTAGATTCTGAATCCGCCGACCGCCCGTGCGACACCTCCTCCGGCAAAGTTGACAGCTGTCAACGCGGAAAGGTCCCCGCCGGACCAGAGCCGAAACAAACACCCGCGCCGCAGCCCGCGGTTGCCCTTTCCTCCGTCCTTGCCGCTTGTCCGGGGATCGCTGATTACACGCCGGGCGGCATTTTGGGTTGGCGGGATCTCGCAAAGGCAGCAGATCTCGTGCGCACCATGCTCGGCATCTCCGGCGAAGCCTGGTTTCAGGCGCGCCATGCCATGGGGGACATCGATGCGGCCATCGTGATCGCAGCCATGCTGGAACGGGCGGAGGAGCTGAAATCCCCAGGCGCATATCTGCGCAGCCTTTCGAAGCGGGCCGCGATCGGCGGCTTCTCGCCGGAGCCGATGCTGCGTGCCTTGCTCTCCGCCCGACTGCGGAAGGAAGCGGCGGCAAATGCCGCTGATCCGGAACCCGCACATCCGGAAAGGGGTGCCCTGGGCCGATCCCGAGTGACGGAAGCAAACAGCCAGTTAGCTTCTGGTTAATGATGTGCTATTTTCCGGTTCATGCGCCGCGAATCGCTCGATCAGTTCCTCATGCACGTCCTGCAGCCACTGGCGCGGGCAGAGGATCTCCTGGCGCGTCTCGACACGCGGGTGGCCCACAGCCCCTGCGGCGATGGCTTTCGCGCCCGGCAGCATTTCGCCGACGCGGCGGCCGCGCTGTGGCTCGACGGAGAACTCGTCCACGTCGAGGAACTGGTGCTCCATGACGGTCGCATGGATGCACGGGCACCGACGCACGAGATCACCCGTGCTCATGACGTTTTGCGTACGCGACGCCGCATCGCCGACCGGGCGCCGGGCTGGGCGCTCTCGTCAGGGGGGCTTGCCGCGCTGAGGCGCCGGGAAGGGGAGGGGGGTGCAGCCCCGACAGTCCCGAAAGCGGAGCTTTTAGAGGGGGATGCCGGTACACTTGGCGCAGAGGCGGCGGAAAACGACGCGCTCGCGGATGAACTGGCCGAGATCGATGCCGTCCTGGCCCGGGCGGGTCAATCCCTGGCCGGAGCGGGACAGGAGCCGACAGGAAGGGATGAGGGCTTCGCACCGGCTGTGGCACCCTGGCCATTGCCCGCCGCCGAGCCGGATCCCGGCCAGGCGGAGGTTTCGCCCGCCGCTTTCGCGCTGTTGCGCGACCCCGACCATGACGAGGAGGCGCTTGTCGAACAATGGCGTGCGCGGCTCGTCGCCCTGAAAGGGGAGGAATTGCCACCCGTCGTCACCGCCTTCCTTGCCTGGGACGCGTGGGAAACACTCCGGCCGCTGGACCGCCAGCACTGGCTGGGCCCTTTGCTGGTCGCCGCGCTCCTGCGCAGGTGCGACAAGGCAAAGGCGCATTTGCCCGCCCTCGCCGTCGGCCTGCGCGAGGTGCCGCGCGCGGAGCGGCGCAGTCCCGACCCGGGGGTGCGCTGTCGCGCCTTTCTAGATGCGCTGGAAAAGACGGCACGGGCCGGCCTCAAAGAGATCGACCGGCTGGAGCTCGCCACGACGCAGATGGAAAGGCGGCTGAAGACCAAGCGCCGCCACTCGCACCTGCCGCATCTGGCGCAACTGGTCCTGTCGCGCCCGGTCGTCACCACCGCGCTCATCGCCGCCGAGCTCAAGGTCACCCAGCGCGGCGCGCTCAACCTCATCGGTGAGCTCGGCGTGCGCGAGATCACCGGCCGGGGCCGCTACCGCGCCTGGGGTGTTTTGTAAGCCGGCGGTCTGCCGGCGCCTTGAACTTTTCCGAAAGACGGGCATTCTGCGAAAAAGGCATCCGGCGCTAAAAGGAGAGGGAACAAAGGCGCGGCGAACTCGTTCGGACCAATCGGCGTGGTTGAAGGGGGAAGTGCGATGAACGACTCCGGACTCAGTCCGGCGGCAACGGCTATGCGGCGAGCGCTCGGATCCGAGGCATTTCTGAACGGCCTTCCGATCGGCATCTATTGCTGCGACCGGGACGGGTTCATCCGGCAGTTCAACCGCCGGGCGGCCGAGCTTTGGGGACGCGAACCGGCAATCGGCGAGACGGAAGAGCGCTTCTGCGGCGCGCACAAGCTGTACCGCTCCGATGGCACGCCCCTGCCGCACGATGAGACACCGATGGCGGACGTGCTGCGCATCGCCGTGCCCGCGCGTGATCAACACGTCCTCGTCGAACGGCCGGACGGCACGCGCCGGCACGTTCTCGTCAACATCGAACCGCTGTTCGATCCCGACGGCGCGTTCGTCGGCGCGGTGAACTGCTTCCAGGATATCAGCGAGCTCGAGCGCGTCCACCATGCGCTCCAGGACAACAAGGACGAACTGGAGGACTTTTTCGAGAATGCCGGCATCGGTTTACACATCGTCGACGCCGACGGCGTGATCGCGCGCGCCAACCGGGCGGAACTGGACATGCTCGGCTATACCAGCGAGGAATATGTCGGCCGGGCGATTTCGGAGTTTCACGTCGACGGGCCGGTGATCGAGGATATCCTGTCCCGGCTTTTCCGCGGCGAAGCCCTGGACCGGTATCCCGCCCGGCTGCGCGCCAAGGACGGCTCCATCCGACATGTGCACATCACCTCGAGCGCGCGCTTCCGAGACGGGAAATTCGTCGGCACCCGCTGCTCGACACTTGATGTTACGCGGACCATGGAGGCGGAGGAGCGTGCGCTCGAAGGTGAGCAGCGCTTCCGCGACGTGCTCGAAACCTTCCCGATGGCCGTCTACACCACCGATGCCGAAGGCACGATCACCTATTGCAATCCCGCTGCCGTCGCGCTGGCGGGACGGGAACCGGAGATCGGGGTGGACAAGTGGTGCGTGACCTGGCGGCTGTTCAAGCCGGACGGCACCCCGCTGCCCCATGAGGAGTGCCCGATGGCCGTGACTCTTCGGGAAAGACGGGCCGTCAAAGGCGCCGAGCTGATCGCCATGCAGCCGAACGGGACGCGCGTGCGCTGCGTGCCATATCCGACGCTGCTCTATAGCAGGGATGGCAAGATGACCGGCGCGGTCAACGTGCTGGTGGACATCACCGACCGTTACCGCGCCGAGCTGGAGTCTGCGCATCTGGCGGCCATCGTCTCCTCCTCCTCCGACGCGATCGTCAGCAAGACTCTCGAAGGCATCGTCCAGACGTGGAACGAAGGCGCAAGACGCATCTTCGGCTATGACCCCGAGGAGATGATCGGGGAGCCGATCACGCGCATCATCCCACCGGAACTGCACAGCCAGGAGGATGACATCCTGGCGCGGCTGCGGCGCGGCGAGCGCCTCGAGCATTTCGAGACCGAGCGTGTCGCGAAGGACGGCCGGCGCATCAACGTCTCGCTCACCGTCTCGCCCGTGCACGACCGGTTCGGCCGCATCGTCGGCGCCTCGAAGGTCGCGCGCGATATCACCGAACGCAAGCGCGCGGAGGAACTGCAGCGTCTTCTGATCAGCGAACTCAACCACCGCGTCAAGAATACGCTGGCCACGGTCCAGTCGATCGCCAACCAGACGGTACGCTTGGCCAGGGACCCGGCCGCCTTCGCCGCCAGCTTCAGCGGCCGCATCCAGGCGCTGGCCCATACGCACGACCTTCTGACCCGCAACTCCTGGCAGGGCGCCGATGTCCTGTCGCTCTTGCGCGACCAGCTCCTGATCGGCGGCGCGGAGGACGAACGCATCACCTTCTCCGGTCCGGCGATCACGCTCGACCCGCAGCCCGCGCTGCACCTGGCGCTGGTGTTGCACGAACTTGGCACCAACGCGCGCAAATACGGCTCGCTGTCGGTTCCGACCGGCCGGTTGTCCGTGCGCTGGAGTGTAGAGACCAACGGCGATCGCAGGTTTCTCCTGCGTTGGAAGGAAAGCGGCGGCCCGCCCGTCAAGGTTCCGACCACGCGCGGCTTTGGCACGACGCTCATTGCAAAGAGCCTCGCTGCGCATGACGGCGAGGTTTCGCTTTCCTATCGCGCCGAGGGACTGCTCTGCGAGATCGTGCTGCCGGTCTCGGAGCGGACCGATGAAAGTGGCGCCTTCTGGACCCCCCGGCAACTCGAGACGCCCGTGCCGGCAGTCCCTGCGCAGTCCAAACCGTCCCGGGCACGGGGCGCGCGCGTTCTCATCGTCGAGGACGAGGCGCCGATCGCGTTGGAAGTCGCCGCCACGCTGGAAGAGGCGGGCTGCAAGGTCGTCGGGCCGGCTGCAACACTCGAAAAAGCACGGGAACACATCGCCGCGGGCGGTTTCGACGTGGCGTTTCTCGATGCCAATCTCGACGGTAACCCGGTGGACGAACTCGCGGCCGCGCTGACGCGCGCCGACATCCCCTTCGCCTTCCTGACAGGCTACGGGCGCGACGAGTTGCCCGAAGCTTTCCGCCAGGCGCTGATGATCACGAAACCCCTCACCGGTGACGCTGCACTCGACGTCCTTGCGCGGCTGGCCGGCAGGAACGCCTCCGCCGTTCCGATCCGTAAAAAGCGCGTCTGACCCGACCGGTAGCGGCGGAAGTGATTCTGTGGCGAAGTCGCCGATGCATTTCGCTGTCAGCGTGCCTGGTTGGGGAAGGGGATCACGCGCGCCGGCGGCTTTTGGTGCTCGGCCGTGGCAACGGCCTCGATGAGGGTGTCCAGCGCCGCGCGGACGGTGGTGCTGGTCTTATCCGACCCGCACAGCTTGTCATGGGCGCATTCGAGCAATTCGCGCGCGGCCGTGAAATCGCTTTGCATCTCTCACCATCATTGCGACCGCCCCGGCACCGCAGTCTGGCGCGCGAACCCTTGCGCTTTCGCAAATCCGAACGGTTCAATTTAATTCAAGATACCCGCGTCGCCGGGCGGATGTCGTGCATGGTTGACTTCCCGCGCGGTCGATGCGCTATGTTGCCGCATCGGTGTTCGAACCGATCGGAGGAGGGTCTCAGCGGAATTCGGCGAGGGCGGGTGCATGTCGTTCAATGTCATGCTGCGCGGCCACCGCGGGTGCGGGAAGGAAAATGCCGCAGGGAGGCGGCGCGAAAGGGAGGATCGCGACTTTATGCATGTGCTTGTGATCGGCGCTGCCGGAATGGTGGGCCGCAAGCTCGTCGAGCGGCTGGGCGCGCAAGAGGACGCGCTCGGCAGGCCCATAACCCGATTGTCCCTCGTCGACGTGGTCGAGCCGTCCGTGCCCGACTCCCTGGCGGAACGCACCAAGGTGACGGCGCTCGACCTTTCGGCGCCGGGAAGTGCCGAACGGTTGATAGCCGATCGTCCGGACATCATCTTCCATCTGGCGGCGATCGTCTCCGGCGAGGCCGAGGCGGATTTCGAGAAGGGCTACCGGGTCAATCTCGACGGTACGTGCGCGCTCTTCGAGGCGATCCGGCACGAGGGAGCACGCGGGCCCTACCGGCCGCGTCTGGTTTTCGCCTCCTCCATCGCCGTCTTCGGCGCACCTTTCCCCAACAAGATCGGTGATACGTTCTTCACCACGCCGTTGACGAGCTACGGCACGCAGAAGGCGATCACCGAGCTTCTCCTGGCCGACTACACACGCCGCGGCTTTTTCGACGGGGTGGGCCTGAGACTGCCCACCATCTGTATCCGGCCGGGCAAGCCCAACAAGGCGGCCTCGGGATTCTTCTCCAACATCCTGCGCGAGCCGCTTGCGGGCCAGGAGGCGGTGCTGCCGGTCGACGAGGACGTGCGCCACTGGTTCGCCAGCCCGCGCGCGGCGGTCGGCTTCTTCCTGCACGCGGCGAAGATCGACACGGACGAGATCGGCCCGCGCCGCAACCTCACCATGCCGGGCCTTTCCGCCCTGGTGGGCGAGGAGATCGAGGCCTTGAGGCGCGTGGCGGGGGAAAAGGCGGTGCGGCTCATCCGCCGCGAGCCGGACCCGGCGATCCGCGCGATCGTCGCCGGCTGGGCCACCGATTTCGACGCGCGCCGCGCCGAGGCGCTGGGCTTTGCGGCGGAAAAGAGCTTCGACGATATCATCCGGATCCACATCGAAGACGAGCTTGGCGGGACCATCGGACATGGCTGAAGGACAATCGGGTAAGGGCCGGATCGCGCTGGTGACCGGCGGCGGTACCGGGGTTGGGCGCGGCATCGCGGAGGCGCTGGCGCGGGAAGTCTACACCGTCGCGATTTCCGGCCGCCGCGCGGATGTGCTGGAGAAGGCGGCATCGGAAATGGCGTCGGCGTCGCAAGCGCGTGTCGAGGCCATTCCCGCCGATGTCGGCGACCCACGGTCGGTGGCCGGGCTTTTTGAGAAGATCGAGGACGCCTTCGGCCGGCTCGATCTCCTGGTGAACAACGCCGGCACCAATGTGCGGCCGGTGCCCATGGAGGAGGTGACCTTCGAGGAATGGAGCGCCATTCTCGCGGCCAACCTCACCGGCGCCTTCCTGTGCACGCAACAGGCGATGCGGCTGATGAAGAAGCAGAGCCCGCGCGGCGGACGCATCATCAACAACGGCTCCATTTCAGCCACCACGCCCCGGCCGCATTCCGCGCCCTACACCGCCACCAAGCACGCCATCACGGGGCTCACCAAGTCGACCGCGCTCGACGGCCGGCCCTTCGACATCGCCTGCGGCCAGATCGACATCGGCAACGCGGCCACCGACATGACGGCGAAGATGAGCACCGGCGTCTTGCAGGCGAACGGGGAAACGGCGGCGGAGCCGACGATACCGGTCGCCCACGTGGCGGACGCGGTGGTCTACATGGCCGGCCTGCCGCTCGAGGCGAACGTGCTGAACCTCACCGTGATGGCGACCAAGATGCCGCTGGTGGGGCGAGGGTAGGGACCAAGAAGTGATGGAAAACGCAGAGCCGCTTCACGCACCCGTCCGCACTTCCTTCCACATTCTGGAGAGAAACTGAACATGGCAGGCGTCGAATTCATCGATGTGCGGAAGTCCTTCGGGGCGGTTCCCGTCATCAAGGGCGTGGATATCGATATCGACGACGGCGAGTTCGTCATCCTTGTCGGCCCCTCCGGATGCGGGAAGTCGACGCTCCTGCGCATGCTGGCGGGGCTGGAGAACATAACCGCCGGCTCCATCCGCATCGGCGGGCGCGTCGTCAACGCGATGCCGCCGAAGGAGCGCGACATCGCCATGGTGTTCCAGAACTACGCGCTCTATCCGCACATGACGGTGGCCGACAACATGGCCTTCTCGCTCATGCTCAAGGGCGCGCCGAAGGCCGAGCGCGACAGCCGCGTGAAAGTGGCGGCTGACATTCTCGGCCTGCCGCACCTGCTCGACCGCTATCCGCGGCAGCTCTCCGGCGGCCAACGCCAGCGCGTGGCCATGGGTCGCGCCATCGTGCGCGACCCGCAGGTCTTCCTGTTCGACGAGCCCTTGTCGAACCTCGATGCCAAGCTGCGCGTGGCCATGCGCGCCGAGATCAAGGAATTGCACCAAAGGCTGGCGACGACCACGGTCTATGTCACGCACGATCAGATCGAGGCGATGACGATGGCCGACAAGATCGTCGTCATGCATGACGGCGTCGTCGAGCAGATCGGCCAGCCGCTCGAACTCTACGACAGCCCGTCCAACCTTTTCGTTGCCGGCTTCATCGGCTCGCCCGCCATGAACATGATCTCCGGCCGGCTCGATCCGGAGGACCGCACGGTCTTCGTGGCCGAGGACGGGACGCGCCTGCCGGTGGCCGATCCCGGCGAGGCGGCGGCGGGGCAAAAGCTGGTCTACGGCCTCAGGCCCGAATTCATCCGCCTCGACGACGAGGGCATCCTCGCCGAGGTCGTGGTGATCGAGCCGACGGGATACGAGACGCACATGATCGTCCGGCTCGGCGGTGGCGACGCCAATTGCGTCTTCCGCGAGCGGGTGCGGGCAGCGCCCGGCGAGACCATCTCGCTCGGCATAGACGCCCGGCACGTGCATCTCTTCGATGCCGAGACGGGCCGGAGGCTTTCGCGATGAGGCGCGGGCCGGCGGCCCGGAAGGGGCGGAGGAGGCGCCTTCCGGTCGACCGGCCCGTGCCGGACGCCCGCATGCGGGACGGCGGGTGGGCAGGATATCGGATCCCGCAATCCAAGAGGAGGAGTGGACAATGATCAAGAGACGCGACTTTCTGACCGCTTCGGCAGGGCTGGCCGGCATGGCCGGTCTCGGCGCCATGGGCATACGCCCGTCTTTCGCGCAAAACGAGCCGACCTATACGCCGGAGGAGGGGGCGAGCTTGCGCATGTTGCGCTGGGTGCCCTTCGTCAAGGGCGACGAGGAGGCCTGGAACGCCAACACGCAGAAGTTCATCGATGAGACCGGCGTCGACGTGCGTATCGACCAGGAAAGTTGGGAGGACATCCGCCCGAAGGCCGCCGTCGCGGCCAATGTGGGCAGCGGGCCGGACATGGTGATGTGCTGGTTCGACGACGCGCACCAGTATCCCGACAAGCTGGTCGATCTGACCGACCTGGCCACCTATCTCGGCAACAAGTATGGCGGCTGGTATGACGGCGTGAAGGGCTATGCCACGCGCGACGACAAGTTCATCGCCATGCCGCTGACGGCGATCGGCAATGCGGTCTGCTACCGCGAGAGCCACATGCAGGCGGCCGGCTTCAGCGAGTTCCCCGAGGATACCGAAGGGTTCCTCGAGCTCTGCAAGGCGATGAAGGCGAACGGCACGCCCGCCGGTTTCCCGCACGGCAAGGCCGTCGGCGACGGCAACAACTATGCCCATTGGCTTCTGTGGAGCCATGGCGGCATGATGGTGGACGAGAACGGCAAGGTCGCCATCAACAGCCCCGAGACCATCGAGGCCATCAACTACGCCAAGGCGCTGTACGAGACCTTCATTCCCGGCACGGAAAGCTGGCTCGACATCAACAACAACCGCGCCTTCCTGGCCGAGCAGATCTCGCTGACGGCAAACGGCGTGTCGCTCTACTACGCGGCGCGGAACGACCCGGCGATGCAGGAGATCGCCGACGACATCCGCACGACCAACTTCCCGATCGGGCCGGTTGGCGAGAGCGCCGAGCTGCACCAAACGAGCTCCATCCTGCTCTTCAACCACTGCCAGTATCCGGAGGCGGCCAAGGCCTACATCAAGTTCATGATGGAGGCGGACCAGATGAACGCCTGGATCGAGGGCTCCAGCGCCTATTGCTGCCAGCCGCTCAAGGCATTCGCCGACAATCCGATCTGGACGGCGGACCCGGTGCACGCGCCCTATGCGCGGGCCTCGGAGACGCTGCGCCCCAACGGCTATGCCGGCCCGCTCGGCTATGCCTCGGCGGGCGTGATGGCGGACTATGTGCTGGTCGACATGTTCGCCTCCGCCGTTACCGGACAGACGACGCCGGAGGAAGCGGCGGCGGAAGCCGAGAGAAGGGCCAACCGGTATTACCGGATTTAGACATGACGTGGTTCGGTGGCCGATGACCCCCGCTCTTGCAAATTCTAAGGACTTGGGCCTCAGCCCAAGTCCAAGAATTTGCCTCCGAGCTTGTCGAGGAGCTCCCGCCTCCTTCGACAAGCTCAGGAGGGGAGATAGGCGTCTGCAATATCGTCTCGGCCAATCACGAACGCTTGTGATTGGCGAAATGGTTGCTGTGGGCGCCTATCTCTCACCTTGCGCGAGAGAAAGCGATTTCAACATCTTAGTCGGAGTGAAACGGAGGCTAAGTGTTAGAAATCGCAAGTGAGGGGGTGGCTGCCTCCGACGTCAAACAAAAACCGGCCGGAGACGTGCGATGTCCAGAACTGCGACGTCAGTAGCGACACCCGAAAAGCCCCGCTTCAGCCTCGCCGCCCTCATGCAGAACGGCAATTTCCTCGCTTTTCTGTTCATGCTGCCGGCGGCGGTGTTCCTCGTCTGCTTCCTGACCTATCCGCTGGGGCTTGGCGTCTGGCTCGGTTTCACCGATACGCGCATCGGCCGCGACGGCATCTTCATCGGGCTGGAGAACTATGAATTCCTCGCCAGCGATTCCGTGTTCTGGCTGTCCGTGTACAACACGCTGCTCTACACGATCGTCGCCTCGATCCTGAAATTCGGGCTGGGCCTCTGGCTGGCGCTGCTGCTCAACGAGAAGCTGCCCTTCAAGGCCTTCTTCCGCGCCATCGTGCTTCTGCCCTGGGTGGTGCCGACGGTGCTTTCCGCGCTCGCCTTCTGGTGGATCTACGACTCCCAGTTTTCGATCCTCTCATGGTCCCTGATGCAGCTCGGCGTCATCGACAGCCCGATCAACTTCCTCGGCACGCCCAACAATGCGCGCGCCTCGGTGATCGCCGCCAATGTCTGGCGCGGCATTCCCTTCGTGGCGATCTGCCTGCTTGCCGGCCTGCAGACCATCCCGCAATCCCTGCACGAGGCGGCCTCGCTCGACGGGGCGACGGGCTGGCAGCGCTTCCGCTACGTCACCCTGCCGATGCTCACCCCCATCATCGCCGTGGTGATGACCTTCTCGGTACTGTTCACCTTCACCGATTTCCAGCTCATCTATGTGCTGACGCGCGGCGGGCCGGTGAACGCGACCCACCTTATGGCCACGCTCTCCTTCCAGCGGGCGATTCCCGGCGGGCAGCTCGGCGAGGGCGCGGCGATCGCCGTCGCCATGATTCCGTTCCTGCTGGCGGCCATCATGTTCAGCTTCTTCGGCCTGCAACGCCGCAAGTGGCAGCAGGGCGGCCAGGATTGAGGGAGATTGTCTGAGATGCTTTCGCTCTGTCATACGTTCGCTGGCCGTCCGGGTGCGCCGCAGGGGCGGCACGTTCCCTTTGCGCGCGTCATCCCGGCCAGGGGAGCACAAGCGATCGCGAGCCGGGATCCATTCCGTGACTCGTCCAGGTTCCGGAGTGGATCCCGGACAGCCTGCGCTGCCGCTCCGGCTTCCGGGATGACGCATGCGAGGAGAGATGGAAGCGCAAGGCATGGCTGGAAAGGCCCGTGCCCAGGGAGGCAGACATGAACGCCGAGACCCGGTCGGAAGGCCAGCCGCTCACCGACGCCAGCGAGGGCATGAGCTATCTCAATCGGCTGCCGCGCCGGGTGGTGGTGCTCTACCTGCCGCTGGCGCTCTTCGTCTTCGTGCTTCTGTTCCCGTTCTACTGGATGACCATCACGGCCATCAAACCGAACGCGCAGCTCACCGACTACAACAACTACAGCCCCTTCTGGGTGGTCGAGCCGACGCTGCAGCACATCCGTTACCTGTTCTTCGAGACTTCCTACCCGGGCTGGCTGGTCAACACCATGTATGTGGCGGTCGCCTCGACGTTCCTGTCGATCGCGGCTTCCGTCTTTGCCGCCTATGCCATCGAGCGCATCCGCTTCACAGGTGCGCGGCCGGTTGGGCTTTTGATCTTCCTGGCTTATCTCGTACCGCCGTCGATCCTGTTCATCCCGCTCGCCTACATCGTCTTCAAGGTCGGCGTCTACGATTCGAAGCTGGCGCTCATCCTCACCTATCCGACTTTCCTCATTCCCTTCTGCACCTGGCTCCTGATGGGTTACTTCCGCTCCATCCCCTTCGAGCTCGAGGAAAGCGCGCTGGTGGACGGCGCCTCGCGCTGGCAGATCCTGACCAAGATCATCCTGCCGCTGGCCGTCCCGGGCCTGATCTCGGCCGGCATCTTCGCCTTCACCCTGTCGTGGAACGAGTTCATCTACGCGCTCACCTTCATCCAGTCCTCGGAGAACAAGACGGTGCCGGTCGGCGTGCTCACCGAACTGGTGCGCGGCGACATCTTCGAGTGGGGTGCCCTGATGGCGGGGGCGCTCTTCGGGTCGCTGCCGGTGGTGATCCTCTATTCGTTCTTCGTGGATTATTACGTGTCTTCGATGACGGGCGCGGTGAAGGAGTAGGGGGCGCTACCGGGGAACCGGGACCGGTTTCCGCCCAAACCTGCGTGCGATTCCAAGCGGCCGAAGCCTTCGGCCGTTCCCATGAAAGAATGGGATGCGCCGGGGTTGCCCCGTTCGCGCCGACGGGTATAGCTCGGCAGGGATGGGAGCGGAGCGCGCGGCGACGGCGATGACGCATGTATGGATCGTAAGATTCTGGAACTCCTTCTCGGCGGCGGGCCTCTTCGTCGGCACGCTCTTCTTCGCTGCCTCGTTGACGCCATCGCTCCTGCCGCGCACTTTCCTCATGCAGGGGATCCTGTCGGGCGCCGCCCTCGCGGCGGGCTACGGCATCGGCGTGTTCGGCCGCTGGCTGGCGCATTATATGGAACTGCCGGGGCCGAACGCGCGGGTGCTGCGCGCCGTCAAGTATCTCTCGGCCGTGCTGTGCGCCGGTATCGCGGTCGCGTTTCTCTGGCAGGCGGCAGAATGGCAGAACTCGATCCGCCGCCTCATGGGGATGGAACTGCTCGACAGCGCACATCCATTGCGGACCGGCCTGATCGCCGCGGCGACCTTCATCCTGCTGCTCGCCGTGGCGCGCTTCTTCCGGCTCCTGCTCACTTTCACGTCTGCTCGGCTGCGCCGCTACATCCCCCCGCGCGTGGCCAATGTGGTCGCCGTCGCCGTCGCGGCCGCCCTCTTCTGGGTGGCGGTCGAGGGGGTGCTGTTCCGGTTCGCGCTGCGCGCGGCCGACACCTCCTTCCAGGCCTACGATGCGCTGATGGAGCCGGAGTCGGAGCAACCTGCCGATCTTCTGAAGACGGGCAGTGCCGCCTCCCTGGTCGCCTGGGAGGATCTCGGCAGGGCAGGCCGCGAGTTCGTCGCCTCCGGGCCGTCGACCGGTGAGCTGGAAGCCTTCCGGGGCGAGCCGGCGATGGAACCGATCCGGGTCTATGTCGGCCTCAACGCCGCCGAGACGGCCGAGGAGCGCGCCGGGATCGCGCTTGCCGAGCTGGAGCGCACGGGCGCCTTCGAGCGTTCCGTTCTCGTCATCGTCACGCCGACGGGGACGGGCTGGGTCGACCCGGCGGCGATGGACACGCTCGAATATCTGCATGGCGGGAACGTCGCCAGCGTGGCCGTCCAGTACTCCTACCTCACGAGCTGGCTTTCGCTGCTGGTGGAGCCGGACTACGGCACGCAGACGGCCCGGGCGCTCTTTTCCGCCGTCTACGGACACTGGCGGGAACTGCCCGAGGAGGACAGGCCGCGACTTTATCTGCACGGTCTCAGTCTCGGTTCACTCGGTTCGGAGGCCTCCACCGAGTTCTTCGAAATCCTGGGCGACCCCTATCACGGCGCGCTGTGGAGCGGCCCGCCCTTTGCCAACCGCATGTGGCAGTACGTCACCAGCCGCCGGGAACCCGGCTCGCCGGAATGGCTGCCCCGCTTCCGCGACGGATCCTTCGTCCGCTTCACCAACCAGACGAACGCGCTCGACATCCCCGGTGCGCACTGGGGGCCGCTGCGCATCGTCTATCTCCAATATGCCAGCGATCCGGTCACGTTCTTCGACTACCACGCGCTCTACCGGCAGCCCGACTGGATGAAGCGGCCGCGCGGCCCGGACGTCTCGCCCGAATTGCGCTGGTACCCGGTCGTCACCTTCCTCCAACTCGCGCTCGATATGGCGCTGGCCACCACCGCACCCATGGGCCACGGCCACGTCTATGCGCCCGAGCACTATATCGACGCCTGGATGGCGGTGACCGCACCGCAAGGCGTATCGGCCGAGGAGGCCGACCGGCTCAAGCAGCGTTTCGCGCGAGAGTGACCGCCTGGAAGGGGCAACCGGAAATCGCCCGGCAATGCCGCCTACCCCGGCGTGCCGGCGTCGAAGCGCGCGAGGAATTCGCCCGCCTCGCCGGCGGGCATCGCGCGCCCGTAGAGGAAGCCCTGGGCGGTGTCGCATCCCAGTTGCCTGAGCCTTGCGGCCTGGCTCCGCGTCTCGACGCCCTCCGCGGTGACCTGCATCTTCATGCGGTGGGCGAGGTGGATCACGGCCGATACGATCGCCTCGTCGTCTCCATCCCGCTCGAGCTCGCGAACGAAACTCCTGTCGATCTTGATGTGGTCGATGGGAAAGTGCTTGAGGTGGCTCAAGGAGGCGTAGCCGGTCCCGAAGTCATCGAGTGCGATCGAAACGCCGGCCTCGTGGAGGGTGTCGAGGACCGCCGACGGGTTGGCGGACAACTCGTCCAGGAAGACGGCTTCCGTAATCTCCACCTCGACGGTCTCGGGCGGGATGCCGCGTTCGGCGAGCTTCTCCAGGAAGGCGCCGGCAAGATCGGCATCGTGAAATTCCGACGGGCTGATGTTGATCGCCACCCGGCCGGGGGCAAGGTCCTGGTCCAGCCACGTGCGCAGGTCGCCGGTGACGATGTCCAGCATGTGCCCGCCGATGGCCCGGGCCAGGTCGGGATCGTCGAAAACCAGGCCGAAATCGGCCGGCGTCAGAAGGCCCTTCCGTCGATGCTGCCAGCGGGCGAGCACCTCGAACCCGGCGATCCTGCCGGTGACCAGCGAAACCTTCGGCTGGTAATGAGGCACGATCTCGCCGCTGTCCAGGCCGCGGCGCACGTCGTCAAGAAGGGCGATGCGCTCCTCAACCTTCCTGCGCAAGTTCGGCTCGTAAAGGGCAAAGCGGTTCCGGCCCTCATCCTTGGCCCTGTAGAGCGCGATGTCGGCGCTCTTGAGAAGATCCTTCGCATCGTCGCCGTCGCCGGGGAACAGGGCAATGCCGATGCTGGCTTTCGTGGAGAAGGTGCGCCCCCAGATGACGACCGGCTGGCGCAGGGCATCGAGCATCGTCCTGGCGCAATCGGAGGCCGCGGAAGCATCCACCCCGTGCATGAGCACGGCGAACTCGTCGCCTCCGAAGCGCGCGACAATGCCCCGCTTGCGGATCGTGCCGACCATCCGCGCGGCGGCTTCCTTCAGCATGCGGTCGCCGGCATCGTGTCCGAGGGTGTCGTTGACGTCCTTGAAGTGATCGAGATCGACGAGAAGCAGGCTGAACGCCGACCCCTCCGCCCTGGCGCGGGCGCAGCTTCGCTCGAGCAGTGCCTGGAACGTGTCGCGATTGGAAAGACCCGTGAGGCTGTCCTCCCGGGCCATGCGCAACACTTCCTCCTCGGCGTCCTTCTGGGCGGTGATGTCGAACGTCACGCCGACGAGTTGGGAGGGGCCGGCATGTTCGCCGCGCACCGCCAGCCACAGGCGCCGGTCGTCGGGGCCTCGGTAACGGATCTGCACCGTCTCGTTGCTCCCCCCCGCGGTGAGGAAATCGAGCCGCAGGCGGCGATCCTCGGGATGAACACGCGCGAGAAAGTCCTCCAGCGGGGCGGAGCCGATTCCGAGGAGGGCTTCGGCATTCTCGCTGCGGGTGACGAAGCCGGTGGTCAGGTCCTGCTCCCAGGCGATCATCTTTGCCGCCTGCAGCGCCAGCCGAAGCCGGCGCTCGCTCGATTCCAGCGCGCTGTAGGTTCGTTTCCGTCTCGTGATGTCGCGTATGGTGCCGATCTTGCGGATGTGGGTCCCGCTTGCGTCCACGAAGCTTCGGCCGGTGGCGGCGACCCAGCGTTCCTCGCCGGTATCGGCGCGAATGATGCGATACTCGCCGCTGTAGACGGAGCCGTCGGCGGGGCTTTCCAGGAAGAAACGCCGCTCGACGTCCTCGCGGTCGTCGGGGTGCACGTGGGCGGGGAAGGTGTCGCGGGTGATCGGCGCGCCGTGGGCGATGCCGAGAATGTCGCGCGCCCGGTCGTTCCACTGGCGCTCGCCGGTCACGAGGTCGACGTCCCAGATGCCGAGCGCGGTGCTCTCGACGGCAAGCCGAAGGCGCTCCTCGCTTGCCCGAAGAGAGCGCTCCCATTGCTTGCGGTCGTGAATGTCGGAAAGCTTGCCGACCCATTCGCTGATGCGGCCCTCGGCATCGCGCAGGGGCACGGCCCTGGCCTCCACCCAGCGGTAATCACCCGCAGGCGTGCGTACGCGAAATTCCGCTCCATAGGAGCGTACATCGCTGCGCGCCCGCTCCCAGGAGGCGACGATCCTGTCGCGATCGTCCGGATGCACGGCGTCGAGCCAGCCCCATCCGTGGAACTCGCCCGGGTCTTGCGCGGAGAGGTTCGCCCAGCCCCATTCCTCGATCACCCGGCCATCCGGCGTGGCGATCCACAGCACCATCGCGCTCGTCAGGTGGAGGGCGCGGTAGCGCTCGGCATGCAGTGCGAGATCGTGCTCGGCCGTTTTCAGCGGATCGATGTCGGTCGTGGTGCCCAACCAGTATTGGTGGCGATCGTCGTTATCCCTTTGCGGGACGCCGCGGGCGAGGACCCAGCGATGACCGCCGGCACGGTGTGCGAGCCGATGCTCGCTCTCATAGGATCGCCGTTCGGAAACGGCCGTCTCCCACGCATGGCTTACCTGGTCGCGGTCATCCGGATGCACGTTCAGGAGCCAGGCGTCCGAAGGGCCGGTCTCCCGCGAGACGCCGACGAAATCGCACCAGGCCTTGTTGCAGAGCATCGCCGGCTGGCCGGGCCTGCCGATCCACAGCATGTGTGGAATATGGTCGAAGACGTCGCGGAACCGTTTCTCCAGAGCGCCGAGCTGTCCTGGAGATCCTTGCCGGTTCCTGGAAGTCCCTGTTGTCATTTTCTTCTTCGACACCGGAAGCGAAGGCCCGCCCAGTCGTACCAGAGTGCCAGCGCGGATAATGCGCTGTAAACAATCATTTTACATAACGAAGACGGGGATTACCGAAATTCCCCCTGGCGGAGGCCTTTGCGCGGCGCGCAGGAAGGTGGTGCGGACCGACTCAGTAGCGTTGCCGGTCCGCCGTAAAAAGCACGGCCTTTAGAGGACGTCCCGGACAGCTTCCGCTCGCGCTGCGGCTTCCACGGTCGCCCGGCCGGAAGGGGCCGCCGGCCGGGCGTAGCGGATGAAGCAGCCGCCGGCGGCATCGGTCTCGACGTCGGCGCGCACCTTGAACACCTCGGCGAGGCGCCGGCTGGTGAGGATTTCGGCGGGACGACCGAGCGCGACGAGGCTGCCCGCCTGCATCACGGCGACGCGGTCGCAGAACATCGCCGCGTGGTTGAGGTCGTGGAGCGCGGCGATCACCGTCAGGTCCTGCGCGCGCACCAGGTCGAGAAGGCCGATCTGGTGCTCGATGTCGAGGTGGTTCGTCGGTTCGTCGAGGATGAGGATGCGCGGCTCCTGGGCGAGCGCGCGGGCGATGTGGAGGCGCTGGCGTTCGCCGCCCGAAAGGGTCTGCCACGAGCGGGTGGAGAACGCGCTCATCCCCACCGCCGCCATCGTCTCGTCGACGATCGCGCCGTCTCGCCGCGACCAGGGGGAAAGCGCGCTCAGATGCGGCGTGCGCCCGAGCTCCACGGCCTGCCGGGCGGTCAGGCGCTCGCCGGTCTCGGCCTGCTGCTCGACGAGGGCAATGCGGCGGGCGAGGTCGCGGCGCGAGATGCGGGCGAGCGGCGTCCCCTCAAGCATGACCTTGCCCGAGGTCGGCGGGCGAAGGCCGGCGAGCATGGCCAGCAGGCTCGTCTTGCCCGACCCGTTCGGGCCGACGAGGCCGAGAAACTCGCCCGGTTCGACTTCGAGCGAGACACGGTCGACGATGGTCCGCCGCCCGGCCCGCCAGGTAAGATCATGCGCGGCGAGCCTCATCGTGCCACCGGCCGGTGGATGAGGATCATCGCGAAGGCGGGCGCCCCGACCAGTGCCGTCATGACGCCGATGGGAAGCACCTGCCCCGGTATAATCGTGCGCGACAGGATGTCTGCGGCGACCATGAAGGCCGCGCCGATCAAGGCGGAGGCCGGCAGCAGCACGCCATGGCGCACGCCCACCAGCAGCCGCGCCGCATGGGGGATGACCAGCCCGACAAAGCCGATCGAGCCGACGATGCTCACCATCGTCGCCGTCATGAAGGCCGCGGCCGCGATCAGCGCCGCATAGACGCGTTTCACCGGCACGCCGAGCGAGGCGGCGGATTGCGTTCCGAAGGCGAAGGCGTCGAGCGCCCGCGCGTGCCCCTGGCACAGGACGAATCCGGCGAGTGCCACGGGGACGGCGAGCCAGACATCCGGCCAGCGCACGCCGGAAAGGTTGCCCAGGAGCCAGAACATGATCCCGCGCGCCTGGTCCGCCGTGGCGGATTTGGTGACGATGAAGGAGGTGAGCGCGTTGAAGAGCTGGGAGCCGGCGACCCCGGCAAGAATGATGGCCGCCGGCCCCCTGCCGGCTCCGAGGGCCAGGAGCGCGACGAGGCCGAAGGCGATCAGCGCGCCGGCGAAGGCGCCGAGCGACAGCGTCAGAAAACCGGAACCGAGCCCCAGGATCGCCACGGCCACCGCGCCGCTCGAAGCGCCCGCGGAGATGCCGAGGATATAGGGGTCGGCGAGCGCGTTCCTGAGCAGCGACTGGAGCACGGCGCCGCAAAGCGCGAGCGAAGCGCCGCAACAGGCGGCGACCAGCGCACGCGCGATGCGATAGTTCCAGATGATGCCCTCGTCGATGGGATCGAGTGCATAGCCCGCCGCCCAGAGGCGGTTCGCCACGGTCTTCAGAACGGTCTCGACCGGAATGGACGTTTCGCCGACGGCGGCGCCGAGCGCCACCGCCCCGGTCAGGGTAACAGCGGCGAGCGTACCGCCCGCGAGCAGGCGAACCGGTGCGGATGCGGTTCTCACTTGGCCAGACCCACCTGCGCAAGGCCCTCGGCCAGAATCTCGATCCCCTCGATGGTGCGGATGGTCGGGTTCATCGCCTGCGCGTCCATGATCACGATCCGGTCCTCCCTGACCGCCGGCATGAGGCTGGTCACCGGATCGGTCCTGAGGAATTCCAGCTTCACTGCGAGATCGTCGGCGGGATAGCGCCGCCGGTCCATCTCGCCCGCGACGATGACCGTCGGGTCGGCCCTGGCGATGGTCTCCCAGCCGATGGTCGGCCACTCTTCCGCGCTGTCGATCACGTTGCGGATCCCGAGTGTCGACATGATGTAGGCGGGCGCGCCGCGGCGGCCGGCGACATAGGGGTCGGTCTGAAGTTCGGCGCTGGAGAACCAGAAGACGGCCGAGATGTCGCCGGTGAGCGTGGCGATCTTCTCCTTCGCCGCCGCCTCGCGTGCCTTCAGATCGGCGATCAGCGCCTCGCCGCGCTCCTTGACGTCGAAGATGCGGGCGAGGTCGTCGATCTCCCGGTAGATCAGGTCCATCGCGAAGGTCTCGGTGCGCAGGCCGTCACCGCCGGTCGAATTGTCCTTGCCGATGCAGTCGGCGGGCGCGGTGTAGACGGGAATGCCGAGGTCGGCGAACTGCGCGGTCGTCGCCACAACGCCCTTCGGGCCGATCTGCGACTCGAACTGCGTGGTGACGAGGGCGGGCTTGGCCGAGAGCACGCTTTCGAAGCTTGGCGCATTGTCGGCGAGCCGCGGGATCTCGGCGTTCACCGCCTCGAACTCCTCGAGAACGGGGCCGAGCCAGAGCGCCGTCCCGACGACCTTGTCGGCAAGTCCGAGAAGATAGAGGATCTCGGTCGAACTCTGGCCGACCGAAACGACGCGCTCGGGCGCCTGCTCGAAGGTTATCTCCTGGCCGCAGTTGGTGAGCGTCAGCGGATAGTGCGTCTGCTGCGCGAACGCAGCCTTGGGGGTGGCTGCGAAGAGGGTGGTGGCAGCGGCGGCGAGAAGGAAACGGAGAGTGCGGCTGTACAAGTGTCTGGTCCTCCGGAAAGGAAGCATGGCGGCACGGGCCCTGGCGCCGGAGGCGGCGTGCGGCTCGCATGGAACGTCCGCTACCGCCGGGACGGCGTAGCGGATCGTGGTCGATTGGTCCGGGAAATCAGGTCTGGCGTGTCGTCATGGTATCCTTTCCGAGCTTCCCCGCTCGTGATCGTGGACTTCCTTGACGGCAGGTCTCCTGGCTCACGGACCAACGGCCTCTCATCTGCCTTCCCGTGCCGGCCGGCACAGTGGCATGACGCGCGATCGCTGCGCGTCACGAGGATGATCGGCATCCGCTCACAGTTGCGGGGGCAGCCACGGATTCGGCCCCTTGCGGGTCTTCCTCACCGTGTTCCCTTTTAATCCCGGCGGCTTTCACCGCCGGGAACCGTCGATGCCCAGTTAGAATGGGGAATGCACCGGACGTCAAGATGGCCGGCAGAAACCGCCTTCGATATTCATTGTTCTTTTACGCAGCCGCGCTGGAAGGCCGTTGCGCCGGCTCGCCGAAGATCAGCGACTGGTGCGCGCCGAAACCGGCCATTGCTCCGGAAGCGGCGGCGAGCGTGGCGTTCGTCATGGCGCTGGCGGCATCGCCGGCTGCAAGAACGCCCGGCACGCTGGTGCGCTGCCTGCCGTCGACGCGGATGAAGGGACCGGTCGGCCCATCCTCGAAGGCGCAGCCGAGCTGGGCGCCCAGATCGCTGGAGAGGGCGGTCTTCGGAGCGACGAACAGGCCCGCCAGTTCCACTGTCCGGCCGTCGGCGAGGCGGACCGCTTGAAGCGCCGGTGCCGTGCCGAGGAGTTCGACGATCGGCGTGCGCTCGATCGCGGCGCCGCGCTCGGTGAGGAGCGCTTCCTGTTCCGCATCGGGTTCGAAGACCCCTTGCGTGAACAGGGTGGTGGGCCCCCAGTCGGGAACCAGCGTTGCCTGATGGACTGCGTTCGGTCCGCTCGCCAGCACGCCGATCGGACCTCCGCCCAATTCGTAGCCGTGGCAATAGGGGCAGTGCAGGACCGAGACGCCCCAGCGCTCCTCCAGCCCGTCGACCGCCGGCAGGGTGTCGCGCACACCGACCGCGAGGATGAGGCGTGCGCCAAGTTCCTCGCGGCCGTCGGCCAGCCTGACGCGAAAGGTATGGTCTTCACGGCGCGCGGTGACCGCTTCGCCCTCGACCTGGACGACGGTCGGATAGGCGGAGAGCTGCCGGGTGGCTTTCGCCATGATGGCGGCGGGTGCTTCGCCGTCCTGGCCGAGGAAGCCGTGGGAGGACCGCGCGAACCGGTTGCGCGGCTCTTTCTTGTCGACCAGCAGGACGCGGCGGCGCGCCCGCGCCAGCTGCAGGGCCGCCGACTGGCCGGCGAAGCTGCCGCCGACGATGATCACTTCGAAGGACATTCGCTCATCTCCATGTAATGTATCTTTTCAAGTTGCATAACGGACAGCGCTCGTCAACACAGAAAACATCACTTGTTACGTGAGCGCGTGTCTGATAGGAGGGAATGCGTTTCGTTGGGATGATCCGGTACGAGGAATCGCGGTCCCATGCCGGGCGTCCTCCGGAAAAGCGAAGCTTTGTCGGGGACCCATTCCGGAGCGCGGAAGAGTCACGAACGGATCCCGGATACCCTCCGTTGGGCTCCGGCTTGCGGGATGAGGCGCCTGAAGCGTGTTCGTTCAACAGGACCCGCTCTCGAGAGATCACCGAAGGAAGGACCGACCGATGCGACGCGACAGCCGCCTGTCCAGGATGCTCCATGTGCTGATCCACATGGACCGCCACTGCAAGCGTGCCACCTCCGAGACCATCTCGGGCATGCTCGGGACCAATCCGGTGGTCGTGCGGCGCATGATGGCAGGCCTGCGTGACAAGGGCTACGTCACCTCCGAGAAGGGGCATGGCGGCGGCTGGGAGCTTGCCTGCGGGCTCGAGGCAATCACCCTGCTGGACGTCTACAAAGCCATCGGCAGGCCGCCACTCTTCGCCATCGGCCCGTCGGTCGATCACCCCGAGTGCCTCGTTGAGCAGGCGGTCGACGCCCGGCTCGAGACAGCGCTGAACGATGCCGAGGCGCTTCTGCTCAAGCGCTTCGCGTCGATCACGGTCGCCGATCTGGCTGACGATTTCGTCACGCGGCTGGGAGATCGCGCCGCGGAGTGGGGGACGAGCTGCGGCGCGCACGACCCTCAGCACGGCAGGTGTTCGCCAGCGCCGATGAACGGGGCTTGAGAGGCCGTCCGAGCTGGACCGGCGGCCCGTCAGCCGCATAATGTCCATTACTCGTCTCCTGCTTCGGAGGAGCGGGAGCCCCCTCTCTGGCGATTTCTAAGGCTTAGCTTCGCTAAACCCAAGAACCGCTTTCTCCCCCGCCAAGGGGGAGATAACGCCGACGCTACCGTTGTTGCCAGTCGCCACGGTTTGCGAATTGCCGGCGCGCTTGTGCGCTCCGGGCTCCCGCTCCTCCAATCTCCCTGAGAAATTCGGGGAGACCCGGTCTTAAAGGGAAGGTCAGCCGTTGCGGCTTGCGTCGGCCCTGCCTTGGCGGCACATTGCGCCCCGGTTTCACCCCTTTCGGGAAGGACGCGACATGACCGAGCGCGGCGACGCGGCCGGTTGCCGCCAAGGAACGACGGCCGGCCAGGACGGCTGGAGGAAGACGGCGCGCGGCTGGCGGCTGCCGGTCGCGGCGCTGCTCGTGGTGCTTGCCGGCGCACTGATTGCCGTGAAGGGCGGGGCCTTCGCCACCAGCACCTATCTCGACCAGGCCGCCGCGCGCGGCGATACCACGCTGCGCCTGGCCGTGGCGGCGCTGCGCGGCCAACTCAACCGCTACGAGGCGCTGCCGGCGCTGATCGCCGACCACGCCCAGATCAAGGCGCTGCTGCGCGACCCGGCCTCCCCCGGCCTGCGTGCACAGGGCAACGCTTATCTGAAGGAAATCAACGCCCTTCTGGAATCCTCCGACATCTACGTCATGCAACCCGACGGTGAGACGATCGCGGCCAGCAACCATGACCGGGAGACGAGTTTCGTCGGCGAGAATTTCAGCTACCGGCCCTATTTCCAGGAGGCCATGGAGGGGCGGCGCGGGCGCTTCTTCGCGCTCGGCACGACATCGCTCAAGCGCGGCTATTATTTCTCCGCGCCCGTGATGGTCGATGGCGCGGTGCGCGGCGTGGTCGTCTTCAAGATCGACATCGAGCCGATCGAGGCCTCCTGGCGCGGCGGCGACCACGAGATCGTCGTCACCGACCCGGAGGGCATCGTCTTCATGACCGGCCGGCCGGAATGGCTCTACACCGGCCTTCTGCCGCTCACCCCCGCGCGGCTTGCGCGCACCGAGGCGTCGCGCCGCTATGCCGATACCAGGCTGCGCCCGTTTCCCTTCACCGCCGCCACCGAGGCCGGCCACGACCTGATGACCGTCTCGGCCGGCGGGCGGGAGCGGGAATACCTGGTGCGCGCGGAGGTCATGCCGGAAGCCGGCTGGACGGTGCGCGTGCTCCTGGAGACCGCCTCCGTGCGCGCCCAGGCGCTCACCAGCGTGGTTGCCGCGCTGCTTCTGCTCGGGCTTGCCGCACTCGCCGCCTTCATCTTCTTCCAGCGCCGCGCCCGGCTGCACGAGCGCATCGCCTTCCAGCGCCAGGCGCAGGAGCAGCTCGAACGGCGCGTCGAGGAGCGGACCGCCGATCTGGCGCTCGTCAACCGCCGGCTGGAAAAAGAGGTGGCGGAGCGGCGCGATGCCGAAAACCGGCTGCGCCAGACCCAGGCCGATCTCGTGCAGGCCGGCAAGCTCGCCGCGCTCGGCCAGATGTCGGCGGCTCTCAGCCACGAGTTCAATCAGCCGCTCGGCGCGGTGAAGACCTATGCCGACAACGCCGCCATCCTGATCGAGCGCAGCCGCCTTGCCGAGGCGCGCGACAATGTGATGCGGATCTCGGGTCTGACCGACCGTATGGCGGCGATCAGCCGCCACCTGCGCAATTTCGCCCGCAAGCCGAACCAGAAGCTCGGCCCTGTGGCGGTCGGCGAGGTGGTCGGCGACGCGCTGGAGCTTCTGGAAGGGCGGCTGAAGGCGGCGCGGGTGAAGGTCGCCGTCGATCTCGGCCCGGAGCCGCTGGCGGCCCGCGCCGGGCCCGTGCGCCTGCAGCAGGTGCTCGTCAATCTCCTCTCCAACGCCGTCGACGCGGTGGAGGGCCAGCCCGAAAGGATCGTCGCCCTGACGGCCCGCGCGAAGGGCGAGGAGGTGCTGATCACGGTGCGCGACAACGGGCCGAGCGTGCCGGAGGCCATTCGCGAGCGCATCTTCGATCCCTTCTTCACGACCAAGGGCGTGGGCAAGGGGCTGGGTCTCGGCCTGTCAATCTCCTACAACATCGTGAAGGATTTCGACGGCACCCTCGCGCTTGCCGAACATCCCGAGGGCGGCGCGGTCTTCACCGTCGCGCTGCACAGGGCCGAGGTCGCCGCCCGCGAGGCCGCCGAATGAGTGCGGGGCAGATATTGCTCGTCGACGACGAGGAGGAGCTGCGCCGCTCGGCCGCGCAATCGCTCGACCTCGCTGGCTTTTCCGTGACGGGTCTCGACGGGGCCGAGCGCGCCCTGGAGCGGGTCGGCTGCGGCTTCAACGGCATCGTCATCACCGATATCCGCATGCCCGGCATCGACGGTATGACGCTGATGAGCCGCATCCGCGAGATCGACGCCGATATCCCGGTGATCCTGATCACCGGCCACGGCGACGTGCAGCTCGCCGTCAAGGCGATGCGGGAAGGCGCCTACGATTTCATCGAGAAGCCCTTCAATGCCCAGCACCTCGGCGACATCGCCGCGCGCGCCCTCGACCGCCGCTCGCTCATTCTGGAAAACCGCCGCCTGCGGGCCGCCGCCGGCAAGCGCGACGACGTGGAGGCGCGGCTGCCCGGCCGCAGCCCGCTGATGGTCGACCTGCGCCACCGCCTGCGCGCGGTGGCCGCGACGGATGCCGACGTGCTGATCATCGGCGAGACCGGCACGGGCAAGGAGGTGGCCGCCCGCGCCATGCACGACGCCAGCCCGCGCGCCGAAAGGCCGTTCGTGGCCATCGATTGCGCGGCACTTCCCGAGACGCTGATCGAGAGCGAGCTTTTCGGCCACGAGGCGGGTGCCTTCCCGGGCGCCATGCGCGCCCGCTACGGCAAGTTCGAGCATGCACGCGGCGGCACCGTGCTTCTCGACGAGATCGGCTCCATGCCGCTCGATCTCCAGGCGAAGCTCTTGCGCGTCATCCAGGAGCGGGCGATCACGCGGCTCGGCTCCAACGAGACCGTGCCGCTCGACGTGCGCTTCGTCGCCGCCTCGAAATCGGACCTCGAGGCGGAGGCCGCGGCGGGCCGCTTCCGTGCCGACCTTCTCTACCGCCTCAACGTTGTCACGCTGCGCCTGCCGCCGCTCGCGGCACGCCGCGAGGACGTGCCGCTGCTTTTCCTCCAGCTCGTGCGCGAGGCGGCCGCGCGCTACCGGCTCGACGAGGTGGAGGTGCCACCGGGCATCGTGGCCGATATCGCCCGGCGCGAGTGGCCCGGCAATGTGCGTGAATTGCGCAACGCCGCCGACCGCTACGTGCTTGGGCTCGGCATCGACAACGAGGCGGCCGGGCAGGGAGATGCGGACGGCGGCCTTGCCGAACGCGTGGCCGCCTTCGAGCGGAGCGTGATCGCCGGCGCCCTGCAGGCCCATGGCGGTAGCCTGAAAGCGGTCTACGAGGCCCTCGGCATCTCGCGCAAGACGCTCTACGAGAAGATGCAGCGCCATGGGCTCCACCGGCACGACCACCGGGGGGAGGGCGGTTAGCCGGCGCGTGCAGACGGGCGCGGCGCGCTGAGGTGTATAGCGCCAGAGCCTCCCGAACTCTTGGGCTTGGCCGAAACATTTGGCCTTATATCATCTAAACCTTGCCAAATGGCCGTCCACGACCTATCTTTGGAAGGCAAGGAGACCGCAATGTCGCTGTTACAGCCAATCGATACCGTCGCCCGCGATTTCAGGCCGGCGCCGATCACCGACGCCGAGGCGGCGGCGATGTTCCGCGCCGTGGTCAACCTGTTCGGGCGATGGGGCCTGACAGACGAACAGGCCGGCGTGCTGCTCGACCTGCCGGCGCGCACCTACCGGCGCTGGAAGGCGGGCGAGATCGGCCGCATCGACCGTGACGGCAAGGCGCGTCTTTCCAACCTCATGGGCATCCACAAGGCGCTGCGCATCATCTTCCGCGAGCCGCAGCGCGCCTATGACTGGGTCGGCAAACCGAACGCCGCGTTCGGCGGGCGCTCCGCACTGGAGGTCATGCTGGAGGGCGAGCTGACCGATCTGATGCGGGTACGCCGCTATCTCGACGCCGAGCGGGGCGGCTGGTGAGCGAAGCCGCGCTTCCGCCTGTCTCGCATATCTCCTGGGATAGCGCGGTGCGGATCATCCGCAGCGTCTTCCCGCCCATCGACCTGTTCGAGGATATCGCCGACCCGGCCGACTGGCCGCTCATCCTTTCGGCCGAGCAGAAGACCAATCCGCGGCTGATGGAATCGGTCGGCAATCTCGACCTGGTGCCGCCCGAGCGGCGTGTCGCCGGCCCCGGTGCGACCTGGCTGATGGCGCCCTTCACCCATGTCAGTCCCGACCGGCCGAGCCGATTCAGCGCCGGACATTTCGGCGTGCTTTACGCGGGGCGCACGTTCGAAACGGCGCTCTTCGAAACCATCCATCACCACGAGCGCTTCATGGTCCGAACCGGCGAGGCGCCCGGCTGGACATCGCAGTTTCGCGAAATCCTCCTCGACATCGACACCCGATTGCACGACCTGCGCGGCGACGAAGCGCGCTGGAAAGCCGTCCTCGACGCAAACGATTACCGGGCCGGCCAGGAACTGGGCGCCGCGCTTCACCGCGTCGGCTCCGACGGGATCGTCTATCCAAGCGTGCGGCATGAAGGCGGCGCGTGCGCAGGGCTCTTCTATCCCGACTGCGCAGCCAACCCCAGGCAGAGCCGGCACATCGACTACCACTGGAACGGCAACCGCGTCGATTTCTACCGCGACGCCGGCAGACACGAGGTCTTCCGGGTCATCTGACGTTGCCGGGCGTCATAGCGCGGGTTCGCCGCCCCATCATGGGCGCGCCATGTGCTCGCGCCGCCAGGCGGCCGGCGGTGTGCCGAAGGCTCGCCTGAAGGCGCGTGTGAAGGCGGCCTCGGATTCATAACCGACGTCGTAGGCGATCTGTGCGATCGGTGCGGAGGTGTCACGCAATTGCGTGGAGGCCCGCTCGAAGCGCAGTCGGGCGAGATAGCGCATCGGGGGGTCGCCGATGGCGCGCGTGAAGCGCTCGGCGAAAGCGGAGCGGGAGCAGGCCAGTTCCCGCGCCAGCGCCTCCGTCGTCCAGCGCCGTGCGAGTTGTCCGTGGAGGAGCGCCAGCGCCCGCCCGACCACCGGATCCCGCACCGCCGCCGCCCAGACATTCACGCCCGGCGGCTGTGCGGCGAAATAGCGGCGCACAGCCTCCATGAACAGAAGCTCGGCGAGCTTTGCAAGCAGCGTGCGCGAACGGGCGTTGTCCTGTGCCAGTTCGCGCGCTGCGAAGCGAAAGGAACTCTCGATCCAGTCGCCCGCGGGTCCCTCGGCGGCCTTCAGCGTCAAAACGCTGGGCAGCATCGCCGTAAGCGCTGTCTGAGGGAGGGTGCTGCCCAGGAAGCCGCACAGGATGCGGGTCCGCGCGCCGCCGCCGCCATAAACGATCCGCGCGAGCGTGCCGTCGGGTGCCGGTTGGATGAGGTGATCGGCGTTCACCGGCTTGAGGTTCAGGGCGCTTCCCATCAGGTGATCGTCGTTGCGCGGCAGGACGACGATCTCTCCGGCGTCGACGGAGACCGCCGGCCGGTCACCCACCTTCAAAACAAGATGTCCTTCGGTGACATAGTGATAGGCGATGATGTGGCGCGGCTCGGGGGTGAACGGCGTGCAGTCCTCCGGTCCGACCTTGGCCGTGATGCACCACGGCGCGGTGAACTCGGCATCGAGGAAAATGCCGCCCGAAAGACGCATCGTGCCCAACATGTCGAGCAGCGCGTCCATCACGGTTCTCCCCTGGCGAAGCGGCGCCGCGGTCAAGAGTTCCGGCGCCTCGGTCATTATCCGTGCCCGGAGAACAGTCTAGCAGCAAACCCGCCGCTTCGGGAGCCGAAAGGCCGCCCGCAGCCGCGACAACGTTTTCCAGACCTCATGGAGGAGACCAACGATGATTTCAGACCGTCAAGGCAATGCCTTGTCCGGCGCCCCGGCCGAGGCCGCGGAGCTGTTCGACGCCGCCGTGGACGCTTTCAACATCTATCGCGGAGACCCGATCGCCCTCGTGGACCGGGCGATCGGGATATCGCCCGATTTTACCATGGCGCATATTCTCAAGGCGCATCTGCTCGGCTTGGCGACGGAGCCCGAGGCCACCAAAGCCGCAAAGAAGATCGTCGCCGGGACGAAACGACTGAAGCTCTCCGATCGCGAGGCATCGCATCTGGCCGCGCTCGATCTTCTCCTCGCCGGCCGGTGGACCGCGGCGGCCGAAGCGCTCGATCGCCATAACATGCTTTACCCGCGCGATATGGTCGCCCTTCAGTCCGGCCATCTGATGGATTTCTACCGCGCCAGTTCCCGGGATCTGCGCGACCGCGTCGCCCGCGTGCTGCCGAAATGGTCGCCGGACACGCCGGGTTATTCCATTGTCCTTGGTATGTATGCCTTCGGGCTGGAGGAGGCGGGCGACTACGTGCGCGCCGAGGATGCCGGCCGCCAGGCGGTCGACCTGCAGCCGCTCGACTGCTGGGCGCACCATGCCGTCGCCCACGTCATGGAGATGCAGGGGCGCGCCGAAGACGGCATCGGCTGGATGATCGCCCGTGAACCGCACTGGTCCGGCGATGACAACTTCTTCAAGGTGCACAACTGGTGGCATCGCTCGCTCTGCCACCTCGATCTGGGTCAGGTGGAGGAGGTGTTCGCGCTCTATGACGGTCCCATCCGCCGGGACCGTAGCACCGTCGCCTTGGACATGGTCGACGCGTCGGCGCTTCTGTGGCGGCTGCATGCCGCCGGCCACGATGTCGGCGCACGCTGGCACGAGCTCGCCGCAACCTGGGACAGCCATGCCGACGGCCGCACTTATCCCTTCAACGACTGGCATGCGGCCATGGCCTATCTCGGTGCCGGACGCCGTCGCGATGTGGACCGCATCCTGACGGCCTATCGCAACGGCCAGGACGAGAACGAAGTCGCCGATTGGGGCCGGCGGACGGCCGTTCCCCTGATCGAGGGTTTTGCCGCCTTTGCCGAAGGCGACTACGAGCGGGCGGCCGAACGCCTCCACGGTGCGCGCTTCATCGCCAATTCCTTCGGCGGCAGCCATGCGCAGCGGGACGTCATCGACTGGACCCTGACGGAAGCCTCGCTGCGCGGCGGCCTGTCCGGCATGGCCGAGGCGCTCGCGAGCGAGCGGCTCGCGCTGAAGCCCCACAGCCCGGTCAACAAGACCTTCCTCAAGCGGGCGGGCACGACCGCGCCCGAGGGCCGGCGGGCGGCCTGAATTCTCGGGAACGCCCGTCCTCTTGGTTCGGGTGGGCGTTCCCAAAGCCGCAAGCCGGCAAAAGACGCGCCTGCCGTGCGGGTCAGGCCTCGCACGGCACGCAAGCTGATAGTTTCCATCATCTTTTTTGAATTGACAATCTGGCCGAAAGGTGAATGAAACGGCGACCGTTCCATGTCGGGTGCCGGCCGAAAGCGATCCGTGAGGACGACCGGCGTGCATCGACAGGATGGTGGGTGGGCTGAGCGTTCATTTTCTAGCAGCAGCACTTTCCTTCCGATAATCAAACTGGTTGCCAGAACAAGGATTCCCCCGGTCATGATCAAGCGGTTCGTCATCGCGCTTCTTCTTCTTGTCCTTGTTTGCGGCGGTATCGTCGGCTTCAATCTCTACCGCAATCAGGCGATTCAAGAGTTCTTCGCCAACATGCCCGTACAGCCGGTGGCGGTTTCGACCGTGACGGTGGAGCCGGCTCAATGGACCCCGGAGATCGAGGCGATCGGTACCGTCAGCGCCACGAACGGCGTCGATCTGACGGTCGAGGCGGCGGGCACCGTCAGTGAAATCGCCTTCGAGGCGAACGAGGAAGTGGAAAAGGACGCTCTCCTCGTCCAGCTCGACGATGCCATGCAGCGCGCCGATCTGGCCTCGGCCCAGGCGCAGGCCAGGCTCGACGAAGCCAATCTGCAGCGCGCGCTGGAGCTGCAGCGCCGCCAGGTGGGTGCCGAGGTGAACGTGGAATCGGCGCGCGCCGCGGCCGAGGCCTCGCAGGCCGCGGTCGCCAAGGCGCAGGCGGCGATCGACCAGAAGCAGATCAACGCGCCCTTTGCCGGCATCATGGGCATTCCGCGGGTGCAGCTCGGCCAGTACATCACGCCGGGAACCGTCGTCGCCACGCTGCAGAGCCTGGAGGTCATGCGCGTGGACTTCACCGTTCCCGAGCAGGAATTGCCGAACCTCAAGATCGGCCAAGCCGTGCGGCTCGGGCTCACCGGCGATGAATTGCCCTTCGAGGGCACCATCAGGGGCATCGATCCGAAGATCGATCCGGTTTCGCGCCTCGTCAACGTGCGGGCCGAGGTCACCAAGCCCGAAGGGAGGCTGACGCCCGGCCAGTTCGTCGAGGTCCGCGTCATCCTGCCGGACGAGGACGGCGTGCTCGCCGTGCCGCAGACGGCCGTCGTGGCGAGCCTCTACGGCGATCACGTGTACGTGGTCGTGCCGGCTGACGAGCAGGACGCGGACGCCTCTGCGGCGTCGGACGCCCAAGCGGCCGGTGAGGGCGGTGAGGACGCCGGTGGCCAAGGCAGCCAGCAAGACGCGCCCTCCCTGGTGGTCAAACAGGTCTTCGTGGAGACGGGCCGGCGCAGCGGGGAGCAGGTGGAGATCCGCAAGGGCATCTCGGCAGGCGACAGGATCGTCACCGCTGGCCAGAACCGGCTCAATAACGGCACCCCCGTCAACGTCTCCGAGGACGACGCCGACACATCTGGGGAAAGCGCACAGGCGAGCGGACAATGAGCTTCTCCGACATCTTCATCCGCCGCCCGGTCCTGTCCACGGTCCTGGGCGCTCTCATCCTGCTTCTCGGCCTCCAGAGCGTCATCAATCTTCAGGTGCGCCAGTATCCGGAGGTCGAGGAGACGGTCATCACCATCACGACGGCCTATCCCGGCGCCAGCGCGGACCTGATCCAGGGTTTCATCAGCGCCCCCATCGCGCGGGCCGTCTCGACGACGGAGAACATCGACTACGTCACCTCCCAGAGTCGGCCGTCGAGCAGCACGGTCACGGTGCAGATGAAGCTGGGTTCCGACCCGGACACGGCGCTGACGGAGGTCATGTCCAAGGTTCAGGGCGTGCGCGGAGAGCTGCCCGACGAGGCCGAGGACCCGGTGATCGTCAAGGGCACCGGCGAGCAGTTCGCCATCATGTATCTGGCGATGCAGAGCCCGAACATGACGGCCGAGCAGCTCACCGAATATATCGAGCGCGTCATCCGGCCCCGTGCGTCCACCGTCCAGGGCGTGGCGGAGGTGCAGATCCTGGGTGCTGCCAATTATTCGATGCGGGTGTGGGTCGATCCGGTCCAGCTCGCCGCGCGCGGCATGACCGCCTCGGAAGTGCTCGACGCCATCAACGCCTCGAACTTCCTGGCCGCGCCGGGCAAGACCGAGAACACCTATGTTGCCTATCCGATCACTGTCGAATCGACGCTGCAGACGGCCGAGGCCTTCGGAGCCCTGCCGCTGAAGTCGGAGAACGGCGAGGTGGTCAGACTGCGCGACGTGGCCAATGTCGAGCTGGGCGCGGAAAGCACCGACACGATCGTCAATTTCAACGGCGAGCCGGGCATCTTCATCGGCATCTATCCAACCCCCGACGCCAATCCGCTGGATACGGCGGCGGCGATGATCGAGGAACTGCCGGCGATCCAGTCAAGCCTGCCCGACGGCATGACCATCACCATGGTCTATGACGCCACCGAGCAGATCGGCGCCTCGATCGAGGAGGTGTTCAAGACCATCGGCGAAGCGGTGGTGATCGTCATCCTCGTCATCCTCCTGTTCCTCGGTTCCTTCCGCTCGGTGCTGATGCCGATCGTGACCATCCCGCTGTCGCTGATCGGGGTGTGTTTCGTCCTCTTCGCCTTCGGCTATTCGATCAATCTCCTCTCGCTTTTGGCCATGGTGCTGGCGATCGGCCTCGTGGTCGACGACGCCATCGTGGTGGTGGAGAACATCCACCGGCACATGGAAGACGAGGGCATGTCGGCCATGCAGGCCGCCTTCAACGGCATGCGCGAGATCTCCTCGGCCGTCATCGCCATGACGATCACGCTCGCCGCGGTGTTTGCGCCGCTCGCCTTTACCGGCGGGCTCACCGGGGCGCTGTTCCGCGAGTTCGCCGTCACGCTCGCCGGCGCGGTCATCCTGTCGGGCGTGGTGGCGCTGACCATCACCCCGATGATGAGCGCGCGCATCCTGCGGGCAGGGAACCCCAGCCGCTTTCAGGCCTTCATCGACCGAACCTTCGAGCGCGTGGAAAACCGCTACGAGCGCCTCGTGGCGGGGTCGCTCAAATACCGGCCGGTGACGCTGATGATCGTCGTCGCGCTCGTCGCGGTCACCGGGTTCATGTTCTTCAACACCTCGAGCGAGCTTGCACCCGAAGAGGACCAGGGCGCGCTCTTCTCGCTGATCACGGCGCCGCGTTACGCCACCTCGGAATACACCGCCCGCTACGTCGACCAGATGATGCAGGTGACCGAGGACCTGCCGGAACTGCGGGCCAGCTTCTCGGCCGTCGCCTTCGGTGGCGGAACCAACGAAGGTTTCGCGGTGTGGGCGTTCAAGGACTGGGCGGACCGCGACCGCTCGCAGGCCGAGATCCAGCAGGACATCCAGGGCCGCATTTCCGGGGTAACAGGCGTGGAGGCGTTCGTCTTCGCGCCGCCGACCCTGCCGGGCACCGGCGGCGGCCTGCCGATCTCGGTCGTCCTCCAGTCGACCGGCGATCCTGCCCAGGTCTACGAGGTGGCCGAGGAGATCAAGCAGGAGGCGGAAGCATCCGGTCGCTTCATCGTCGTCCAGAACTCGCTGTCCTTCGACGCGCCGCAGGTCACGGTGACGATCGACCGCAATCGCGCCGCCGCGCTCAACCTCTCGGTCCGCGACATCGCCGGCACGCTGGGTCTGCTGGTCGGCGGCGGTTCGATCGCCCAGTTCGACCGCGAGTCGCAGAGCTACGACATCATCATGCAGGTGCCGCAGGCTTATCGGAACAATCCGGAGCGCCTGGGCGACCTTTTCGTGCGTAGCGTGACCGGCGAGATGGTGCCGCTCTCGGCAGTGGTGAACATCTCCACCAACGCCTCGCCCGCCTCCATCGAGCAGTTCAACCAGCTCAACTCGGCGACGATATCGGCGCTGCCGCGCCCCGGCGTGACAACGGGTGCCGGCCTGGAGACGATCGAGAACATCGCGCTTCAGAACATGCCGGCCGGCTTCTTCATCGACTATTCCGGCCAGTCGCGGCTGGAGAAGGAGCAGGGCCAGACGACGCTGATCGCCTTCGTGCTCGCCGTCGTTATCATCTATCTGGTGCTCGCCGCCCAGTTCGAGAGTTTCCGTGATCCGCTTATCATCCTGATGTCGGTGCCCCTGTCGATCTTCGGCGCGATGCTGCCGCTCAATCTCGGCCTCGGCACGCTCAACATCTACACCCAGGTGGGGCTGATCACGCTGATCGGGCTGATCACCAAGCACGGCATCCTGCTCGTCGAGTTCGCCAACCAGCAGCGCGAACACCACGGGATGCGTCGCCGCGACGCCATCGTCGCTTCCGCGCGGGTGCGCCTCAGGCCGATCCTGATGACGACGGGCGCCATGTCGCTCGGCGTGGTGCCGCTGATCACCGCCTCCGGCGCCGGCGCCGCCGCGCGTTATTCCATGGGCCTCGTGATCTTCACCGGCATCCTGGTGGGCACGCTGTTCACGCTCTTCGTCGTGCCGATGTTCTACACCTACATTTCGTCGAAGGACGTGCCGGAACAGGCGGAGAAGCCCGACCCGAAGCTCATGCCTGAAGCGACCTAGCAGGCGGGCTCCTCACTTTTCGGAAAACGGCGCCGGCGGAAATCCGCCGGCGCGTATCGATCCCTCGGGCGATTGTATGCGCTCGGGTGATTCGGGCCAGGCTACCGCTCCGCGACCCCTCAAAGCAGCAACGCCGTTGCGTCTAAACGCAGTGGTTGCGCCGGCAGGCAGCGCTTCGGGCTGCAAGCGCGCCGCGCCGCACGTTTCCCCTCGTTTTTCCTCTCTGCAGGTTGCCGGGGGCGGGTGCATTAACCATTCGTTAACCACGAAGCACCTAGACCCGAACAAGGGAAAATTAATGAAGATGACCAAAGTGCTAACTGATAGCCGACCGATCCGCCTCAAGGGACGCTCCTTTCTCGCACTCGTGCTCACGCCGGAGCTTCCGGTGGAGAGCTGGCTGGCACGGCTCGACGATCTCGCCGACCGCTCGGCGGGCTTTTTCCTGCGCCGGCCGGTGGTGCTCGACGTCGACGGTCTTGCCATCGACCGGGCTGAGCTGAAGGGACTGGTCGACGAACTCGGCAAGCGCAGCGTGCGCATCATCGGGATCGAGGGCGCGCGCTCCTCGCAACTGGGCTTCGACATGCCGCCCGCCATGTCCGGCGGCCGGCCAGCCTCCGACATCGAGATGCCGTCGCCGGAGCCGGCCGCGGAAAAACCGGACGCGCGGCATGACGAGCCCGAAGCACCCAGCCGGCAGGCCGAGCAGCCGATGGTCCGGGCGATGCCCTCGCTCATCATCGATCAACCGGTGCGCTCCGGACAGTCGGTCATCTTTCCCGACGGCGACGTCACCGTCATCGCCTCGGTCGCCTCGGGCGCGGAAATCGTCGCCGGCGGCTCCATCCACATCTACGGAACGCTTCGCGGACGGGCGATGGCGGGTTCCATGGGCAACGCCTCGGCGCGCATCTTCTGCCGCAAGCTCGAGGCGGAGCTTCTTGCAATCGACGGCCTTTACAAGACGGCCGAAGACATCGAGCCGCAGCTGCGCGGACGCGCCGTCCAGCTGTGGCTCGACGGCGATGCGATCAGGTCAGAGACACTCATCTGAAGCGGCGGGCAGAGAGCACAGGAGAGGGAAATGGGAAAAGTCGTTGTTGTCACGTCGGGTAAGGGAGGCGTCGGAAAGACGACGTCGGCCGCCGCCCTCGGCGCCGCCCTGGCGCAGGGGGGTGCGAAGGTGGCCGTCGTGGACTTCGACGTCGGTCTGCGCAATCTCGACCTCGTGATGGGAGCGGAGCGGCGCGTCGTCTACGACCTCATCAATGTCATCCAGGGTGACGCCAAGCTGTCGCAGGCCCTCATCCGCGACAAGCGCCTGGAAACGCTCTACCTGCTGCCCGCTTCGCAGACGCGCGACAAGGACAATCTGACGGCCCAGGGCGTCGAACGGGTGATCAGCGCGCTCAGGAAGAGCTTCGACTGGGTCATCTGCGACAGCCCGGCCGGGATCGAACGCGGCGCGACGCTGGCGATGCGCCACGCCGACGTTGCCGTGGTGGTCACCAACCCCGAGGTCTCTTCGGTCCGCGATTCGGACCGCATCATCGGTCTTCTCGACGCCAAGACGCTCAAGGCCGAGCGCGGCGAGGACATCGAAAAGCACCTGCTTCTGACCCGCTACGATCCCAACCGGGCCGATCGCGGCGACATGCTGAAGGTCGACGACGTCCTGGAGATCCTGTCGATCCCGCTGCTCGGCATCATACCCGAGAGCATGGACGTCCTGCGCGCCTCCAACCTCGGCGCACCGGTGACGATCGCCGACAGCCGCAGCGCGCCGGCACAGGCCTATCTCCAGGCCGCGCGCAGGCTGACCGGCGAAACCGTGCCGGTCACCGTCCCCGGCGAAAAGCGCGGCCTGTTCGGAAAGATCTTCGGACGGAGGGCAGCATGAACATCTTCCGCCTCTTCGGTAAGCAGGCCTCGGCGCCCACGGCGCGCGACCGGCTGCAGGTCCTGCTCGCCCACGAGCGGGCCTCGGTGGGCGATTCGGATCTGGTGGCGCTATTGCGGGAGGAGATCCTCGCCGTGATCGCCAAGCACGTGAAGGTCGACGGCGAAAAGGTCAATGTGCAGATGGAGCGCGGCGACAAGGTCTCGACACTGGAAATCGACGTCGAGATCCCCCTCGACGCGCGCGTCAAGGCGGCCTGAGGGCCGCCGATCCCCTCGATGGCGGCGCCGTTGCCGCCGACAGGGAGTGAAGGAGACGACATGACCCGACTTGCACTGCTTCAGCGGCTCAAGGAGCTCCAGCAGATGCCGGCGTTCCAGAAGCGCGACATCACCACGATCAGCGCGCTCCTGTCCAACGATGCGTTGGCCGATCACGTGAGGGTTTGCGAGGATACCGTCGGCGAGCCGACCCTGCCGGCCCCGCATAACGGCCGCTCGGGCAGCCAGGGAGGCGCCGCGCAAGCCCGCAGGGCCTGACCCGGCGCCGCCCCGCGGCGAACGGCGTGAGTGGAAGGACCAGGTTCGTTCCCGCGGCTCACTCCAGCGGGTTGCCCGTGGCGAATCCGCCGTCGACTTCAAGACAGATGCCGGTGATATAGGCCGCGGCGGGCGAGCACAGATAGAGTGCGGCGCCCACCAGGTCCTCGGTAGTGCCCCACCGGCCGAGCGCGGTGCGCTTGGAAATCGCCGCCTCGCCCTTGGGGCGCGACCAGATGGGCTTCGTCATGTCCGTCTTGTGATAGCCGGGGGCGATGGCGTTCACGCGGATCCCCTCGCGGCCCCACCGGTGCGCGCAGGCCCGTGTGAGGCCGAGCACCCCCGTCTTCGATGCACAGTAGGCCGGCACTCCGGGATCCGCCAAGAAGCTGAGCATGGAGGCGATGTTGACGATAGAGCCCCTGGTCTCGGCCAGACGGTCGTGCAGGGCGAAACTGAAGCGCATCTGCGCATTCAGATTGACGTCGATGGTGTCGAGGAAGACCTCTTCCTGCCATTCCTCCTCTCCTCGCGCCACGCCGGCCGCGTTGATCAGGACGTCGACCCTGGTCTGCGCCGCGCAAAAGGCGCGGACGGCGTCGGCATCGCGGACGTCGAGGCGCTCAAAGGAAATGCCTTCCTCGTCGAGCCCGGCGATCTTCCCGGCCGAGCTGCCGGTGGCCGTGACGCGTGCGCCGAGACCGGCAAACCCTCGCGCAATGTCGAGGCCGATGCCGCTGGTCGCGCCGACGACGAGCGCATGCCTGCCGGAGAAAAGATCCGGCCGGAAAGTATGAAGGATCTCTTGCATTTCGTTCCCTTCTGATGTGGCTCTTGTCATCGGCACGGCCTCTTCAGGCCAGGCGCTTCAAGGCCGCGACGACCATCTGCGGGCTCACCGCGATGGGCTCGTTGTGCATGATGTCGCCGGCTTTGCAGGCGCGCTCGGCCACGCGGTCGAGCTTCGCCTCCGTCACCTCAGCGATCCCGACGTCGGCCAGGGTGACCGGCAGTCGGACCCTTTCGCAGAACGCTTTCACCCACGCGAATTCCTCCTCCATTCCGTGGATGAGCAGCATCGCCAGGACGCCAATGGCGACCTTCTCGCCGTGCAGGTGGTGATGCACGTCCTCGAGCTCGCACAGGCCGTGATGGATCGCGTGGGCGCCCGCCACGCCGCCGGATTCGAAGCCGGCGCCCGACAGGAGGATGTTTGCCTCGACCACACGCTCCAGCGCCGGCCCCGCCTCGTTCCGGTCGCATTCGGCCAGTGCGGCCTCGCCGGCTTCGAAGATCACGTCGCGGCAGAAGCGCGCGATCGCGTAGGTGACGGGTGAGCCGTGCGTGCCCCAGCAGTTGGGTGCCTGTGCGCAGCGCGAGCTTTCCGCTTCGTAGAAGGTGGCCAGCGCGTCGCCGATTCCGGCGGCCAGGAACCGCGCCGGAGCGCGGGCGATAATCGCGGTGTCGACCAGCACCAGGTCCGGGTTGCGCGGCAGGAAATGGTCGTAGGCGACGCTGCCGTCTTCGCGATAGACGACGGCCAGAGCGGAGCAGGGCGCGTCCGAGGCGGCGATGGTGGGCACGATGACGACGGGGACGGATAGCGCATGCGCGACCGCCTTGGCCGTGTCGAGCGTCTTTCCGCCGCCCGCGCCGATCACCAGGTCGGCCCGGGCTTTCCGTCCGGCTTCGACGCCGGCTGCGATCTCGGCCTCGGAGCACTCGCCGCCATGGCGCCGGCAGGTGAGCGCGATCTCGCCCGCCGCCCCTTCCTGAAGCGTTCCCTCCAGGACATCGGCCAATCCGTTGTCCAGCAGGCAAAGGCCGTGCGTGCCGAGCGGCCGCGCCTCCACGCCGAGCCGGGCGATCAGGCCGGGGGCCTGGATGTAGCGGCCCGGGAAGCGGGCGCCGATGACATGCGGGACGATCTGGTCCACGATCTTCTCCATTGATGACGCCGGCCTTACCAGCAGGTGTAGCCGCCGTCGGCCAGCACGATCGAACCGGTCATCAGGCTGGCGGCGTCCGAGGCGAGAAAGAGGATAACGGCGGCGATCTCGTCCGGCCGGCCCATACGGCCTTGCGGCGTGCCGCCGATCCAATGCCGCATCAGGTTTTCGTCCTCGTAGACATAGGCGGTCATCTCGGTCTCGATATAGGTGGGCGCGACGGCGTTGACGCGCACGCCGCGGGGCGCCCATTCGGCGGCCAGGCTCTTGGTCAGTTGGTGGACCGCGGCCTTGGAGGCGTTGTACTGCGCCTGCTCCTGCGGCCGGTTGACGATGATGCCCGACATGGAGCCGACATTGACGATCGTCCCCGCGCCCCTTTCCAGCATGCGTTTGCCGAAGGCGCGGCAGCACCAGAAGAGACCGTTCAGGTTGACGTCGACGACCGACGACCATTCATCGTCGCTCATCCGTTCGGCGGGAATGTTCGACCGGGCGATACCGGCATTGTTCACCAGGATATCGACATTCGCTTGCTTTTCGGCGAGCGTTTTCACTGCCGCGGGGTCGGTGACGTCGAGGGTTTCGGCGATGACGTCGTAGCCCTTCTCGCGCAGTCCGCCGGCGGCGGTCTTCGCGGCTTCGCCGTCGCGGTCGGCCAGGATGATGCCTGCCCCGGCCTGGGCCAGAGCTTCGCAGGTGACCAGCCCGATGCCGCGCGCCCCGCCCGTGACGAGCGCCGTACGGCCGGTGAGGCGAAAGCGGTCCAGGAAGGGCGTTTCTGCAGAAGAGATGGATGCGGACATTCAGGCCTCCCGTTGCGATGCCGCCAGGGCGTCGAGTGCGTCGTAGTGCTGCTGGCTGTCGGTATAAAGACGGTCGAAAAGGGGCTGCATCCGGGCGTAGCGATCCGCCCAGGCCGGATCGGGCACGACCTCGCGCGCATGCCTGACCAGCCGCCCGGCCGCCTCGGCCAGATTGCCGGCCGCACCGGTCGCCACGGCGGCCAGCGCGGCGCAGCCGATAAGTCCGCATTCGGGTTCCTCGGGGATGAGGATCGGCCTGCCGTAGACCGCCGCCTTGATGCGCAGCCACAGATCCGCCTTGGCGCCGCCGCCGGATGCGATCAGCACTTCCGGGCGCGCTCCCGTGGCCCGCTCCATGACCGCGAGATGCCGGTTGACGGCGAAGGCCACGCCTTCCAGCACCGCCCGGTGCATCTCAGGCAGGCCGTGCCCGGCCGCCAGCCCGAAGAACTGGGCGCGGGAGTTGCGATGGGCGCCGAGACGCTCGCCGACGAGATAGGGCAGGAACAGGAGCGCGTCCGATCCGGGCGGTGCCTTGCCCGCCATATCCAGGATCTCGGCATAGCTCAGATCGTTGGCGTGGAAGACGCGGCGCGCCCATCGCGCGGCGTCGCCGCCGGCTTCGAGAAGGACGAACGCACCCCAGTTTCCCTCCGGCGTGCCGACATTGCTGATTTCGGCGTCGAGCACCGGGCGCTCGGCCACCAGCGTGACGATCGAGGAGGTGCCGGCGACCTCCGAGGCGAGCCCCGGCCGGCAGACGCCGGAGCCCAAAAGCGCAACGGGATAGTCGCCGCCGCCGACCAGCACCGGCGTGCCCGCCGCAAGGCCCGTCTCCCGCGCCGCATCGGGGGTGATATGGCCGAGAACCTCTGTCGGCAGGCGGATGGGCGCCATCAAAGCGGGGTCGAGGCCCAGGTCCTCAAGGACGCCTGCGTTCCAGTCGCCCGTCAGCGGATCCATCAGGAAGGAGCATGCCGCCTCGGTCCAGTCCATCGACCGTTCGCCGGTGAGGCGCAGGTTCACGTAGTCCTTGGGCATGAGCACCGTCGAGGCCCGCTTCCAGGCGTCGGGGTCGTTGTCGCGCAGCCATTGCAGCTTGAAGGCCGGCCATGCGGGCGTCGGCGGATTGGCCGTGCGCGGGAGCCAGGCGGAAAGGTCCTCGCGCTCCTCGAAGGCGCGCACATGGCCGAGCGTGCGCTTGTCGTTCCACAGCGGCACCGTCTCCCGCGTCGGCTGTCCGTCGTCGTCGACAAGCACGGTCCCGTGCATCTGGCCGCATGCGGCGATGGCGCTCACCCCGTGTCCCTCTTCACGCGCGCGTGCGGTGACCTCCCGGAGGGCCGCCCGCGCGGCGTTCCACCAGTCGGCGGGCCGTTGTTCCGACCATCCGTAGGCGGGAACGATCTGCTGATATTCCCGCGCGGCGAGGCCGAGGATGCGGCCGTTCCGCCCGATGAGCGCGGCGCGCGTCGATCCCGTGCCGATGTCCAGTGCGATGATGCAATCCGCCACGTCGTCCCCTCAGCGCCGGAAGACCTGGCTGCCGTGCTGCATGACCACCGCCGCGACGATGATCACCCCGAGATACACCTGCTGGTGATAACCGGGGACGCCGGCGAGGTTCATGATGTTGCCGATCACGCCGAGGATCATCACCCCGATGAAGGTGTTGATGACGCCGCCGCGCCCGCCCATCAGGCTGGCGCCGCCGATGACCACCGCGGCGATCACGTCCAGCTCCGCGGCGACGCCGACGCTGGCCGACCCCACGCCCGAACGCGCGGTCACCAGGATTCCGGCGATGGCGGACAGGATGCCCGAAATGACGTAGACCGACAGCACGTAGCGCGGCACCGAGATGCCCGACAGGCGCACCGCCTCTTCGTTCGAGCCGATCGCCTTCACGAGACGACCGAAGCGCGAGAAGTTGAGCACCACGAAGGCGACCGCGAAGAGCACGAACATCAAGAGCGCCGGGTTCGGGAAGCCGAGCGTGAAGCCGGTGCCGAAGGCCTGCAGCGGCGCCCCCTTGCTTCCCGGCATGATCGGCTGGCCGTTCGAAAGGATGAGCGCGAGGCCGCGCGCGGCCGTCATCATGGCCAGCGTGATCACGAAGGCGGGCAGCCGCATGAAGGCAATGAAGACGCCCGAGATCGCGCCGCATGCGGCACCGATGCCGAGCGACATGGCAAGCGCCAGGGGCAGGGGGTATTCCTGGATCAGAAGCGCCGAGCTGACCGCACCCAGAGCGGCGATGGAGCCCACGGACAGATCGATGCCGCGCGTCAGGATGACGAACAGCATGCCGATCGCCATGACGCCGATCCCCGACATCTGCCGCAGCACGTTCATGATGTTGCGTTCGGAGAGGAAGGCGTCCGATTGGGTCGAGGCCAGGACGAGGAGCAGCACGAAGATGGCCGCCGTGCCGAACTGCTGGAACAGCCGCGTGAAGGTCAGACGTCCACTGCGTGGCCTCGCGGTGTCGGTGACAGCGGGCTCGCTGATTTGTGCGGCACCGTCGCTCATGCGCTCATCTCCCTTTCTGCCTTGCCCTGACCGGCGATGGACAGGGTCAGCAGTTTTTCTTCACTGTAATCCTGCGGCGACAGCTCGCCGCGAAGCTCGCCGTTGCCCATCACGAGCACGCGGTCGCAAAGGCCGAACAGCTCCGCGTGCTCCGACGATATGACCAGCACGGCCTTGCCCGCGGCGGCAAGGCGATGGATCAGGAAATAGATCTCGGTCTTGGCACCCACGTCGACGCCGCGGGTCGGTTCGTCGAGAATGATGACATCGCCGTCGGCGTGAAACCACTTGGCCAGCACCACCTTCTGCTGGTTGCCGCCCGACAGACTGCTGACCGGATCCGTGGGATGGCCGAGCTTGATGCGCAGCGCCTTGATGAGCTTGTCGATCACGCCGCGTTCGCGGCGCGGGTCGAAGAAGCCAAAGCGCGTCACCGGCCCTGCATGGGCCATGGTGGCATTGTGCATGATCGCCATGTCGAGGACGATGCCCTGTCCCTTGCGGTCTTCCGGTACCAGGCCGACGCCGCGGCGGACCGCCTGCTTGGGCGTGCGCGGACGGTATGTCTCGCCGTTGAGCGTCATGTGGCCGGAGGTGATCGGGTCGGCGCCGAAGATCGCGCGGGCGACTTCCGTCCGTCCGGAGCCGACCAGCCCGCCGAGGCCGAGGATCTCGCCGCGGCGGAGCGAGAAGGAGACGTTGCGCACGCCGTTGGGGAGCGCCAGGTTCTCGACCCGCAGCACCTCCTCGCCGATCTCGGTTTCAGGCTTCTCGCCGAAGAGCTGGCTTAAGGGACGGCCGACCATGAGGCGGATCAGGTCGTCGACGGTCGCCTTGTCGGGCGTGACGGTGTCGACGTTCTGCCCGTCCTTCAGCACCGATATGCGGTCGGAAACCGCGAAGACCTCGTCGAGGCGGTGCGAGATATAGGCGATCGCCACGCCCTCGCGCCGCAGGCTGCGGATGATGTCCAGGAGTCGTTCTGCATCGCCCGTTGAAAGGACGGCGGTGGGCTCGTCGAAGACGATGGTCCTGGCGTTGCGGGACAGGGCCTTGGCGATCTCGACGACCTGCTGATGCGCGATGGAGAGATCTCCGAGCCGTGCGGCGGGGGAGATGTCGAAGCCCAACCTGCGGATCAGTTCGCCGGCCCGGCGGCGCAGGCTTGCCCAGCGGATACCGGCCGGCAACTCGCCAAGAAAGATGTTCTCGGCAACGGACAGGTCCGGCGCCAGCGCCATCTCCTGGTGAATGATGGAGATGCCGCGGCCGATCGCGTCTTCCGGACCGGTGAAGCGGATCGGCTCGCCGTTCAGCCGGATCTCGCCGGTGTCGGGCCGCATCTCGCCGCCGAGGATGCGCATCAAGGTGGACTTTCCCGCGCCGTTCTCGCCCACGAGCGCGTGCACCTCGCCGGGTGAGAGGCTGAAATTCACGCCGGACAAGGCGCGAATGCCCGAAAACGACTTTGAGATGTTGCCCAGTTCTATGAGCGGCGTCATGCATCCCTCCCGGCGCAGCGCGACTGCGAAGGTGCCGCCCGCGCCCGGGCGGCACCGAAGCACCCTATCAGAACAGGGAGTCGGGATCGTAATATTCGCCCACGTTCTCCTGCGTGATCACCGCCGGCTCGGTGAAGGTGAGCTTGCTGATGTCCTCGGGAAGCTCGCCGTTCAGCGCCTTGATGCCGACCTCGACCGCCATGCGCGCGATCTCGTTCGGGTTGTTGAGCCCCGTGGCCCCGTATTCGCCTTCCTTGATGAGCTCGTAGGCTTCCTTCTGGCCGTCGGCGGCGGCGACGAGGATCACTTCCTCCAGCCGGCCGGCCGCCTGCAGGGCGGCGCGCGCGCCGAGGACCATCGAGTCGTTCTCGCCGAGCACGACATTGATATCGGGATGGGCGGTCAGCAGATCCTCCATGGCGGTGAGGCCGCCCTCGGTGGACCAGTTGCCCCAGCCCTGGCCCAGCACCTCCACGTCGGCATGGCCGTAATTGGTCAGCATGGAGTCCATGAGGCCGCGCAGGACGCCGAGGCGCCGCTCGCGTCCCACCAGGTTGCCCTGGCTGCCCGAAAGCAGCGCGATGCGCGCCGGCTCGCCGTCGAGCTCCTTGGCGAGCCAATCGCCGACCAGCTCGCCATTGGCCTCGTTCGAGGACTGGATCTGGGTGATGAAATCGGCCGAGGGATCCAGCGTGGAGTCGATGGCGACCACATGCACGCCCTGCGCCGAGGCGGCGTTGACGGCGGGGACCAGGCCCTGCGCATCGCGCGGGTTGACGATGAGGATGTTGATACCGGCGGCGACCATGTCCTCGACGTCGCCGATCTGCTTGACCATGTCGTTCTGGCCGTCGGCGGAACGCACCGAGCAGCCGGCCTCTTCAGCGGTCTTGCGCGCGGTGGCTTCCTGGGCGGCGAAATAGGGCGCGCCGAGCGTGTACATGGAAATGCCGACCCTGCATTCCTCCGCGGCATGCGCGGAACCGGTGGCCGCGGCCAGAACGGCGGCGACGGCAAGCGTTTTCTTCATCTGGAATATCCTCCCAAGGATAGGCCGCCGCGCCGGCGGCCGGTTTGTTGCTCCAAGAATTGGTAGCATAATTACGCGCTTTGCCTCCGTCAACACGGATTTTGCTACAAAACTTCCGGGATATGGAGGAATTTGGTTGTGCGCGCCGGGAGATATTGACTAGTTCAAGGCCAATAAGGTAGCAATTCTACAAAATCTTACGCGACAAGGGAGGAAAGCGTGAAGCTTGCGGAACCGCGGTCCTGTGACGTCGCCGTAGCCGAAGGGCTGCTGCGCGGCGGAAACGGTCACTATAAGAAAACCTTCGACGACCTCACGGGGCTCTACGCCGACGGCGCGGCTTTCGACGCGCTCCTTGCCGAGCGCAAGGGGCAGGTGGCTTACGAAGTGACCTCTTATACTCCCGGTACGAAGGTCAGCGACCTGATCATGGGCGTGACGCGAATGGAGCCGGGCAAGGTCGGCGACGAGTACTTCCTGACGCGCGGCCACATCCACGCCAATGGGAACCGGCCGGAGATTTACTACGGCCAGGCCGGACGCGGCGTAATGCAGCTCGAAAGCCCGGATGGCGAGGTGCGGCTGGTCGAGATCGGGCCGCAGAGCATCTGCTACGTGCCGCCCTACTGGATCCATCGTTCGGTGAATGTCGGCGCCGAGGATCTGGTGATGATGTTCGCCTATCCCGCCGATTCGGGACAGGACTACGGGATCATCGAGCGCTCCGGCGGAATGCGCGTGCGCATCCTCGACGACGGCAAGGGCGGCTGGGAGGCGGTCGACAATGCCGACTGGCGCCCGCGCTCCGAGGCCGAGCTTGCGGAAATCTACAGGGATGCGGAGACGGCGGCATGACGATGGATGCCTTCGAGCGGGTCGCTGCGACCGGAGTGGTGCCGGTTATTGCCATCGAAGAGGTGAACCATGCCGAGCCGCTGGCGGATGCACTGCTGGAAGCCGGGCTCGGCGTGGTGGAGATCACCTTCCGCACCTTTGCAGCCGCGGATGTCATGGCACGGCTCAGCGAGACGCGGCCTGAAATCCTGGTCGGTGCCGGCACGGTGCTGTCGCCGGATGCAGTGACGCGCGCGGTCGAGGCCGGGGCGGCGTTCGGCCTGGCGCCGGGCTTCGATCCGGAAGTGGCGACCGCCGCCGCCGAAGCCGGGCTGCCTTTCGCACCCGGCGTGATGACGCCGTCCGACATCTCGCTGGCGACGGCGCGCGGCTGCCGGCTGATGAAGTTCTTCCCGGCCGCGTCGGCGGGCGGACCGTCAATGCTGAAGAACATCGCGGCCCCGTTCGCCCATCTCGGCATCTCCTTCATCCCCACCGGCGGCGTTGGCCTGGAGACCATGGGCGAGTGGCTTTCCCTGCCGCAGATCGCCGCGGTGGGTGGCACCTGGATCGCCAGACCAGAGGATATGCGCGCGGGCGACTGGCAGGGAATCACCGAGAAGGCGCGCGCCGCCCTCGCACGCGCAAAGGAGCTGCGCGGATGACACGCTATCGCCCCTGCGAGCGGCCCACGCTTCACTTCATCGGAGTGACGACGGGCAAGAGCTCGATCATGAAGGTCTTCCCGGCCTGGGCGCGGCATCTGGGACTGGAGGACGCGCAGATCAGCGGGATCGATTTTCCCCCGCATGCCGAGCCGGCCGCCTATCGGGAGGCCGTCGAATATATCCGCGACGACCCGAATTCGCTCGGCGCGCTGGTGACAACGCACAAGATCGACCTTTTCAATGCCTGCCGGGATCTCTTCGACGAGATCGACCCTTTCGCCACGCTGATGAAAGAGACGAGCTGTATCTCGAAGCGCGGCGGCAAGCTGATCTGCCATGCCAAGGATCCCATCTCCTCCGGTCTCTCCATCGATGGATTCCTGGGACCCGACTACTGGAAGAAGACCGGCGGCGAGGTCTTTTCCATTGGTGCCGGCGGCTCGACCATCGCGCTCACCTGGCATCTGATGCGTAAGGAGCGGGGCGTGAACGTACCCGCGCGTATTGTGGTGTCGAACCGCTCGCAACCACGGCTGGACGAGATCCGGCGTGTCCACGCCGAGATCGAAAGCGACGTCCCGGTGGACTATGTCCTGGCGCCCGCGCCCGCCGGCAACGATGCCGTTCTGCCCGACCTCAAGCCGGGCTCTCTGGTCATCAACGCGACCGGCCTCGGCAAGGACGTGCCCGGCTCGCCGCTGACCGACGCGGCGGTTTTCCCCGAACGAGCCGTCGTATGGGACCTGAACTACCGTGGAGACCTGGTCTTCCTCGACCAGGCGCGGGGGCAGGAGAAGGCGCGGGACCTGACGATCGTCGACGGATGGACCTATTTCATCCACGGCTGGACGCAGGTGATCGCCGAGGTGTTCGATATTCCCATTGCGCCGACCGCCGAGAACATCGACGCTTTGACGCGCATCGCGGTGCAGGCGGCGAAGGAGTAGGGCATGGACCGCGTCCTGATCACGCCCCGTTCGCTCACCTCTTCGCCGCCGCCCGCACTGGCACGGTTGGAGAAGGCGGGCTTCGAACTGGTGTTCAGCGCGCCGGGAAAGATCCCCGATGAAAACGAACTTCTGCGGCTGGTGCCCGACTGCGTCGGCTGGCTCGCCGGCGTGGAGCCCGTCAGCGAAAGGGTCATTGCGGCGGCGCGTCGTCTGCGCGTGATTTCGCGCAACGGCTCCGGCGTGGACAGCCTGCCCATGGCGGCGCTCGAGGCGCGGGGGATCGCCGTGGAACGCGCGCTCGGCGCCAATGCGACCGGCGTGGCCGAACTGGCCTGCGCAATGATGCTGGCCGCCAGCCGCCGGCTTTTGGAGACGGCCGAGGGCGTGCGCGCCAGCGGCTGGCCCCGGCTTCGCGGGCGCGAGGTGGAAGGCACGGCCGTGGGCATCGTCGGCATGGGGGCGATCGGGCGCCGCGTCGCCTCGGTGATGGTCGCCATGGGGGCTGAGGTGCTCGCGTACGATCCGATGGAGCCCGCACTCGGTGCGCTTGCGGCCCGCGTGCGCTACGTGCCGCTCGAGGAACTCCTGCGCGCCGCCGGGATCGTGACGCTGCACTGCCCGATGACGTCTTCCGGGTTGCCGATGATCGATGCCGCCATTCTGGAAGAGATGCGCCCCGGCGCGATCCTGGTCAACACCGCAAGGGCTGGTCTGATCGACGAGGCGGCGGTGATCGCCGCGCTGGAGGCGGAGAAGCTCGGCTGTTACGCGACGGATGTCTTTGCGGAGGAGCCGCCGCGCGACAAACGCCTGTCGGCGCATCCCCGCGTGATCGCCACCAGCCACATCGGCGGCTTTACCGACGGCAGCGTGACGCGCGCCACCGAGGCGGCGGTGGAGAATCTCCTGAAACATCTGGCGGTGCAAAATGCGTCCGCCTGAAGTCATCACGGAAGAGGTATGTGACGATCTGCCCGCCCGGATGGCGCGTCCCCCGGGTGAGGCGCTCAGGCTCTATTGGCTGGGGCAGGCGGGTTTCGTCATCGAAGGGGCAGGGCGGCGGCTGGTGATCGACCCCTATCTTTCCGACAGCCTGGCCGAAAAATACCGGGGAACGCGCTTTCCCCACATTCGGATGATGCCGCCGCCCGTCGCCGCGAACGGCATTGCCCATGTCGACGCAGTGCTTGCAACCCATGCCCATACGGACCATCTCGACCCGGGCACCCTGCCGGCGCTGATGGCAACCAACCCGCAAGCGGTGCTGGTCGCGCCGGCCTCTGCCCGCGAAAAGGCCCTGGAGCGGTCGGGCATCGCGGAGGAACGGCTTGTGACGATGGATGCCGGTGAGAGGCGCGAGCCGCTCCCCGGCCTCGTGCTGACGGTTACCCGCGCCGCGCATGAGAGCCTCGAACGTGACGCGGACGGTCGCCACCTCTTTCTCGGCATGGCGGTGGACCTGTGCGGCCGCCGCATCTTTCATTCCGGCGACACGGTTCTCTTCCCGGGCCAGGCGGAGGAGGTGGCTGCGTTACGCGCCGACGTGGCGCTGTTGCCGGTGAACGGACGCGATGCGTTGCGCGCCGCCAATGGGGTGCCGGGCAATATGGATGTGGGCGAGGCGGTCGCGCTCGCCCGTGCGGCGGGGATCGGCACCGTCATCGCGCATCATTTCGATCTCTTCGCCTTCAATACGGTGCCGCGGGAGACGATTGGGAGGTTTGCCCACCATGAAGAGAGCGTATACCTAAAGGCGGCGCGTCTCGGCGTCAGCTACAGCGTGCAGCCGGTCGTGTCCTGACCGGAAAGGTGACCGCATGAACATCAACGATCCGCAGCTTCTGACCAACCGGAACATCCTCGAAGTGGTGCGGACCGTGCGGCCCGACCTGCGCAAGTCCGACAGGAAGGTCGCCGACGCGCTGTTGAGCGATCCGCATCGCATCCTCAACGCGACCGTGGCCGAGACCGCGCAGATCGCCGAGGTGAGCCAGCCCACGGTGATCCGCTTCTGCACCGCCATTGGATGCGAGGGTTTTCAGGACCTCAAGATCCGCCTCGCCCAGAGCCTGGCGCTCGGAACTCCCGCGACGCATTCGGCGATCACCGACGAGGACAGCCCCGAGGAGGTGGCCTCGAAGATATTCGACTACACCATCACCTCGCTCGACTGGGCCCGCAAGGCGTTGGACATGACCCAGATGAACGCCGCCGTCGACCTGATCCTGGAGGCGAACCACCTGGAGTTCTTCGGCTTCGGCGCCTCGGCCATCGTGGCGCAGGACCTGCAGCAGAAGTTCCCGCTCTTCGGCATCCCGTGCAACGCGACGATGGACAGCCACCAGCAGCTGATGGCGGCGTCGATGATGAAGCGCGGCTCGGTCGCCGTGGCGATCTCGAATACGGGCGGCACGCTGTCGATCGTCGAGCTTGCCCGGCTGGCGCGGGAGCAGGGCGCGCGCGTGATTTCGATCACCGGATCGACCCAGACCGCGCTCGTCGATTATTCCGACGTGGTGATCAATGTCGAGACGCTCGACAACACCGATCTGTTCACGCCGACGACCTCGCGCATCGCCGCGCTCGTTGCCGCGGATATCCTGTCGACGCTGGTCGCGCGGCGCCTCGGCAAGCCGCACAACCAGCGGCTGGTGCGCATGAAGCGCTACCTCAGCCAGATGCGCAAGAACGAAGCCTTTTGACGGGTCACGCCGCCGGCAACGCGTTCCGGCGCAAAAACGCCACGCAATCGGGCAGCTCGCGCATATGCCTCACGACATGGACGGCGCCGGCCTCCATCAGCCGGTCGCCGTGGCTCGGGTAGCTGTGACGCCCGCCGGTGAAGCCGACGACCCGCATCCCGGCCTTTCTCGCCGCCTGGACGCCGGCCACGCTGTCTTCGATGACGATGCAGTTCTGTGGGTCGGCGCCCACCTGCGAGGCGGCGAAGAGGAAGACGTCCGGCGCCGGCTTGCCGCGGGCGACCTGCTCGGCTGAATAGATGTGCGGCGCGAAGACGTCGCGCAGTCCGCAGCGGGTGAGCGCCACGTCGAGCTTCGCCAGCGACGAGGAGGAGGCGACGGCCCGCGGCCCCGAAATCGCCGCCACGGCGGCGGCAACCCCTTCGACGGGCTCCAGCTCCGTCCTCAGCCGTTCCATCAGCAACGTTTCGGCCCGCTCCAAAAGTCCCTCGGGCCAGGGCTTGCCGCGCTCCTCGGCGAGGGCGGCCCAGATCGCCTTTTTCGGGTGGCCGATGAAACGCCGTATGAGATCCTCCGCGGTGATCGGATGACCGGCTTCACTCATCAGGTGGGCATCGGTGCCGCAGGACAGGATTTCGCTGTCCACCAGCACGCCGTCGCAATCGAAAAGAATCATTCGCCGTAGGGAACCCAGATATTCTTCACCTGTGTCGCGCGATGCAGGAAGCTGCGGCCCTGGCCCTCTCTGCCGGTCCAGTCGCGCGCCGCACCGTTCTCGACCCAGGTCTGCTTGAGATTGCCTGCGCTTTCGGCCTCAACCATGGCGCAGCCGGCATCGCTGCCGAAATACCACATCCCGGCCACGTCGTCGTGCTGGGCGAGGGTTTTGGACAGGGCATCCCGCGGCCCGGTGACGATGTTGACCACCCCTCCCGGCACGTCGGACGTGTCGAGCACCTGATAGAACTCCGTCGCCGCGAGCGGGTGCGCCTGCGAAGGGATCGCCACGACCGCGTTGCCCATGGCGATGGCCGGCAGCACCGTGGAGACGAATCCGAGCAGCGGGTGGGCGAGCGGGCAGGCGATGCCGATCGCGCCGAGCGGCTCGTGCATGGCGAGGGTCACGTTCGACGTCTTGGTCTGGTGCACCATGCCGTCGAACTTGTCGGCCTGCGCTGCGTACCAGAAGCAGCGGCGGACCGACGTTTCGACCTCGCGCCGGGCGGCGTCCTTCGACGCGCCGAAGCTGCGCAGCCGGTCCGTGAACTCGGTGGCGCGCGCGGAAAGATTTTCGCCCAGATAGTAGAGAACCTGGGCGCGATTGTGCCCCGTGGCCTTGCCCCAGCCGCCCGCCTTGTTCGCCGCCTCGACGGCGTCGCGGATATCCTTGCGGTTGCCGTATCCGGCAAGGCCCACGGGCGCCTTCGGCCCCATCACGGCGTAGGAATAGCCCGAGTCCGGCCGCGCCTGCTTGCCGCCGACATAGAGCTTGGCAGTGCGGTCTATGCCTTTGGCCTCGCCGCCAGAAGCCGGGGAGGGGTCGAGCTCCGGCAGGGCGGCTTCACCTTTCTTCGCTGTCGGCTGCGGGTGGGCGAGATAGGCCGTCATGCCCTCGCGCCCGCCTTCGCGGCCGAAGCCGGATTCGCGGTAACCGCCGAAACCCGCGGCGGCATCGAGCACGTTGGTGCAGTTGATCCAGACGACGCCGGCCTTGATCTGCGCGGCGGCGTCCAGGCACAGGTTCACGTTTTCCGACCAGACCGAGGCGGCGAGGCCGTAGCGCGTGTTGTTGGCGAGCGCCACCGCCTCGTCGGGCGTGCGAAAGGTGGTCAGCGTGGCGACCGGACCGAAGATCTCCTCGATGGAAAGGATCGAGGCCGGTGCGACCTCGGTCACCAGCGTCGGCGGATAGAAGCAGCCTTCGGGCGCGCCCACCTGATGCAGCCTGGCGCCCTCGGCCGCGCCCTGCGCGACGAGGCTTTTGATCCGCTCGAGCTGGATCGGGTGCACGATGGCGCCGACATCGGTGCATTTGTCGAGCGGATCGCCCACGCGCAGATCGTCCATGCGCGCTTTGAGGAGCGTCTCGAACCGCGCGGCGACGGATTCGGCAACGAGCAGGCGCGCCCCGGCGCAGCACACCTGGCCCTGGTTGAACCAGATGGCGTCGACGACGCCTTCGACCGCCGCATCCAGGTCCGCATCGGCGAAGACCACGAACGGCGATTTGCCGCCCAGTTCGAGGGTCAGGCTCTTGCCCGATCCGGCGGTCTGCCGGCGGATCGTCCGCCCGACCTCGGTCGAGCCGGTAAAGGCGATCTTGTCTATATCGTCGTGGGAAACGATGGCGGCTCCCGTCTCGCCGTCGCCGGTGACGATGTTCATCACCCCTTTCGGCAGGCCGCATTCGGCGGCGATTTCGGCGAAGGCCAGTGCGGTCAGCGGCGTGTACTCCGCCGGCTTCAGCACCACGGTGTTGCCGGCGGCGAGCGCCGGCGCGACCTTCCAGGCGAGCATGAGGAGCGGGAAGTTCCACGGGATGATCTGCCCGCAGACGCCGACGGGCCTGGCGCCGGGAAACTCGTCCTCCACCAGTTCGGCCCATCCCGCATGATGATAGAAGTGCCGCGCGACGAGCGGCACGTCGATGTCGCGGCTTTCACGGATCGGCTTGCCGTTGTCGAGGCTTTCCAGCACGGCGAGGAAACGCGAATGCTGCTGCACGTGCCGGGCCAGCGCATAAAGATGGGCCGCGCGTTCGTGGCCCGACAGCGCGGCCCATTTGGGCTGCGCCGCGCGCGCGGCCTTCACCGCCGCGTCGATGTCGGGCCCGCTGCCCTGGGTGACGTTCGCCAGCGCCTTGCCCGTGGCGGGGTTCGTCACCGCAAACGTGTCGCCGGGCTTGGTGAAGGCGCCGTCGATGAAATGGCCGAAGCCTTGTTTGTGCCGTTCCAGCCAGGCGGTGACGATGCCGGCATCCTCGGGGGCGGGGCCGTAATCCATGGTTCTCAGGATATCCTTGATCTCTGTCATGTCCTTCAGTCCCTAGGCGAGCGCGTGGCGCGAGAAGGCGGCGTAGCGTCCGGTGACGTGATGCTCGAGTTGCCGTTCGATGTCGGCCAGCATCGACGAAGCGCCGAAACGGAACAGGTCGGGCTCCAGCCAGGGGCGCCCGAGCTCCTCCTTCATGAGGATCTGCCAGGCGACCGCCTCCTTGGCGCTCTTGATGCCGCCGGCGGGCTTGAAGCCGATCCTGTGGCCGGTCATCTCGCCGTAATCCCGCAGCGCACGGACCATGACGAGGCTGACGGGAAGGGTGGCGTTCACGCTTTCCTTGCCGGTGGAGGTCTTGATGAAGTCGGCGCCCGCCTGCATGGCGACCATCGAAGCCGCGTAAACGTTGCGCAGCGTCTTGAGATCACCCGTGGCGAGGATGGCTTTCAGATGCGCCTCGCCACAGGCCTCACGCATGGCGGCGACCTCGTCGTAGAGCGCTGCCCAGTCGTTTTTGAGGACGTGCTCGCGGGTAATCACGATGTCGATCTCGCCGGCGCCCTCGCCGACGGCGTAGTGGATCTCCTCGAGCCTGAGCTTCAGCGGCATCAGGCCCGTGGGAAAGCCGGTGGCGACAGAGGCGACCGGGATATCCGTGCCGCGAAGCGCCTTGACGGCATGGGCGACCATGGTCGGATAGACACAGACGGCACCGGTGGTGAGCGGCATGTCGGCAATCCCCAGCCCCTCCTTGAGGTGCTGCGCCAGAGGGCTGCGCGCCTTGGCGCAGAGCCGCTTCACCCGTCCCTCGGTGTCGTCGCCCGAAAGCGTCGTCAGGTCGATGCAGCGCACGGCATTCAGGAGCCAGGCCGCCTGGTGGAGCTTCTTGACCGTCCGCCGCGTGGTCAGCGTGGCGGCTCTGCGCTGGGTGGCGCTGAGGTTTACGCCGTGGCCCTCGAACATGGCCGGCGTCAGCGCCATTCCCGGATTGCGTGCGTGCCCGCCGGTGCCGGAGTCGGCGGCCCGGAGGGCGTGGGTGGCGGCCGGGCCGCTCGACCCGGCGCGGTTTTCTTGCGCGTCAACGGTCATGAACATGCTCCAATGCATAGGTTGCCGTCGCCTCGTCGGTGACGAGGACGTTGATCAGTCCGGCGCGCAGGGCGCCGAGGACGACATCGTGCTTTTCCGCACCGCAGGCGATTCCGACGGCGCGCCCGCAGCGCTTCAGTTCCGAAAAGGACAGGCCGATGGTGCGCTGGTCGAGTTCCTGGTCGACGATCGCGCCGCGCCTGTCGATGAAACGGCCCAGCACGTCGCCGACCGCCCCCGCGCGCAGGAGCTTGTCGAGTTCCTTGTGCAGGATGTTGCCGGAAAGCAGAAGCGCGGAGTGCTCGTTGAGCGCGCCCATCGAGAAGCACAGGAGCTCTGCCGAGCGGGCGCGCTGCAGCACGTCCGCCACGATGCGGTCCTTCTCCAGGACTTCCCGTGTGGCGCGCTCGCCGACGATGGCGGGGACGGGCAGCGGGACGAACCGCCCGTTGCCCTTGCGCGCGAAGGTTTCGGCCACCTCGTTGTGGCCGCCGGCCTGCGGCACCGGCGCGACCGTCCCGTTGATCTGCACGACCTCCACGCCGTCGGACCAGTTGGGCGGCAGCCAGTGCGCGACCGCGGCCATGGTCCGGCCCCACGAGACACCCGCCATGCGCGGTCGTGGCTTGACCGCGGCCACATACTGGCCGGCCGCCTGGGCGACACTTTCGGTCAACGGCGCGTTGTCGCCGGCCGCCGGCACGACCACCGCATCGCGCAGGCCGAATTCGCGCGTCAGGGCCGTCTCGAGATCCGGCTTGCGGTGCGATCTCGGTACGATCTCGATGCGCACGACGCCGAGGTCGCGCGCTTCCGTCAGGAGGCGGCGGACCTGCCAGCGGTTGAGGCCGGTTTCCGCCGCGATCTCGGTCATCGTCCGGTCCTGCTGATAGGCCATGCGGGCGATCTGCACCATCAGGTGCTCCCGTGCCTCGTCGGCCGGAAGCCGGTTCGTGCTTCGATCCTTGTCTTCACTCACGCCGGCATCTCCCGTCTGGACGACAAGCGGTGCATGAGGGGCCGCAGAAGCTCGGCCGCCTCGCGATAGTCTTCGAGCATACCGCGGTATCGTGCATGCCGTCCCATGTCCGGCCGGTGCTCGACCACCGGCGCGCTCAGGCTGCCGGCGGCCTCGGTGAGCGAAGGATAGAGCCCCAGACCGACCGCGCAGCACACCGCCGCGCCATAGAGCGAAAGATTGTCCTCGCGGGCCACGCCCACCGGCTTGCCGATGGCGTCCACCGTAGCCTCGAGCCAGAGCGGATTGCGCATGATACCGCCGGCGAGCACAAGCCGGTCGATCGTCACGCCCTGTCGCTCCAGGTCGAACACCACATTGGCCGAGCCGAGCGCGATGGCGCTGACACAGGCCCGGAAGATGCCGGCGCGGTCGTGGGACAGGGACAGGCCCACCAGCGCGCCGCGCATGCGCGCGTCGCGATAGGGCGTGCGGTTGCCCATCCAGAAATCGAGCGCCAGGAGCCCGGTTTCGTCGAAGGGCACCCTGGCGGCGTCCGCGCACAGTTTTGAAAAGCCCGCATCGTCGAGGCCGTAGATGTCGCGCGCCAGCCAGTTCAGGATCGACCCGGCCGAGACCTGCCCGCCCTCGATCATCCGCAGGCCCGGTGTCAGCGCGTTGGGGTAGGGGCCCCAGACCCCCGTGATCTCGGTGCCGTCGTCGGGAACTTGCGTGAGATGGACATTGGACGTGCCGCCGATCATGAGCATGCAGCCGGGCTCCACGGTGCCGGCGCCGAAGACGCCGGTATGGGCGTCTATGCCGCCCTGGATGACCAGCGGGCGTCCGTGGAGGCCGAGTTCGGCGGCCGCGGCCTCACTGACGCGGCCTACGGCGGCGCCGACGTCGACGATCTCCGCCGGCAGCTTGTCCAGGAGATCGGGGATGCCGAGGTCCCGGTAGAGTTCGGGGCAGAAGCGCCGGGCGCGGCTGTCGTAGTTCCACTTGCAGGTGGCGTTCATCAGCGACCCGGCCCATCGGCCGCAAAAGCGGAAGTTCACGAAGTCGATCGCCTCACAGACGACGTCGGCGCGCCGCCAGAGCTCCGGTTCGTTGCGCGCAAGCCACATGGCCTTCGGCACCAGCCATTCCACCGCGTCCGAACCCCCGGAGTAGGCGAGCACCGGATGGGAGAGGGTCTCGGTCATTGCGGCCTCGTCCGCCGCGCGGGCGTCCATCCAGAGGATGGCCGGGGCCAGCGGCCGGCCCTGGCGGTCGCAGACCACCACGGTCGAGGCGAAGGTCGCCACGCAGATGGCCGCGATCTCCGGCCGGCCCGCTTGTTCCAGAACGCCTGGTAGCATGGCGCGCAGGCTCCGCCACCAGTCCTCGGGGTCCTGCTCGGCGCGGTCGGGCGGAATATGTCGCGTCGCATAGCCCGCTTCGCCGGCGGCGAGCAGGCGTCCCGCATCGAGATCGAAGACGCCGGCACGAACGCCGTTGGTGCCGAAGTCGAGACTGAGAACACAGGTCATTGCGCGGACATTTCCTCCCCGGTGTCCCGTTCCTCAAGGGTGGAACAGGACTTTCGAAAAATGAATATCGCGGGCGTCGAAGCGACGGAATATCTCCGGCAGCTCGGCCAGGTCGAGATCATGCGAAATCAGGAACTCCCATTTTAATTCGCCCGTGCCGAACTTCTCGATCGTCGTCGTCCATTGCGGCCCCGGAAACGGCGCGCCGAAGCTGTTCCAGGAGCCGTGAAACGAGATCTCCTGTCGCAGGAAGGTCTGGAACGTCTTGTTCGTCAAGGTGACGTCCGGCACCGGGATGCCGATGAAGGAGACATGCCCGCCGGGCGCCGCCAGATCGACGGCGGAATTGATGGTCGCGTCGAGGCCCACGGCTTCGATCACCACGTCGGCGCGTGTGGTGTTCTTGTCGAATTCATGGGCGAGCACGCAGTGCGTGGCCCCGGCCTCGCGCGCAAGGTCGAGCTTTTCCTTCGAAACGTCCACGGCGACGATCCTGGAGGCGCCCATCATCTTGATCCACTGGATCGCGAACAGCCCGATGGGACCGCAGCCGACGACGCCGCCCGTCTGGCCCGCAGTGATTCCGCCGGCCTTCCAGATCGCATGCAGCGCGATCGAGGCCGGATCGGTCATGGCGATGGCACGCGGATCGACGCCTTCGGGCGTCTTCAAAAGGTTCTGCACGGGCACGGCGACATATTCGGCGTAGGCGCCGTCGCGGCGGCTGCCGAAATAGTCGTAGTCACGGCAGCGCGAGAAATTGCCGGTGAGGCATTGCGGGCAGCGATTGCAGGGCAGGAGCGGCGGCACGGCCACCAACTCGCCCGCGGACCAGCCCTCCACCCCTTGTCCCAGCTCGACGATGTGTCCGGAGAATTCATGGCCCGTAATCAGCGGCATCCTGTGCGCGCCCTTCACCAGCATCCGCGGCAGGTCCGAGCCGCAAACGCCGACCGACGCCACCTTCACCACGACCTCGCCGGCCCCCGCCACGGGTTTGGGCCGGTCTTCCAGCCGGATGTCCTTCGGGGCGTGCAGCACGATGGCGCGCATGGTCGTCTCCTTCCGAAACCATTCGTCACATATGTGATAGTTTAGCACAATTGTGCCAAACCGCATCGCGTTGTCAATGAAAAAGCGTTGCATGCGCAGGAGGGCCCATGCGACGGCATACAGCGTCCATTCGCCTGGACGCGTGAAAAATGCAGAAGTGAACGGGAGTGATTGTCCCGCGATCGCATGTTTTCTGGGCGCCACCGGCGCAAAGAGAACCGGAGCGCGCAAGAGAAAATTCGAGCAGATTGCTAAGATCGGAACTCGGCCGGAGTGTTTTCAACGAACCACCGACGGCTGGAATCACTCCAATTCAGCCGTTCCGAGCTGGCCGCGCCAAACCCATAAGCGTCATTCGTAGATTTAAGGTGAGGACAGCCACGCCCCTTGGCCGCCGATCGTCCGGAGCGCGCCGCTTCCCCAGGCCCCCATTTTGGCAAGCCTAGGTGACGGGAAAGTGCGGATCGATCGTCATTGTCTGCTCTCCGGCGCGTAATGGAGGATGACGACGCCTGACTTGAGCGTCCTCGTCTCCAGATGCTTCAGGGGTATCCGGTTCGGGCCGCCCTTGAAGAGCGGTGTGCCTCTCCCGAGAATGACGGGGTTGATCCCGAGGTGATATTCGTCGATCAGGCCGTGCTCCATCAGGGTCGCCGTGAGGTCGGCGCTGCCGAACACGAAGATGTCTCCGCCGTCCCTGGTCTTCAGCTTGGAGACTTCTTCCGCGACATTGCCGTTGAAGAGCTTCGTGTTGTTCCAGTCGGCGCTTTTCAGCGTGCGCGAGAAGACCACCTTCTCTATTCTGTTCATGAAGTCCGCAATCCAGCCTTGCTCGGACGGCCAAATGCCGGCCATGAACTCGTAGGTCACGCGGCCGAAGATCAGCGTGTCGGCCTTTTCCTGGGTCTCATGAATGTAGTTTTCGAGTTCTTCTTCGAAGACGAACCAGCTGATGTCCCTGTCCGGACCTTCGAAGAAGCCGTCGACGGTCACCATGTCCCATATGATCAGTTTTCTCATAGAACCCTCCTCTTCGTGTGTCCCCTTGTGAATACTCGGCCCTATCCCGCGAAGCGGAAGCGCATGTTGGCGATCTGCCGCGCTTGCGAGACCTCGGCCTTCTCCAGCCTGACCGGCTCCATGCCCGTCTGACTGAAGAGGCGGATGCCGCCGCCGATGAGGACGGGCGCGACATGGCTGAGGACCCGTCCAAAAGCCCAAAAATTCTGGCCGACGGGAAGCCGCTGCATTTCAGCGTGATGCGACGAAGTGTTCCAGTTTGCCCAGAGTTTGCTGTCCCAGTTCCACGGCACCGAAGCCCTTCGCCTCCTGGAACTCGGCAGCCGTGCTGAATACCATGCCCAGCGTGACCTTCGTTGCCCCGTCCTGATCCGCGAACGAGGCCCAGGCGTCGGCATGCTTCGGCCCGTTCTCGCCCCAATGCAGCGTATAGCCGATCCTCTCCTCGGGCCGGACCTCGTTATAGAGATGGTGGTTCGGGAAGACCGTGCCGTCGGGCGCGATCATGTCGAATACCCATTCGCCGCCCGCGCGCAGATCGATCCTTTTCGTGCGACAGGAGAAGCCTTCCGGCCCCCACCATTGCGGCAGCGTTTCAGAGTTCATCCACGCGCCCCACACGATGGACCGCGGCGCCTGAATCACCCGCTGCAGCACCATGGTCCGTTCAGCCGCGCCCGCGAGGTTGTCCAGACCGGCGCCGAAGCCTTCCCGATAGTCTGCCTCCATGTCCTGCGCCAGCGAGGAAAGCTGCACCGTCACGACCAACCGGCTGCGCTCGTTCGCACCTTCGAAATCGGTTGTCACCAGCGCTGCTGATTGCGTCACGCCTTCGGACGAGATCACCTCGTAATTCACGCTGCGCATCTCCGGCTGCAGCACGAGCCAGCCGCACTCGCAGCGGATGTCAGGCTGGCCTTCTACCTTGCAGAGGGAGATCTCGCGGCCACCGACCCTGGTGTCGGCCTCCAAGAACTCCACGGTGACCGAGGGCGATGGTGCGGCCCAGATCGCCCGCGCGGCCGGGGCCGTCCATGCCTCCCACAGCGCGGCCAATGGCGCGGCCACGTCCCGTTCGAAGGTGAGCGTCGCAAAGCGGCCCTTCCCATCGTCAGGCGCCGCTCGGGTCGCACTGTTTGCAGCGAGGTTCTGTGTCATTCTTCGCCTTCCTTCATCACGTTCATCACAAACGCATCCAACCGGTCGAGCCGAGCCTCCCAGATGGCGCGCTGTTCATCGAGCCATGTCCGCGCCGGATCCAGAGCCTCGGGTACGATGGCGCAGGTGCGTATCCGCCCGTCCTTGGACGTGGTGATCAACCCTGCCTCCTCCAGCACGGAAAGGTGCCGCATCACGGTGGGCAGCCGTAGTCCCGTGGGCCCAGCCAGATCCGTTACCCGCGCAGGTGTTTCGGCGAGCCGGGTCAGGATCGACCGGCGGGTCGGATCGGCGAGCGCGTGGAAGAGCAGCGAGAGATCGGGATCATGCTTAGCCATGTCGCTAACTATCGCCTAGTTTGCCGGTGGCGCAAGCGAAAACTTCGTCAAGTCGCTAAGTTTTTTCCCGCCTGAACGCGACGAGTTCTTGGAGCGGGCGACTTCCTTTGCCGAGTTTGCTGAGAGGCTGCTCGCAGCTATGCGAGCGATGCCTGCAATCGAGTTCCTGAGGCCGCCGGTCCGCTCCCCACCATCCTGCGACGTTGCGGGGCCACTCCGGTTTTCTTCTGCGCGCTCCAATGCACTTGCAAAATTGACAACGCGTGTCGTGATGCATGGAGACCGCTCTGCGGCGGCGCCTTTTCAGCGGGCTGCCACCTTCAGATGAAGTAGTCCGGCCGTTCGCGCCTGAGTTCGGCGACACGCTCGATCGTGCCGGACAGGTGCGCGCGCATGGCCGCGCCGGCGGCGACGCCATCGCCGGCCTCGACCGCCTCCAGCACTGCCCGGTGGCCCTCGAGCACGGCGCGCATCTTTCCCTTCTTGGGCAGGTCGAGCGAGCGGACGCGTGTCAGATGTCCGCCGCGCGAGACGATGTGGCGGTGGAGGCTGAGCTGGTTCACGCCGGCGAACAGGGCCTCATGGAATGCATCGTCGAGCTGGCGGAAGAGCACGGTCTGCTCGACGTCCTGCGACAGGGCCTCCTGCATGCGCAGAATGCCCCTGGCCTTGGTCGTCGCGGACTTGTCGGCGCGCTCGGCGAGCTGCCGGACCACCTCGCTTTCCACGGAGGAGCGCAGGAAGTGCTCCTCCGCGACGCGTTCGGGGTCGATGCGGGTGACGACGGTGCGCGACTGCGGATAGGAGATGACCAGCGCCTCCTGCTCGAGTCGCATGATCGCCTCGCGCACCGGCGACTGGCTGACCTTGTAGCCTTCGGCGAGCGCCGACCGGTCGAGCGTCATGCCCGGCGGCAGTTCGAGCGAGACGATGCGCCGGCGCAGGCCCGCATAGACCCGCACCGAGGCGGGCAGATGAGCGCCCGGGCCCCCGACATCCAGCATGTCGAGGTCCGACAGGCTGTTGAACAGGCTATCGCTCACTCCATTGCCTCCGACAGAGATTCCTCCTGTGCAACGCGACTTTGTTCCAATCCATCCCCGCTACATCACCGCCCGCGGAAGTGCCAGCGAAAGGGCGGGGAACTCAACAAGCAATGCCAGGAAGAAGAGCACGGCGAGGAAGAAGGGGACCGAGGCGCGCGAATACGCCCATGTCTTGCAGTCCAGGACACCGCACACCGTGAACATGATCACACCGACCGGCGGCGTGAGACCGCCGATGTTGATCAAAAGCACGATGAGGATGCCCATATGCACGGGGTCGAAACCGACATTCATCAGCACGGGCATGACGATCGGCGTGACCAGCAGGATGTTGGCCGCACCCTCCAGAAACATGCCGGTGACGAGGAGAAGCAGGATCACCAGCGCCAGGATGGCCATGGGCTCCTGCGTCAGGGTGGTGACGAACGCCGTGATCTCCTGGGGAACGCGTTCGATGGTGATGGCATAGCCGAGCACCGCCGCCATCATGATGAGCAGCATCACCATGCCGAGATCGGTGACCGACTGGCACATCGCCTCGTAGAAGCGCTTCGCGTCGAGCTCGCGATAGACCACGGTGCCGACGAACAGCGCGTAGAAGACCAGGAACACGCCCGCCTCGGTGGCGGTGAAGAAGCCGAAGCGGAATCCGATGATCAGGATGACCGGGAAGGCGAGGGCCCAGGCACTGTCCAGAAAGCTCGCCCAGACCTCCCTTGCCGAGGGGATCCGGCGCGCTTCGGGCGCATAGCCGTAATGCTTCGCGACGAGCCACGTCGCCCCCATCAGGATGAGCGAGAGAAGGATGCCCGGCACGATGCCGGCCAGAAACAGGCGGCCGATGGAGACCTCGTTGATGAAGCCGAAGAGGATCAGCCCGATGCTGGGCGGAATGGTTGCCGTGATGATCGAGCCGAAGGCCAGGATGGCGGCGGTCGTGCCCTTGGAATAGCCTTCCTTCAGCATGCTCGGCCCGAGGAGGCGCGCCTCCATGGAGGCATCGGCCACGGCGGAACCGGAAATGCCGCCCATCATGAAGCTGAGCGCGATCGAGACATGGGCGAGCCCGCCCGCCATCCACCCCGTCAAGAGCCCGGCAAAGTGCACGAGCCGCTTGGTAATGCCGGTCGCGTTCATCAGGTTGCCGGCAAGAATGAAGAAGGGGACGGCAAGGAGGGGGAAATTCTGCGTCGCCGTGACCATCTTCTGGAGCACGATCGTCGGCGGCATTGTCCCGCTCAGCGTGAAGACCGGGATCGCCGCCAGCGCCAGCGCGAAGGCGACCGGAAGGCCGATGATCAGGAAGACGGCAAAGAGGATTGCGATCAGGATGACCATGACGCTAGCCGCCCGGGGTCCGGATGCCGCGGTAGATGCGCAAGACGAGCGTGCGCAGCATGAGCAGGAGCCCGGCGGCCATGGACGCGTGGACCAGCGAGGCGTTCATCTGCGTGGCTCCGATGAGACGGGGATGCATGAGAACCGTGTTCTTGAGGGCATAGACGAGAAGGAAACCGACCAGCGCGAGCAGGATCCCGAGATTGGCGAGTTCCGCATAGCGCCGGATCGGCGGCGGCAGCGCGTCCAGGAGGAGGGACATGCCGATATGCCGCTCCTGCTGCAGGGCGAGGTCCGCCGCGATCATCGCCAGCCAGGCGAAAAGAAGCTGAGCGACCTCGATCGACCATATGATGGGCGCGCCGGCCACCCGCGCGGCGGCCGCCACCCCGACGAGCACGACGATCAGGCCGAGCAGAACGACCGCGAAGACGAATTCGATACGCTGATACATCGCGGCCGTCCCCTACCGTCCGATACGTGCGGTGAACATGAACGCGTGATCAGTCGCCCAGGACGTTCCTGACGGTCGCCGCCTCGTCCTCCAGATCGAGCTTGGTATAGACACCGGCGACGGCTTCCTTGAACGGGGTGCGGTCGATCTCGTCGATGGAGACGCCTGCCTCGGCGACGTTCTCGAGCGCCTCCTCGCCCTGCTCGATGGTCAGCTGCGAGGCGTAGCGGCCGTTCTCGATGGCAAGCTCGCGCACGATCTCCTGGTGCTCCGGCGAAATCTGATCCCACGTATCGGCCCCGACGACGAGAGCCGTGACGAGCTGGATGTGTGCCGTCTTGGTGACATGCTCGACGACCTCGTGGAGCTTGGCGCCCCAGATCGCGGTTGGCTGCGCCTCGGCGGCATCGAGCGTGCCCAGCTGCAGGGCCGAATAGACCTCGCCCCAGGGCATCGGCGTGGGCTCGGCCCCCATCGCCCGGATCGTCTCGATCCAGATCGGCGCGCCGATGGTGCGCATGCGCAGCCCGGACAAATCTTCGGGGCTTTCCACCGGAACGTTCGTCAAGAGATGGCGCGCGCCCTGGTACCAGTTCGACGCCAGCATGACGAGGCCGGCCTTCTCCTTCAGTTCCTCGCCCCAGGCGAGATACTCGTCTGACAGCGCGAACTTATCGGCATCCTCGTAGGTGTCGAAGAGGAAAGGCGCGGACATGATCGCAAGCGAGGGCACGAAGCTCGAAAGCCGGGCGACATCCGTGACCGTCCCGACATTCGCATTGGCGCGCGCCTGGTCGAGCATCTCGGTCGTGTCGCCGAGCTGGGAGTTGTGGAAGACCTCGACGACGACGGCGCCGTCGGTCGCTTCCTCCACCTCCTGGCTGAACTTCTCGAGGCCCTGCCCCATCGGATCGTTGGGCGCGAGCACGGTGCCGATCCTGAGCGTCGTCTGCGCGGCGGCGGGTAGGCTGAAAGCCAGGACGGCGGTGACCGCCGCGGCGAAACCGAGCGTTTTCAGATGAATGGACATGCGTTTCCTCCCTTGTCCTCCCTGCGAAATATCCAAAATCGTACGCAAATTGATATTTCAGTTGTAATGAAATACTAGAATGGACAGGAAAGTCAATCGACCCTTCACCACAGGAGCCAGCGTGCAACGCCCGCCCGAGTTCGAGTTTCTCGCAACCCCACGCGCCAAGCTCGGCGAAAGCCCCGTCTGGTCGGTGCGGGAAGATTGCCTCTGGTGGGTCGACATCGAGGGACGGAGCGTGTTCCGCACCGGCGGTGCCGACGGCGCCACACAGGTATGGAGAACGCCCGAAATGGCGGGCGTGGTGGCGCCGACCGGTGGGGACGGCGTCGTGGTGGTCGGAATGGAGAGCGGCCTTTTCCGGCTCGACACGTCGAGCGGCCGTTTCACGCGCGCGGCGGCGCTCGAGGCCGGAAACATGCGTTTCAACGATGCGGCGGTCGACTCGAGGGGACGGCTATGGGCGGCCACCATGGAGCACGACTACCGCCGGCCGGCCGGCGTTCTCTACCGGATCGATCCCGATTTGAGCATGCACGCGGTCGCCGGCGGCTTCTTCATTCCGAACGGCCTGGCGGTGGACGAGAAGCGCGGGCGCATCTACGTCTCCGATTCCCATCCCGATCTTCAGATCGTCTGGACAGCCGATCTCGATCCAGAGAGCGGCCGCCTGGGCGAACGCCGCGTCTTCGCGCGCTTCCAGGACCTCGCCGGGCGGCCCGATGGTGCCGCGATCGATGCCGAGAGCAATTACTGGATCGCCGGTGTAGAAGGCGCCTGCCTGCACGTCTTCTCGCCTTCGGGAGAGCATATCGGCGCCCATGCGGTGCCCGTCGCAGCCCCCACGAAGATCGCCTTCGGCGGCCCGGATCTGTCGCGGCTCTATCTCACGTCCAAGGCCGACGGCGGCGAAGGCGGCCGCCTCGCCGTGGCGCACCCCGGCGTGATGGGGCGGGCCGGCACCCCGTTCGGCGGCGCCGGCTGGGGGTGAAGGGCACTGCACCGGGACAGATCCGGAGCGAAGGGGTGGAGCGGGGCCGGTGAATGCGAATGACGACAGGGACCACGGTCAGCACCGGGCGGTGTAAAGACGCCCGTTTCGATCCCGGTATTGGCAGAAGCCGTTTCGGAGATTTCTGACGAGGAAACCGCCGACTGCGCCGACCCCTGCACCGACAAGGGCTCCCTCGCCGCCCTCCACGATTCCGCCGATAAGCGCACCCGTAGCTGCTCCGACACCAACATCACGCTCGGTCGTGGTGCATCCGGTAATCGCAGCTATGAGAACGAGAGGGATAAGGATCCTATGCAGCATCTTGGGCTCCTCCCAAGTTGGATCTACAACCCAGAATATTGTCTTCGGATAGAGAAAAGCAACAATTTAATGTTGCGAAGAGCAGGAGCCGGCTCAAAGGGCACAGCGCTACGGCCGGTCGACCTGAGCGGTGTTCGGATCTCCAGTCCTAGCGCGCCTCGGGGCGATGCAGTGTCTGCAGGGAATCGGGCGCGGTGCCGCCAATGCGCTTGAGGAGCAGTCGGCCCATTTCCGCGCCGGCTTCCATCAGGTCCTCATAGATCGTGTCGATCTGCGGCCGGATCGGGGTAAAGAGGTTCGACGTTTTCTTTGCAACGATGCCGGCATCCTTTCCCGGCACCAGCCCGTGGTCGGTGAGCGCCGCCATGACCGCCAGCGCGGAGACTTCGCCGCCCAGCACATAGCCGTCGGGCGGGTCCGGTTCGGCAAGGCGCTCGGCGACATGGGCGGTGATCGCCTCGGATGGACTGTCAAGCGTGACGCCCTCGAGGATTTCATAGCCGGCGCCATTTTCGCGCACGGCTTTGAGAAAACCGTAGCGCATGTGCTCCTGGAACGTGAAGCGCGGCGGCGGCAGCAGGATCGCGGGCTTTCTGCGGCCCTGCGCAATCAGCGTCTTGGTCGCGTCGTAGGCGAAGCGCTCATTGTCGAAATCGACGTAAGCGTGCGGCGTCGAGAGCTCGGTGCGCCCGTGGCAGACGAAGGGGAAATCCTCTTCGAGAAGCAGCTTCACGCGCGCGTCGAACGGCTCCGTCCGGGAAAAGATGATGCCGTCGGCCATGCGGTTGCGCAGGATATAGCGGACCGGAACGATCGGCGGTTCGTTCCTGAAATGCGGAGTGATGACGAGGTGATAGGGGGTGCCGCGAAGCGCCTCGGTCAGGCCCTTGATGATCGAGGTGCCGAAATTGAGGATCTCCTCGTGCGGGTCGAGCACGAGGCTGATGACGTTGGTTCGGCCCGTGCGCAGCCTTTGCGCAGCGCGGTCGGGCAGATAGCCGATTTCGTCGGCGACCCGTTGCACCCGCTGGCGCGTCTCGAGCGCGATCTGCGGCGCGCCGCCAAGCGCGCGCGACACCGTCGTTACCGCCAGCCCCGTGATCTCGGCGATGGTGCGCAGCGTCGGCTTGTCGCTGTTGGAGCGGGGCGCGCCTGGTCCGCCCTTTTGGGTGCTGGTCATCGTCTGCAGCCTTTCCCTCGGCGCGCTCATAGCATCAAATTTATAACGATACAATTGGCGTGGAGAAGCGCCATGGTCGGAGGTTCCTGGCAGAAACCGCGTGCATTTGCGGGAATTACGGCAAAACGACTGGGGTGCCACCGTGTATCGCCGGGTTGACAACGCGTGCGTCTATATCGTTATAAATCATTGACAGCCGGATGGTCCGGTCTTTCCTGGGAGGAAATCATGGAAATGCGTCGAATCGCGAAATTCGCCGCGGGCACGGCGCTCGCCACGCTGGTGGCAGGCGCCGTTCACGCGCAGGAAAACAGCGTCGAGGTCCTGCATTGGTGGACCTCGGGCGGCGAGGCTGCCGCGCTCAACGTGCTCAAGGAAAACCTCGAAGAACAGGGTATTGCCTGGAACGACATGCCCGTGGCCGGCGGTGCCGGCACCAATGCCATGACGGTGCTGCGCGCCCGCGTGACCTCGGGGGATGCTCCGACGGCCGTCCAGATGCTCGGCTTCGACATCAAGGAATGGGCCGATCTCGGCGTTGTCGCCAACCTCAACGATCTCGCCGGAGAGGAAGGCTGGGCCGAGGTTGTGCCCGACGCACTCCAGGAATTCTCGAAATATGACGGCCAGTGGATCGCCGCGCCGGTCAACGTGCATTCGACCAACTGGCTCTGGATCAACGGCGAGGCCTTCGACGCCTATGGCGGGGAGGAGCCCCAGAACCTCGAAGAACTCTATGCGATGCTCGACGCGTTCAAGGAACAGGGCCTCGTTCCGCTCGCACACGGCGGCCAGCCCTGGCAGGACGCGACGCTTTGGGAGAACGTCGTGCTGTCCGTCGGCGGCATCGACTTCTACCGCGACGCGGTGATCAATCTCGATGAAGAGGCACTCTCAAGCGACACGATGCGCGAAGTCTTCGACAACATGACGCGTCTTGCCGGCTATTTCGACGAGAACTTCTCGGGCCGCGACTGGAACCTGGCCTCGGCCATGGTCATCGAGGGCGATGCCGGCGCCCAGCAGATGGGCGACTGGGCCAAGGGCGAGTTCCTGCGCGCCGACATGACGCCGGGCGAGGACTTCGTCTGCATGCGCTTTCCCGGCACCCAGGGCGACGTCCTGTTCAACTCCGACCAGTTCGTCATGTTCGAGGTGGGGGAAGCCAGCCGTGATGCCCAGCTCGCCATGGCGTCGGCGGTGATGGATCCGGGCTTCCAGGTGGCCTTCAACACCGTGAAGGGGTCGGTGCCGGCGCGGACCGATATCGAAGACACCGAGTTCGACGCTTGCGGCAAGAAGGGCATGGCCGAACTCGCCGAGGCGGCGGAGAACGATGCGCTCGCCGGTTCGCTGGCCCACGGCCACGCCCAGCCGTCGTCCGTTCAGGAAGCGTTCTTCGACGTGATCACGCAGCACCTCAACGGCCAGCTTTCGACCGACGAGGCGCTCGATCGCCTGCCGCAGGCGATCGCCGCCGCGCAATAGGCGGGCCATTGTGCCCGAACACGGGTAAGATCCCGACCGGAGTTCAAGGCTCCGGTCAGATCGCGCACTGGCGGGAGGAAACCCCATGACGCTGACTGTGGATCGCGCCCCGCCGGTCAGGCACGGCGTCAGTCTCGCCGACCGGGCACGGACCCTGCTACCGAAAATCGTCCTGGCGCCGTCCTTCGCGCTCATCCTTTTGTTCGTCTACGGCTTCATTCTGTGGACGCTCTATCTGTCGTTCACCAATTCCCGCATCCTGCCGGTCTACGAGATCGTCGGCTTCGATTCCTATGCGCGTCTCTGGGCGCAGCCGAGCTGGCACATGGCGATCAAGAATCTCGCCATCTTCGGCTCGCTCTACATCGTCTTCTGCATCGCCATCGGCCTGCTTCTGGCCATCCTGCTCGACCAGCGCATCCGCGGCGAGGGCGTGCTCAGGCCCATCTTCCTCTATCCCATGGCGCTCTCCTTCATCGTCACCGGCACGGCCTGGAAGTGGTTCCTGAACCCGGGCCTGGGGCTCGAAAGAGCGATGCACCAGCTGGGCTGGGAGAGCTTCCAGTTCGACTGGCTGGTGAGCACCGAGATGGCGATCTACACCGTCGTTATCGCCGGCGTCTGGCAGGCCTCCGGTTTTGTCATGGCGATGTTCCTGGCCGGGCTCAGGGGCATCGACGGCGAGATCATCAAGGCGGCCCAGATCGACGGGGCGTCCACCTTCGCCATCTACCGGCGGATCATCATCCCGCTCTTAAGGCCCGCCTTCCTCTCGGCGGTCATCGTGCTCGCGCATATGGCGATCAAGTCCTATGACCTCGTCATCGCGTTGACCGGCGGCGGGCCGGGCAACGCCACCGAGCTGCCGTCGACCTTCATGTATTCCTATACCTTCACCCGCAGCCAGATGGCCGTCGGCTCGGCGAGCGCGATCATGATGCTGATGGGCGTGGCGGCGATCATGATCCCCTATCTCTATTCCGAACTCAGGGAGCGCGAGAGATGACCACCGCGACCGAAAGCGTTTCGGCCGGTTCGGCCCGCACCGCGCGCTACGTCATCTACGGCCTGCTGGGCCTGTTCGCGGCCGTCTACCTGCTGCCGTTCCTCGTCATGCTCATCACTTCGCTCAAGCCGCTCGAGGAGATCCGCTCCGGCAACATGCTGGCGCTGCCCGCCGATCCGACGCTCGATGCCTGGGTAAAGGCCTGGAGCGGCGCGTGCATCGGCGTGACCTGCGACGGGATCAGGGGATATTTCTGGAACTCCATCAAGATGGTCGTTCCGGCGGTGGCGATCTCCACCATCCTGGGCGCGCTCAACGGCTATGTGCTCACCAAATGGCGCTTTCCGGGGCACACGCTCGTCTTCGGGCTGATGCTGTTCGCCTGCTTCATCCCGTTCCAGGCGGTGCTGATCCCGATGGCGCGCGTCCTGGGGCAGATCGGCCTGTCCAACAGCACCGCCGGCCTCGTGCTCGTGCACGTCGTCTACGGGCTCGGCTTCACCACGCTGTTCTTCCGCAACTATTACGAGGCGTTCCCGGACGAATTGATCAAGGCCGCCCAGATGGACGGGGCGGGGTTCTTCCGGATCTTCTGGCGCATTCTGCTGCCGAGCTCGGGGCCGATCATCGTCGTCACCGTCATCTATCAGTTCACCAATATCTGGAACGATTTCCTGTTCGGGGTCTCGTTCGCCTCCGGCGAGAACGCGCCGATGACCGTGGCGCTCAACAACCTCGTTTCCTCCTCCACCGGCGTCAAGGAGTACAATGTGGACATGGCCGCCGCCGTCTACGCCGCCCTGCCGACGCTGATCGTCTACATCGTCGCCGGACGCTATTTCGTGCGCGGGCTCATGGCCGGCGCCGTCAAGGGATAACCGACATGGCTTTTCTGGAACTGCGCAATCTCTCCAAGAGCATCGGCGGCATCCATATCCTCAAGGGCATCGACATCACGCTCGACAAGGGCGGCTTCCTGGTGTTGGTGGGGCCATCGGGCTGCGGCAAGTCGACCCTGCTCAACACGGTGGCCGGCCTCACCCCCGTCACCAAGGGCGAGATCGTGATCGACGGCGAGGTGGTGAACGATCTGCACCCCTCCAAGCGCGACATCGCGATGGTGTTCCAGTCCTACGCGCTTTATCCGAACATGACGGTTGAGGGGAACATCGCCTTTGCGCTCGAGATGCGGGGCGTGCCGAGGGCGGAAAGGGAGGAGGCGGTGCGCGCAACCGCCAAGCTGCTGCAGATCGAGCATCTCCTGAAGCGCCGGCCGAGCCAGCTCTCCGGCGGCCAGCGCCAGCGCGTCGCCATGGGCCGGGCGCTCGTGCGCAAGCCGCGGGTCTTCCTGTTCGACGAGCCCCTGTCGAACCTCGATGCGAAGCTGCGCGTCGAGATGCGCGCGGAGATCAAGCGCCTGCACCGCGATACCGGCGCGACGATCGTCTATGTCACGCACGACCAGATCGAGGCGATGACCATGGCGACGAAGATCGCTGTTCTCAAGGAGGGCGTCGTCCAGCAGGTGGGCACGCCCGGCGAGATCTACAGCGCGCCGGCCAATCTCTTCGTCGCCGACTTCATGGGTTCGCCGGCGATGAACCTGCTCGAGGGGCGCGTCGTCGCAAATGGCGCCGGGCGGAAGATCGAACTTTCGGGGGAGGGGAGTGATCCCGTCCGCGTGGCGCTCCCGCCGACGCGAGGCGCGCTCGATGAAGGACGGCAGGTCATCCTCGGGATCCGCCCCGAGGCGATCACCGACAGGGGCCTTACCGACCCCGATGCGAAGGTCGTCGACACGATCCATTCGGTCGTCGACATCGTCGAGCCCACCGGATCGGACACATACGTCGTCTCCCAACTGGCCGGCAAGGAGATCACGGCGCGCGTGCGTTCCGACGCGACGGCCGAACCCGGCCAGCCCTTCGCCTTCGTTCTCAATATGGACAAGGCCGTCCTGTTCGATCCGGAAACGACCGAGCGGATCGTGTAGATCGTCTCATTGTGAAAGGCGGAGGCGGTCTCGGCGAAACGGTCGGCTTTCTCAGGCGCCGGCGCCGCGACCCGACGAAGCCGGTTTCCGGTTCACACGGTCCCTTCTCCTCCATATCATCGCCGCACCGCCTTTCGCGCGGTTGCTGCAAACTCGAAGGGGCCAATAATGAAGATCGTCGATATCCGCGACGCTATCGTTCCCATCTCCTCGCCGATCCGCAACGCCTATGTCGATTTTTCCAAGATGACGGCGAGCGTGGTGGCGGTCGTCACCGATGTCGAGCGCAACGGCAAGCCCGTCGTCGGCTACGGCTTCAACTCCAATGGCCGCTACGCGGCGAGCGGGCTGCTCAACGAGCGGTTCATGCCGCGTCTGCGCGAAGCCGATCCGGAAAGCCTCCTCAACGATGCGCGGGACAATCTCGAGCCCGGGCGCATCTGGTCGGTCATGATGACGAACGAGAAGCCGGGAGGGCATGGCGAGCGCTCGGTAGCCGTCGGTGTTATCGACATGGCGGTGTGGGACGCGGTCGCCAAGATCGCCGGGATGCCCCTTTACAAGTACCTCGCCGCCAACCACGGCGACGGAACGCATGACGACAGCGTGTTCGTCTACGCGGCCGGCGGCTACTATTATCCCGGCAAGGATGTCCGGCAGCGCCAGGACGAGATGCGGCGCTACCGCGACATGGGCTACGAGGTCGTCAAGATGAAGATCGGCGGGGCTTCGCTCGACGAGGACCTGCGCCGCATCGAGGCCGTGCTGGAGATCGTGGGGGAGGGCAGGTATCTTGCCGTCGACGCGAACGGCCGCTTCGACCTCGCCACGGCACTCGCCTATGCCGAGGCGCTGAAACCCTACGAACTCTTCTGGTACGAAGAAGCCGGCGATCCCCTCGACTTCGCCCTCCAGGCGAGGCTGGGCGAGGTCTATCCGGGGCCGATGGCGACGGGCGAGAATCTTTTCTCGCATCAGGACGCGCGCAACCTCGTGCGCTACGGCGGTCTGCGGCCCGACCGCGACTGGCTGCAGTTCGACTGCGCGCTGAGCTACGGACTCGTGGAATATATGCGCATCCTCGAGGCGATCGCGGAGGAAGGCTTCTCAAGCCGCAACTGCATCCCGCACGGGGGACATCAGCTTTCGCTCAACATCGCAGCCGGCTTGAAGCTCGGCGGCAACGAATCCTATCCGGAGGTCTTCGCGCCGTTCGGCGGCTTTGCTGACACGATCAGGGTCGAGAACGGGCGCGTGGGCCTGCCCGATGCGCCGGGGATCGGGTTCGAGCAGAAGGCGGCGCTGATCGCGACGATGCGCGAGGCGACGAATACGTGAGGGGCCGATAAACGCCGCGCCGGGTTTCTTCCTCAGGCAAGGGCCTCGAGCGCCCGCTGCTCGTTCTGGAGCTTCAGGAACACGCGGTAGTCGCGCTCGTAGCGGGCGGCATTGGCCGGATTCTCCTTGCGGACATCGGCAGGCGCCTGCATGGCGCGGCAGCTTTCCTGAAGGCTTGGGAACCAGCCGGCGGCGGCGGCCGCCGCCATGGCCGTGCCGAGCAGGACGGCGTCTTCGGTGCGCGGCTCGTGCACGCTGCGCCCCGTCGCATCGGTGTAGAGTTCCATCAGCAGCGGATTGCGGCGGTGGCCGCCCGTAACGTGCAGCGTATCGATCTCCTGGCCGTTGGCGGCAAGATGGTCGAGGATATGGCGCAGCCCGAGCGCGATCGCCACGGCCGTGCGCCAGTAGACGCGGCACAGATTGTCGAAGGAATAATCGAGCGACAGCCCGGTTATGGCGCCGCGCGGATGCGGGTCGGCGTAAGGCGAGCGGTTGCCGTGGAAGTCCGGCAGCACATGGATGCCGGCGGCGAAGTCCACGCCTTCGGCGGCCCGCAATTCGGCGACGCGGCCGGCGATGTCGCGATGCGTGGCCGCATCGGGCTCGCGCCCGCCGCCGAACATGCGGATGATGTGGTCGAGCAGGGCGCCCGTTGCCGATTGCCCGCCTTCCCAAAGCCACAAGCCCGGTATTGCGGCGCCGTAATAGGGGCCCCACAGGCCGCTGATCGGCCGCATGGAGGGATCCATGCCCATGAGGCAGCTCGACGTGCCGGCGATCAACGCTACGTGGCGGCCGATCTCTCCGGACGGAAAGCCGCCGATGGTGCCGAGCGCCCCGGCGAAAGCGTCAATGAGGCCGGTGCCGACGGCGCAGGACTCGTCCAGCCCGAGTTCGGCGGCCGCTTGCGGGGTGAGCCGGCCAACCGCCGCGCCGACTTCCGTCGCCTGCCGTGGCAGGCCGCCCCTGCGCACCATATCGCCGATGCCGAGGCTTTCGAAGAAGTCCGCCCGCCAGCCGTCCTCGTGGGCGAGATAGGTCCATTTGGCCGTCACCGTGCACTGCGAACGCGCCGTCGAGCCGCTCGCCTTCCAGGTCAAAAAATCGGCGAGGTCGAAGAAATGGCCGGCCGCTTCCCAGGTCTCCGGCAGGTGCCGCTTCAGCCATGTCAGCTTGGGCGACTGCATCTCCGGCGACATGACGCCGCCCAGGAAGTCGAGCACCCGGTGACCGCCGCCGGTGATCTCGTCGGCCTCGGCGAGCGCCCGGTGGTCGAGCCAGACGATCGTGTCCCAGCGGCTTTCGCCGCTTTCGGAAACGCTGAGCTGTGCTCCGCCCGCGCCGCGCACCACCAGGGAGCAGGTCGCGTCGAAGGCGATCGCGGCGACGCGGTCCGCGCCGACCCCGGCCGCTTCACAGGCTGCGCGCACGGCCCGGCACACCGCCTGCCATATGTCCTGCGAATCGTGCTCGGCGTGATTGGCGCGCGGGCGGTTCATCACGATGGGGTGCTCGTTGCGGGCATAGAGCCGGCCCGTCCGGTCGATCAGGCCGGCGCGGGCGCTGCCGGTCCCCACATCCACGGCACAGACGAGATCGCGCATCAGCTTGTTGCTGCCTGTCCGTCGAGCCCGGCGATAAGGTCGGGAAGCTGGCGCATGTCGTCGAAGACGATGTCCGGATCGAGCGCGGCAACCGTCTTTCGCAGGTCGGCCGGGCCGGCATGGGAGCCGCCCGTGAACGCCATTACGCGCATGCCGGCGCGCCGCGCCGCCTCGATGCCGGCAGGGCTGTCCTCCACCACGATGCAATGTTCCGGCGCCATGCCCATCGCGTTCGCAGCATGGAGAAAGAGATCCGGAGCGGGTTTGCCGTTCGCCACCATGGTGGAACTATAGATGTGCGGCTCGAAAAATTCCAGCAGGCCGGTCACGCCGAGCGACAGGCGGATGCGCTCGGGCTGGCTGGAGGAGGCCACGCAGCGCGCCGGGCCGAGCGCCGGCAGCATGGCGGCGAGGCCGGGAATCGGCATCAGTGCCTGGCGGAAGCGGTCGTAGAGCCGCAGCCGCATGGCTTCCAGGTGCTCGTCGGTGATGGCAAGGCCGAATTCCTCATGGATCGCGGCGGCGATGCTCGCCATGGAGCGGCCGAGAAAGCGGCGGTAGGCATCGCCGGGATCGATCCTGATCCCCGCCTCGGCGATGATCTCCAGAAGCACGGCGATGGAAATCGGCTCGCTGTCGACCAGCACGCCGTCGCAATCGAAGATGACGAGACGGCGATCGGTCACCGGGCGGGCCCTGCGAGGGCGCGCCGAAGAGGCAACGGCTTGTCCATTTGGCTACCCCTGCCCCTCGAGATAGCGCGCAAGCACCTTCTCGGTGCCGTCCCGCCAGAGCGCGGTGAGCGCTCCGGCGAAGGCCGCGCGGAACGGTTCCGATTGCGCCACCTCGCCGTAAATGTCCTCCATGGCGAGCCATGCCATCGGGTTCTCCTTCGCAAGCCGGGCCTGGGCCTGCAGCCGGTCCCAGGCGGGATCGTTCGGTTCGATCGTCTTGCCGCTTTCGCTGACGCCGAAGCAATAGCGGCACCACAGGGCCGACTCAAGCGCCAGCCCCGCGATGCCTTCGCCCCGCGCCAGCCGGTCGGCGATGGTGGGGACGATGAACTTCGGCTGGCGGTTGGAGCCGTCGAGGCAGAGCCGGCGCACCGTGTCGCCGATCTTCGGGTTGTCGAGACGCTCCTTGATCTGCCGGAAGTAGCCGCCGAGGTCGGTATCCGGCACGGGCGGCACGACGGGGATGACCTCCTCGTACTCGACCTTCTCCAGAAAGCCCCGCACCAGCGGATGCGCCATGGCCTCGTGCACGAAATGGATGTCGAGAAGCCCGCTCGGATAGGCGATCACCGCATGGCCGCCGTTCAGGATGCGGATCTTCATGTTCTCGTAGGGCGTGACATCCGGCACGAACTGGACGCCCGCTTCCTCCAGCGCCGGGCGCCCGGCCGGGAAGTCGTCCTCCAGCACCCATTGCTTGAAGCCCTCGCAGAAGACGGGGCAGGCGTCCTCGATGCCGTAATCCTCCGCGCAGATGCGCCGCTCGCGCTCGCCCGTCGCCGGCGTGATCCGGTCGACCATGCCGTTGGGGAAGGCGACGGTCTCGGCGATCCAGGCGGCGAGCTCCGGATCGGAAAGCGCGGCAAGACCGGTGACGGCACTGCGGGTGACCGCGCCGTTGTGGGGAATGTTGTCGCAGGACATGACGGTGAAGGGGCGGGTGCCCGCCTTTCTCCGTTGCTTCAGGCCGGCGGCGATCAGCCCGAAGACCGTCGAGGGGTTTTTCGGGCTTGCGCCGTCGGCGGCGATCGCCGGATGGGTGGGATCGAACACGCCGGAGGCCGGATCGATGAAATAGCCGCCCTCGGTGATCGTCAGCGAGACGATGCGGATCGCCGGGTCCGCGAGCTTGGCGATGATAGCCGCGGCGTCGCCCGGCGCCAGATAGTCGATCATGGCGCCGGTGACGCGCGCTGTGCTGCGGTTAGCATCCTGCTCGACCACGGTGGTCAGCATATCCTGCCCGGCAAGCCGTTCGCGCATGGCCGCGTCGGTGGGCAGGACACCTGCACCGATGATCGCCCAGTCGTGGTCCCGGCCTGTATTGAACAGCGTGTCGAGATAGATCGCCTGATGGGCGCGGTGGAAATTGCCCACGCCGAAATGGACGATGCCGCCGGTGAGCGCCGCCCTGTCATAGGCCGGCACGGCGGCGCGGGTGATTGCGCCGAGCGTATCGGTGGAAAGCCTGATCGTCATCGTCACGTCCCGTTGTACCTCACAAAGCCTGTCCGTTGGGGTCGAAGCGGTGGATCTTGTCGGGATCGGGCAGGAGATGCACCGTGTCGCCGCTCTTCACGGCATTTTCGCCGTCCGTGCGCACGGTCACCTGGCCGATGCCGTCGACCTCCACATGCAACAGCGTGTCTGCACCCAGCCGTTCGGTCACGCCGACCGTGCCCGCCCACGCGCCGTTCCCGTCCGCCAGGCGGATATGCTCCGGGCGCACGCCGATGGTGGCGGCGTCGCGCCGGGCGGCTTCCGAGCCGTCGATCAGGTTCATTTTCGGCGCGCCGATGAAGCCGGCGACGAAGAGGTTCCTCGGGTTGCGATAGAGCTCCATGGGCGAGCCCACCTGCTCGATGCGGCCGGCCTGCAGCACGACGATCTTGTCGGCCATGGTCATCGCCTCCACCTGGTCGTGGGTGACGTAGACCATGGTGGTCTTCAGCGTCTGGTGCAGCTCGCTGATCTCCAGCCGCATGGTGCCGCGCAGGGCCGCGTCCAGGTTTGAGAGCGGCTCGTCGAAGAGGAAGGCCTTGGGCTGGCGCACGATGGCGCGGCCGATGGCTACGCGCTGGCGCTGGCCGCCGGAGAGCTGGCCGGGGCGCCGGTCGAGGTAATCCGCCAGGTTGAGGATCCGGGCAGCCTCCTCCACCTTGCGGGCGATCGCCGGCTTCTCTTCGCCTGCCATCTTCAGCGGGAAGGCGATGTTCTGGCGCACCGTCATGTGCGGATAGAGCGCGTAGGACTGGAACACCATGGACAGGCCGCGCCTGGCCGGCGCCGCACCGGTCACGTCCTCGCCGTCGATCAGGATCTTGCCCCGGGTCGTGTCTTCCAGCCCGGCGATGAGTCGCAGGAGCGTCGATTTCCCGCAGCCCGACGGGCCGACGAAAACCGCGAACTCGCCGTCGTCGATCTCGAGATCGATCTCAGGGATCACCGCGGTCTGGCCGAAGGATTTCGAGACCTTTTCAAGCGTAATCTTTCCCATTCTATCCCCCAGCCTTATTTCACCGCGCCGAAGGTCAGGCCGCGGATGAGCTGGCGCTGTGAGAACCAGCCCATGATGAGTATCGGTGCGATGGCGAGCGTCGAGGCCGCCGACAGCTTGGCCCAGAACAGCCCTTCGGGGCTCGAATAGGCTGCGATGAAGGCTGTCAGCGGTGCTGCGTTCGATGCGGTGAGGTTGAGCGTCCAGAAGGCCTCGTTCCAGGCCAGGATGATGTTGAGCAGCATGGTGGAGGCGATGCCGGGCAGCGCCATCGGCGTCAGCACGTAGATGATCTCCTTGGAAAGCGAGGCGCCGTCCATGCGTGCGGCCTCCAGGATCTCGCCGGGGATCTCGCGGAAATAGGTGTAGAGCATCCACACGATGATCGGCAGATTGATCATGGTGAGCACGATCACGAGCCCGATGCGGCTGTCGAGCAGCCCGGCATCGCGGAAGATGAGGTAGATCGGCACCAGCACGCCGACGGGCGGCAGCATCTTGGTCGACAGCATCCACAAAAGCACGTCCTTGGTGCGCCTGGTGGGCGAGAAGGCCATCGCCCAGGCGGCGGGAATGGCGATCAGGAGGCCAATCACCGTCGAGCCGAGCGAGAGCACGATCGAGTTGCCGACATATTTGAAATAGTTCGAGCGGTCCTGCACCTCGAAATAGTTCTGAAGCGTCCAGTCGAAGAAGATGAGGGAGGGTGGAGAGGCGATCGCCTCGCCCTCGGTCTTGAAGCTCGTCAGGACGGTCCACAGGATCGGGAAGAACAGGGCGAGCCCGATCACCCATGCGACGAGGGTGATGGTCCATTTCCGGCGGGTGGAGACTGCGCGTGCCATGGGTCTGCTCCTCACGCGTCCAGGTTCTTGCCGACGATGCGCATCAGGAAGATGGCGACGATGTTGGCGAGGATGACGGCGACGATACCGCCCGCCGACGCCCCGCCGACATCGAACTGGAGAAGCGCCTGCACGTAGACGAGATAGGTGAGGTTGGTGCTTTCCAGCCCCGGCCCGCCGTTCGTCGTCACCAGGATCTCGGCGAAGACCGACAGCAGGAAGATGGTTTCGATCAGGATCACCACCGTGATGGCGCGGGCCATGTGCGGCAAGACGATATAGATGAAGCGCGAGACCGGGCCGGCACCGTCCATCTCGGCTGCCTCCCTCTGCTCTTCGTTCAACGACTGCAGGGCCGTCAGCAGGATGAGGGTCGCAAACGGCAGCCACCCCCAGGAGACGATCAGGATGATCGACAGGAGCGGCACCTCGGCCAGCCAGTCGATGGGCTGGAGGCCGAAGAACTTCGCGATCCAGGCGAAGAGCCCGTAGACCGGGTTCATGAACATGTTCTTCCACACCAGCGCCGAAACGGTGGGCATGACGAAGAACGGCGCGATCACGAGCAGGCGCACGATGCCCTGGCCGAAGAAGGGCTGGTCGAGCAGCAGCGCCAGCGCGATGCCGCCGCCCACCGAGATCAGGAGAACGCCGCCGACGAGCAGCAGCGTGTTGATCAGCGCCGTGCTGAAGGCCGGATCGGTGAGAAAGTAGTAGTAGTTGGAGAAACCCGCCCACTCCTCCATGCCCGGCATGAGGAGGTTGTAGCGCAGGAAGGAGAACCAGATGGTCATGCCGAGCGGCACGATCATCCACAAAAGCAGAAGCACGACGGCGGGCGCCATCATCAGGCGCGCGGTCGAGCGGGTGTGCATCGTGGCCATCGGTTCTCTCCGCCGAAGGAAAAGGGGCCGCCTCCGCGCTACCCGAGGCGGCCCAGGGAGGAGGAACGGTTACTTGATGTAGCCGCTCTTCATCATCTCACGTTCGGTGAGCTGCTGGGCACTCTGGAGCGCCTGGTCGACCGACACCTGGCCGGCGAGCGCGGCCGAGAACTGCTGGCCGACCGCCGTGCCGATGCCCTGGAACTCGGGGATGGCCACGAACTGCCCGCCGGAATAGGGCACCTCCTGGACCGAGGAGTTGGTCGTGTCGGCGGCTTGCATTGCGTCTAGTGTCTCGTCGGCAAATGGCGCCGCCTCGAGATACTTCTCGTTCTCATAGAGAGAGGTGCGTGTTCCCGGCGGCACGTTCGCCCAGCCTTCTTCCGAGGCTACGAGTTCGGTGTATTCCTTGGACGTCGCCCAGGCGATGAAGTTCTTGGCCGCCTCGATTTTTTCCGAGCTGGCCGGGATGGCCAGCGACCATACCCAGAGCCAATTGCCGTGATTGTCGAGGTCCTGGTAGGTCGGGAACTGGGCGAAGCCGACGTTGTCGGCGACCGTGGACTCGTCGGGATTGGTCACGAATGAGGCGGCGACCGTTGCGTCGATCCACATGCCGCACTTGCCGGACTGGAAGAGGGCCAGGTTTTCATTGAAGCCGTTGGAGGAGGCTCCGGGCGGACCGGCGTCGTTCATCAGGTCGACATAGAATTGCGTGGCGTTCTTCCACTCCTCGCTGTCGAACTGCGGCCGCCATTCCATGTCGAACCAGCGCGCGCCCATGGAATTTGCCAGAGCTGTGATGAACGCCATGTTCTCGCCCCAGCCGGCCTTTCCGCGCAAGCAGATGCCGTAGATCTCGTTCTCCTTGTCGGTCACCTGGCGTGCCGCATCCGCTATGAAGCTCCAGGTGGGCGATGCAGGCATTTCGAGCCCGGCTTCTTCGAACAGGTCTGTGCGGTACATGATCATGGCGCTCTCCCCGTAGAAGGGCGCAGCATAAAGCGTGCCGTCCACCGACAAGGCCTCCCGCACGGCCGGCAGCAGGTCGTCGACGTCGTAGTCTTCGCCGAGGCCGTCGAGGGGAGCAAGCCAGCCCTGCTTGGCCCAGATCGGGGCCTCGTATGCCCCGATGGTCATGATGTCGTACTGGCCGCCCTTGGTGGCGATATCGGTGGTGACGCGCTGGCGCAGCACGTTCTCTTCCAGCGTGACCCATTCCAGATCGATGTCCGGGTGCTTGGCCGTGAAGTCGTCCGTCAGCTTCTGCATGCGGATCATGTCGCCATTGTTGACCGTGGCGATTGTCAGGGTCTCCGCATGGGCGGCAAGCCCGAGGGCAAAGAGGGAGCTTGCTCCGAGGAGCAGGGGCTTGAGTGTCATGAATTCCTCCCGTGGGATCGCTCGTTGAGCAATTGCTATGCTCATGAGCAAATACTCATAAACTGCCGTGGAAAGTCAATCGAATTCGTTGCTGCGGTGCAGCAAAAGCGGTGCTGACGAGGGGGTAAGGTTCGAAAAGGCCAGGGAAATTTGATCGCTGGTGGCGTGGCGATGCTCAGGCATGGATCCTCGGGTCAAGCCCGAGGATGACGACGGTGGGGAGGCTCATGGCGAGATGCCGACGCCGACGATTGGCGACGACCTTCTCCGTTCCTCGTCCACAGGCCCGATCCGAGGATTCATGCCGCAACGACTGCAAAGCAGTGACGAGGTCCGCCGGCATCACATCGTCCAGGCATGCGCCCGGCGCACGATGCGCAGCCAGTCGCGAGCGACATGGAAGGCGGTCTCGCGGCGGGCCTTGCCCTGCCGCGCGTCGAGCGCGATGGAGAGGTTGTAGAGCAGGGCGCCGGCGAGCGTGTTCGAGGCGCCGGCGATCCAGTAGGCGGCGCGGATGTCGTCGGTCAGCCGGCGCGGCATGCCGAAGGCCGAAAGATAATCGTGAAAGAGCCTGTCGTGGACGCGCTGCGCACCCGCATCCCAGAAACGCAGGCATTGAAGCCACGAACTGACGTCTTCGAGCGGAGAGCCGACGCGTGCCCGCCCCCAGTCGATGAGGATGGGCTGGTGGCCGCCGTCCCGCCGCCGCACCAGGGCATTGCCGGGGTGCAGGTCGCCATGGATCGGGCGGCAGCCGAATGGCTCTTCCGAAAGGAGCTGCCGTCTCAGCCCGGGCAGGGCCGCCTGCAGCCGCTCGAGCTGTCCCATATGCCGTGTCAGGACGCCAAGTTCGGGATGGCCGCGGCACTGGTCGAGCGTCGAGACGGTAGCCTCGGCCATGGCCGCAAGCTCGGTTTCGTAGTCCCATTCCGGCAGGGCCACGTCCTTTTTGTCGAGCGAGCGGTGGAACCGGCCGAGGCGTGTCAGCATCTCGGCGGTGTTGGACGCATCCGCCCACGGCCAGGCGTTCACGCGGCGCACCGCTTCCATGAAGATGATGGCCGAGTCCGGCCCGTCATTCTCGACGGCCAGAAGCTCGGGCGCCATGCCGGGCACATGGATTGCCACGAGCCGCTCATAAACGGCGGCCTCGCGCGCCGGGCGGCCCACGAGCCGCTTGACGACCATGCGCCGCATCTCGGGCCGGTCGAGCCTGTTGCGGTACCGGGCGGTGACGACGGCAAGGCCCGCCGCTTCGGCCCCGCCGAAGCTGCTGCGGCTGCTGCGCTCGAGTTTCAGGTCTTTCGGCGGCATGCCATTGCGGGCGGCGATGATGTCCCCGACCGTGCGGCGGATTCTGGCGTCGATTTCCATGACCCGATGATGGGAAAGGACAGGGAGGCATTCAACCCAGCTCCCGGTTTTCGCGCGGACCTGCCGAGCATCCGCAACGGCGCGGATAGTTCGACCGCGCCGGCGCGCCGCGCGACATCGCTTTTTCTGAATAATCCTTCTGCAGAAAAATTTTTTAATGGAGTTGGGATAGGCGGTGTGGTTGAAACCAGTCCCGGGCGGGGTCGGGCGATACGATCCCACATACGCTTGCGCAACAGGAGATCCCAGCGGGCCTTGTCTGACGGGTATTGCCACCCAGTTCCATGCTTCCATTCGTCTGCCGCGCACCTCTTCCCCGATGGAAGGGAGCTGCCATGACCGCGGCGGGCCGGCATGCGGTGTGGATGGACGGAAGGCCGCCGGCCCGTCCCTTGCACTCGTGGCCCGAAGGGGCGGATGCGTGTCGTCCGTCGCCTGAGCCTCGCCTTCGCGGCAGTTCGGATGCATGAAACAGGAGCTTTGATGACACAGGTGAACCGTCCGCTGGCGGCTTTCGATCATGCGCTTTCGCTCGCCAAGGCGCCGCAGGCGCCGTTCGACGCGCTTTACGCGCTCGCGCAGACGCTGGTGGGGGTCAAGCTCTTCACCTTTCTCACCGTGGAATCGGAAAACGGGGTGGCGCGCCGCACCTACACGAGCGATCCCGAGCGCTACCCGGTCACCGAGACACGGCCCTTTCGCGATAACCGCTGGTACGAGCAGGTGCACAAGCACCGGCAGATGTTCGTCGCCAACAAGCTGGCGGATCTCGTGCCGATCTTCAGGGATTATGCGCAGATCGGTGCGTTGGGCTGCGGATCGGTGATCAACCTGCCGGTGGTGATCGGCGATTCGCTCGTCGGCACCGTCAACATGCTGCACGGGGAGGACCACTTCACGCCCGAACGCCAGGAGCTGGTGAAGCATTATCTGGCGATTCCCGCCAAGGCCGCCTATCTGGCGAACCGTTACCTGTCGGAGGAGTAGCCGAGCACCGATTCGGCACGGGCATCCTGCGCCTGCCCGTGCCGCCGGTTGAAGCGCACGGAGGACCAGAAGGCGAGGCCGATGAGCGCGGCTCCGCCGAGTCCGGTGATGACCTCCGGCACATGCACGAGCGCCTGCACGTACATGACCACCGACAGGGCGAGAATGGCGTAGAATGCGCCGTGCTCCAGATAGCGGTAGTGCGTGAGCGTGCCTTTCTCGACCAGCATGATGGTCATGGAGCGCACATAGAAGGCGCCGATCCCCAGCCCGATGGCGATGACGAACAGGTTCTGGCTCAGCGCGAACGCGCCGATCACCCCGTCAAAGGAGAAGGAGGCGTCCAGAACCTCGAGATAGAGGAACGCGCCCAGTCCGCCCTTGGCCGCGCCGGCGAACGCGTCCTTCGTCCGGTCCAGCACGTTGCTGAGGATGTCGACGCCGATGAAGGTCAGGAGACCATAGATGGCGGACAGGAGGAAGGTCAGCTTTTTCTCTTCCTCCAGGAGGGCGGTGAAGGTGAGCATCAACACCAGGACGAAGGCGATCTCGACGCCGCGTATGCTTGCCACGCGCGAAATGCGTTCCTCGATGGCGCGGACCCAGTGGATTTCCTTGTGCTCGTCGAAGAAATAACTGAGGCCCACCATCATGAGGAAGGTGCCGCCGAAGGCGGCGATCCCCAGATGCGCCTCGCGCATGATCTCGGCGTAGAGCCGCGGCTCGGTGATGGCCAGCTTCAGCGCGGCAAAGGGGCCGATCCACGCGGCGACGGCGACGATGACAAGCGGGAAGATGATGCGCATCCCGAAAACGGCGATCAGGATGCCCCAGGTGAGGAACCGCCGCTGCCAGACCGGCGTCATTGCCTTGAGCCGGTTGGCGTTGACGATGGCGTTGTCGAAGGAGAGCGAAATCTCCAGCACCGCCAGCACCGCGCAGATAAAGAAGATCGACAGCGTGCCGGAAACGGTCTCCGTCGCCTGCCAGCCGACCAGGGCGGCCAGCGCGAGGCCGGCTGCCGTGAAGATGAAGGCCCATTTGAAATAGTGGAACATCGGGTTTCAGGCACCGGGCAGAACGGGCAGGCATTATTCGAAGTAGTCATGAAACGGCGCGTTGCAAGCACCCGCTGTCCGATCGGCCGGGACGAGAAGGGGCGTTTTCGTCCTTGCGAACGGCTGGGAAAGACCGCGGCGACCGCCCTCGACAGGGGGCAGTGGATCGAACCACGCCGGCTGCGGCCCTCAGGAAAGTCCCTGCGCGAGGATCGAAAAGGCGGCGAGGATGCCGATCGCATCGGCGTGACTTCCTGCCGTGAAGACGACTTCCGTCGCGCCCCTGCGCGAGATCTCGGGCACGAGGCAGGCAGCGTCGGCGAAGACTTGCCTGTTGAAGGTCACCACGACCTCGAGCGGGGGCTGGCACGGTGCGTGCGGCCTCTGCCCCGCAGCCCCTTCAACGGCTGTACGGACTTCCCTCTCGATCAGATCGCGGGAGGCGTGCGGAGAAAGGCTTCGGCTCGCCTGGGCGCCAAGGGCCGTCTTGGTTTCGATCACGCGGGCATTCGGGAACTGCGTCCTGATCTCCTCGCCCAGCCGGTCGTCGCCGCTGACCGCCAGAAGCGGCACACCGATTTCGGCGGCATGACCGGCAAAGAGGGTCGGCTCGCCCACCGGAACACCGTTCATTTCGATGCGGGCGAATGCCAATCCGCTGATCGTATGGGCCAGCACGCCACGGTTTCCCGCGGCGGCGTGATAGCCGATCAGCACCGCGCCGTCATGGCCTTCGTGGATACCCTGGATCATCGAAAGCGGACGCGGCTTGCCGGAAACGAGCATCGCACGCGGGTCGAGCGCATCGGCGATCATGTTGCGCATCGGCCCATGCGAGTCGGCGACCGTGACTGCGCGCGCACCTGCGGCAAACGCGCCGCGTATTGCGGCATTGGCCTCCTCTGTCATCAATCTGCGTGCGATTTCATATTCCGCATTGCCGCGCTGTCCCTGAATGGGTTCGCTGACGCCGGCCACGCCTTCGATGTCCACCGAAATGAAGATGTTCACGCCTGTCTTTCCTCATATGCAGGATACTGCGGTTCCCCTCGCGCCGGACGGTTGAGCGCCGCCCACAGCTTGCGCACGGCGGCACGCCGGGAATCGCGTGAGCGATAGAGTCTGATTTCGAGTTGCACCTGCCAATCCGGCCCGCCCACGCACAGCATTTCGCCGCGTTGAAGGACGTCGCGCGCGCAGCTTTCGGGCAGCAGCGTCAGCGCGCCGTATCGGACGGCCATCCGCTTGAGCACTTCCGAGGTCGGACTTTCGCCGAGACGCCGCATCATCGGCCCGTCCTTCTGCCGGCGGGCGAAAAGGAGCTTCTCCACCTCCGCGAAATAGCCGTCCGGCGAATAGCCCATATAGGGAAGCGCCATATCGCAGCCGGCGCGCGAAGGGTCGTGCAGGGGCTGGCCGCGCTCGTCGGCAGGGGACACGAGAATCATCGGCTCGCAGGCGAGCACTCTTGTGTCGAAGCGCGACGCCTCGAACAGCAGCGGCACATCCGCGTGCGCATATTGCAGGACGAGGTCGATCTCGCCTTCCGCGAGATCGTGGAACATGTCGTGGAAGTTCTGCGTGAAGATGTGGGTGGTCAGGTGGCCCGTCTCGCCCTCGAGCCCGTGCAGCCAATCGGGAATGAAATTGAGATTGAGCGTCGTCGCCGCGGCGATCCTCAGATCCGGCCGGTTGACATGCAGGCGTTCCTGAAACTGTGCACGATCGGCATAGAGCGTCGCAACGATGTTCTCGGCGGTTTCGCGGAAGGCGCGCCCTTCCGTCGTCAACGTCACGGGATAGGTGCGCCTGTCGAAGAGCGAAACGCCCAGCCAGCTTTCCAGCGCCCTGATGCGGCGGCTGAAGGCCGGCTGCGTCACGTTGCGCTCCTCGGACGCCCGCGAGAAATTTCGCGTCTGCGCGAGCGCCAAGAAATCTTCCAGCCACTTCGTGTCCATGGCGGGGAGACGACCATGCTTTGCCGGGCAGGACAAGCGGCAATCTATGCATATCCGGCATAGTTTATACCGAAACGGCGTTGGCCAGGGCGCACCCGGACCGCTTCACTTGCATGTCAACGCGCCGGCAAGAGCGCAGCAGGTCGCGGCAAGGCACATGCCGTGAATTGCCTGGAAGGGGAAAGGACCGACCATATGGACGCAGAGCATCTGCTCGAAATCAGGAACCTCAACGTATGCTTCGGCCATGGCGAATCCCCGCTGCAGGCGGTTCGCGGGCTCGACCTCGATGTGAAGCGCGGCGAGACGGTCGCGGTCGTCGGCGAATCCGGTTCAGGCAAGTCCGTCAGTGCCCTTTCGGTCATGCGCCTGGTGGAATTCGGCGGCGGCAGGATTACGGACGGCACGATTTCCTTCAGGAAACGCGACGGCGGCATCGTCGACATGAGCAGCCTGGACCCCGAGCAGGCGCGGCTGATGCGCGGCAACGAAATGGCCATGATCTTCCAGGAGCCGATGACCTCCCTCAACCCGGTCTTCACGATCGGCGACCAGATCATCGAGGCGATCGTCACGCACCAGAAGAAGAGCCGTCCGGAGGCCGCCGCCATTGCGCTCGATACGCTGAACCGCGTGCGCATCCCCGATGCGGCTCAGGTCATGAAACGCCATCCGCACCAGCTTTCCGGCGGCATGCGCCAGCGGGTGATGATCGCGATCGCGCTTTCCTGCAGGCCGCAGCTTTTGATCGCCGACGAGCCCACGACCGCACTAGACGTCACCATCCAGGCGCAGATCCTTCGGCTTATCCGCGAATTGCAGGACCAGCAGGACATGTCGGTCCTCTTCATCACCCACGATATGGGCGTGGTCGCCGAAATGGCGGACCGGGTGGTGGTGATGTTTCGCGGCGAGAAAGTGGAGGAAGGCGACGTCGAGACCATCTTCCGCGCGCCGAAACACGCCTATACGCGTTCTCTCCTCAAGGCCGTGCCGCATCTGGGCGCAATGAAGGGCACGGACGATCCGGCCCCCTTTCCCGTGCCGGGCGAGAACGAAGCGCCGGCGATGGCCGAGGCACCGGCCAGACCGATCGACTATGCTGCCGAGCCGCTCCTTTCCGTGCGCGGTCTCACAACGCGCTTCGATATAGGCCAGGGGCTGTTCGGCCGGGTGAGGAAACGGGTGCACGCGGTCGAGCATCTCGACCTCGACATCTGGCCCGGCGAGACGCTGGGACTGGTGGGGGAATCGGGCTGCGGCAAATCCACCACCGGCCGTTCCATCCTACGTCTCGTCGAGGCGCAGGCGGCGAAACTGGAATTCGACGGCGAAGACCTGACGAAGCTGTCCCGGCAGGATCTGCAGAAACTGCGGCGGAAAATCCAGTTCGTGTTCCAGGACCCCTACGCGTCACTCAACCCGCGGCTGACGGTGGGCTATTCCATATCCGAGCCGATGCTGCTCCACGGGTTGGAGAACAAGCGAAGCGCTTTCGACAAGGCGGTATGGCTGCTCGAGCAGGTGGGACTCAAGGCGGAGCATGCGAGCCGTTACCCGCATGCATTTTCGGGCGGCCAGCGCCAGCGCATCGCCATTGCACGGGCGCTCGGCACCGACCCGAAGCTGGTCATTGCCGACGAAGCGGTTTCGGCGCTCGACGTCTCGGTGCAGGCGCAGGTGATCAACCTCCTCATGGACCTGCAGAGACGTTTCGGCCTCGCCTATATCTTCATCTCCCACGACATGGCGGTGGTCGAACGCATCAGCCATCGTGTGGCCGTGATGTATCTCGGCCAGATCGTGGAAACGGGCCCGCGCCGGGCCGTCTTCGAGGATCCGCGCCATCCCTATACGCAGCGCCTCATGGCCGCCGCTCCGGTACCGGATCCGACGATGCGCGAGCGGAACCGCATGCCGATAACGGGCGAGGTGCCGAGCCCGGTGCATCCGGTCGGCCGCCCGCCGGCGATCAACGAGATGATCGAGGTGGCCGCCGGCCACTACATCGCACGCCGGCCCGAGGCCGACGAGCCGCCGGCAGACCGCGCCGCCTGAAGCGGCAAGAAGCAACAACCGCAGCAAACCGAGGGGATAATGACATGAAGTTCTTTAAACGCGCCGCGTTCAGCGCCGCACTCTTTGCCGGAAGCATGCTGTCCATACCGGCGGTGGCCGCCGATCTGTCGATCGCCATGGACCAGATCTTCCAGAAGATGGATCCACACAACTCCAACTACAATGTCGACTACTCGGCCGCCAGCGGCGTGCTCGAGCGGCTCATCGGCTTCGACAAGAACATGAAGCTGGTGCCGCAGCTCGCCACCAGCTGGGAAGGCAGCGACGATGCAAAGACCTTCACCTTCAAGCTGCGCGAAGGCGTGAAATTCCACGACGGGACGGATTTCAATGCGGCGGCCGTGAAGGCCAATTTCGACCGTCTGGCGGACCAGTCGCGGAACCTTGCCAAGAACAGCCTTTTCAAGGTGGTCGACAAGGTCGAAACGCCGGACGACTACACGGTGGTTCTCAAGCTGAAGGAGCCCTTCGGCGCGATGATCAACACGGTGGCTCACCCTTCCGTGGTGATTCACAGTCCGAAGGCGCTCGAGGAGTTCGGCAAGGATGTCGAAAAACACCCCGTCGGCACCGGCCCCTTCAAGTTCAAGGAGTGGATTCCGGGCGAACGCCTGGTTCTCGAAAAGAACGAGGACTACTGGGACAGCGAATGGCCCAAGGTCGACAAGGTGACCTTCTACCCTGTCACGGAAAGCTCCACCCGCGTCTCCATGCTTTTGTCCGACGAGGTCCAGTTCATCCACATCCTGCCGGCCGAACTGGCCGATTCGGTGGAATCGAGCGGCGGCTACGAGGTGCTCGAAGTGCCGGGCATCACGGTCTGGACCGCGTCCATGAACATGCTCAAGGACCATTTCAAGGACGAGCGGGTGCGTCGCGCCTTCAACCTCGCGGTTGACCAGCAGGCCTTCGTGGGTGTCGTCTATTCCGGTCACGGCGTCGTGCCGGACTCGCCGATCGCCCCGGACACGCGCTTTTATGAAAGCCAGGGGCCGCTCAAGACGGATATCGAGGAGGCGCGGCGGCTGATGAAAGAAGCCGGCTACGAAGACGGCTTCGACATCGCCATCTGGGGCGTGAACAACTCCACCGGCGTGCGCATGCTGCAGTTCCTGCAGCAGCAGCTCTCCCAGATTAACGTGCGCGCCGACATCGTGCCCATGGAAGGGGCAACGCGCTCGGAAAAGGTCTTCTCTTCCATGGTGCCGGAAAAGGCCGAGTTCGACATGCTGCTCGGCGGCTGGTCGCCATCCACCGGTGATGCCGACTGGCATCTGCGTCCGGTCTACGCGACGGAAGGCTGGATCCCGAAGATCTACAACATGGCCTTCTATTCCAACGAGACGGTCGACGAGGCGATCCAGGAGGCACTGAACACGGCCGATCCCGAAAAGCGCCGCGAGGCCTACTCGGTCGCGCAGAAGCAGATCTGGAAGGACGCACCGGTCGTCTGGCTCGCCATCGAGAACAAGATGGCCGCGCGAAAGAAGGGGCTGTCGGGCGTCTTCCAGATGCCGGACGGAACGATGCAGTTCACCCACGCCGCATACGAATAAACCCGACTTCCCATGGCCCGGCGCCTTTGTGCCGGGCCACCACCGGATGAAAGCCCATGTTGCAGTATTTCTTGCGCAGGCTGGCGGCACTCGTGCCGGTTCTCTTCCTGATCTCGGTCTTCGTCTTCCTGTTCATCCATGCCCTGCCGGGCGACCCCGCGCGGCTCCTTGCCGGCGAGTCCGCCACGCAGGAGGAAGTGGAGGCCATTCGTCAGGCGCTGAACCTGGATCGGCCGCTGTTCGCGCAGTATGTGGATTTTCTGAAGAACCTCGCGAGCGGCAATCTGGGCACCTCGCTGCGCACGGGCGAACCCGTGTCCACGATGATAGCGCGCGCCTTCATGCCCACCTTCTGGCTGTCGGTCTGCGCGCTTGCATGGTCGGTGCTCTTCGGGCTGATCGCGGGTGTGGTCTCGGCGGTGCGCCGCGGCAGCGCGGGCGACCATGCCGGCATGTTCCTCGCCGTTTCCGGCATCTCGATGCCCAATTTCTGGCTCGGCCTGCTCCTGATGCAGTTCTTTTCCGTTCATCTCGGCTGGCTCGGCACCAGCGGCTTCGACGAGCCGTCGGACCTCATCCTGCCTTCCATCACGCTCGGAGCGGGCGTTGCCGCGATCATGGCGCGCTTCACGCGCTCGGCCGTGATCGACGTCGCGCGTGAAGACTTCATCCGCACCGCCCGCGCAAAGGGCCTGCGCGAGCGTGTCGTGATCTGGAAGCATGCCTTGCGGAATGCGCTGATTCCGGTCGTCACCATGGCCGGTCTCCAGTTCGGATTCCTGCTCGGCGGCTCGATCGTGGTGGAAAAGGTGTTCCGCTGGCCCGGTCTCGGCTCACTGCTGCTCGATGCCATCAACTTCCGCGACTACGCGGTGGTGCAGGCGGAGATCATGCTGTTCTCCCTTCAGTTCCTTCTCATCAACCTGGCGGTGGACATGCTCTACGGGTTCATCAACCCCGCCATCCGGTACAAATAGGAACCGCACGTATGTCTCTCGTTTCCGATGCACCGGCTGCCGCCCCCGAGACGGAACTGACCGTACGCTCGCCGTTCGGCGAATTCCGCCGCCGCCTTACCGCGCGTCCCGGCGCGCTTGCCGCCGGCATCTTCCTTCTCGTCATGCTTGTGGCGGCACTTGCCGCACCCTGGATTCTTCCCTTCGGTCCCGACGAGTTCGACTACAAGAACACGCTGAGCGCGCCCTCGGCACTTCATTGGGCCGGCACGGACGAGTTCGGCCGCGACATCTTCGCCCGCATCCTGAACGGCGCGAAACTGTCCATGTTCATCGGCTTCGTCTCGGTGACGATCGGCACCGTCATCGGCGTCGTTGCCGGGCTTCTGGCGGGCTATTTCGGCGGCTGGCTCGATTCGATCGTGATGCGCATCGCCGATGTCCTGTTTGCCTTTCCCGGTATCCTGCTCGCCATCGGCATCGTCGCCATTCTCGGCGCCGGTCTCACCAACGTCATCATCGCCGTCGCCGTCTTCAGCGTGCCCGCCTTCGCGCGCATCGTGCGCTCCGGCACCCTGGGGCTCAAGGAGGCGACCTATGTGGAAGCGGCTCGTGCCGCCGGGGCGTCGGATTTCGTCATCATGTTCCGCCACATCCTGCCCGGGGTGCTCGGCGCGGTGATCGTCTATTTCACCATGCGGATCGGCACGTCCATCCTGACGGCCACCAGCCTGTCCTTCATAGGGCTCGGCGTGGAGCCTTCCGTGGCGGAATGGGGCGCGATGCTTTCGACGGGGCGCGAATACATGCTGGCCGGAGAATGGCATCTGACCTTTTTTCCGGGCCTTGCCATTTTCCTCACCGTGCTTTGCTTCAACATACTGGGTGACGGGCTGCGCGACGCGCTCGATCCGAAACTCGACGATCACTGAGTAGACATGAGAAATATGATACCCCACAACGGCTGGTGGCAGCTGCCGACCGGCCCGGCAAACACGATTTGCGACATCGATGGCGTGCTCGTCGGGCACGAATCCATTCACGAAACCGGATCCTGTACCGGGGCGACCGCGGTTTTGCCCCGTGCTGGCGACCTCTACCGGCGGCCGGTGCCGGCCGCGGCTTCGATCCTCAACGGATTCGGCAAGAGTGTTGGACTGGTGCAGCTCATGGAGCTCGGCGAGATCGAGACACCGGTCCTGCTGACCAACACGTTCGCCGTGCCGGTTTGTGCGACGGCGCTGATCAAGCGCGCCATCGCACTGAACCCCGGGATCGGCCGGTGCAGCGCAACGGTCAATCCCCTCGTGCTGGAATGCAACGACGGGCAGGTAAACGACATCCAGGCGCTGCGCGTGAGCGAGGCGACCGCCGAAGCCGCGATCGCCAATGCCGGCACCCTGTTCGACCAGGGAACGGTGGGTGCGGGCAGCGGCATGAAGACCTTCGGCTTTGCCGGCGGCGTCGGCTCCTCCTCGCGGCAGGTCGCCTTGGCCGACAATCGCTACACGGTCGGGGTGCTGGTCCTTTCCAACTTCGGGCAGCAGGCGGACTTGCGGGTCTTCGGGCGGCCCGTTGCCGAGTGGGCCCGCGCCGATGCCGGTGACGAGGACAAGGGTTCGATCATCATCGTCATGGCAACGGATGCGCCGATGGACTCGCGGCAGCTCGGCCGCCTCTCCCGCAGGAGCGGGGCCGCCCTCGGGCGTCTCGGCAGTCATCTCGGCCACCAGAGTGGCGATATAGCGCTGGCGTTCTCCACCGCGAATATCTTCGAGCGCGGCAGCGCCGACACCTATCCGGCATCGCGTCTTTGCGAAAGCCGAATGAACGCCTTCTTCAAGGCGGCGGTGGAGGCGACGGAAGAGGCGATTCTCAATGCGCTTTGGCATGCCACGCCGATGCCGGCCTACGACGGCAGCCGCCTGCCTTCCTTCCGCGCGTATCTGGTTGGAAAACAGAAGCGTTCGATGCATGGATGACATGACCGAGAGCGACTCGGCATTGGCCCAACGCACCGGGATCGGGACAATGGGCACCGACAATCCGTGCCGGCCGGCCTCATCGTAACGCTTTCCGCGGAGCTTCGCTCGCGACAAAATGCACGTGTGTGAGCGGTGTCCGCGCGAATGATCGCCGACGGATCGGCTCCGCAGGACAGACAAGGAAAAAGAGATGGAACAAAAGGCCCGGTGGGCGCTGGCGCTGCATGGCGGCGCGGGAACGATCCTGCGCGAGAAGCTGTCGGCGGCGGGTGAAGCATCCTTCCGCGAAGGTCTCGCCCACGCCCTTACATGCGGCAGGGCGGCGCTCAAGGGTGGCGGCAGCGCGGTCGAGGCGGTTGAACGCGTGGTCGTCGCGCTCGAAGACAACCCCCTCTTCAATGCCGGCCGGGGCTCGGTACTGACCTCGCAGGCAACCGTGGAAATGGACGCGGCGATCATGGACGGCCGCGCGCGCGATGCCGGCGCGGTGATCGGCCTCAGGATGGTTCGCAATCCCGTATGCCTGGCCCGGAAGGTCATGGAAGAGAGCGACCATGTCGTTCTGGCATGGCAGGGCGCGGAAGCCTTTGCGCGGCGGGTGAGCGCCGAGACGGTCGATCCCGAATGGTTCATCACCGATCATCGCCGCAAGCAACTGGAAGACGCACGCGAGGCCGCGATGGTCACGCTGGACCACAATGACGGCAAGTACGGCACCGTGGGCGCCGTGGCGCGCGACAGCGCCGGCAATCTCGCCGCCGGGACCTCGACCGGCGGCATGACCAACAAGCATCCCGGCCGCGTCGGCGACACGCCGCTGATCGGGGCCGGCACCTATGCCGATAACAGGAGCTGCGCCGTCTCCGCGACAGGTCACGGCGAGATGTTCATCCGCCTCACCGTGGCACGCGATATCGCCGCTATGGTCGAGTATCAGGGCCTCGATCTTGCCGAGGCGGTCCGTCGCAAGGTTCTCATCGAACTGCCGGAAATCGGCGGCAGCGGCGGGGTCATCGCGCTCGGGCGCACCGGCCGCCCGGTGCTGACATTCAACACGCGGGGAATGTATCGCGCTTGCCAGAGCGAAGGAGGGCAGGCGGAAATCGGCATCTTCGCCGATTAGCCGCAAGATGTCCGGAACGTTCGTCTAGAGAAGCAGCACGACTCCTGAAGGTTGTCAGGCCAAAATATCCCTGTCACCTCATTCCGCCGCGACGGCGCCGCGCCTCTCGTTCAGCGCCATCAGCCGCTTCGCGCGTTCGAGGCAGGCCGGCTGTTCGCTGCGGTAGCGGGTGATGATCTCCATCATCAACACCGTACCGGGCAGGAATTCCAGCTCGCCGAAGATGTCTTCCCAGTCGATGTCTCCCCAGCCGAGCGGCATGTGCAGGTCGCCGAGGCCCAGCGCGGTCGCCTCCTGGAGATGGTGCGGCTTGTAGAAGCCGATCGGGCGGCCGAAGGAATCGTGGACGTGCAGGTGACCGGCGACCGGCGCCATGGCGCGCAGTTGATCGCGGAAGTCGAGCCCGCGATAGGTGGCTTCGATATAGGCGTGGCTGAAATCGATCAGCGCCACGAGATTGGGGTGGTCGACGGCCTTCACCGTCGCCGCGACCTCGGCCGGCGTCTGGCGGTATTGCCCGGGCTCGGTTGTGAAGATGTTCTCCAAGGCGATGCGCACGCCATGGGGCCGGGCGAATTCGGCGAGCTCGAAAAGCGCCTCGCGCTCGCGCTGGTCGGCCGCCGCGCGATCGAAGATCTGATCGGCACGCAGATGCCCGCCGTGCTGGACGAGGACCCGTGCGTCGATCCTGTCGCAGATCTCGACCAGGGCCTTGGCCGCATCGAGTTGGTAGCGCACGGTCGCCGGATCCATGAAATTGGAGGAGACAAGCCCGTGCACGGTATAGCGGAAAGGGAACTGGGCGGTGAGCGCCTGAAGCCTCTCCGCCCGCTCCTCGATCACGCGGCCGCCGCTGATGAGGTCGACGCTGGTCAGTCCGAGTTCGACCGTATCGACGCCGATGTCCGCCAGCCGGCGCAGTTCAGCCTCCAGGCTGAAGAGCTCTCCGTCGATTGAACCCGCGTTGAAGCCGGTGGCGATGATGCTGGTCATGGCGTGTCTCCGATTGGTTCCGTCCGGGTGGGTGCTTCGGGGGCCGCCGGCCCGCCGGCGTTCACGAGGTGCGCGCGCAGGGCGAGCGCGCGGTCGGGGTTGTCCGAGGTCAGGTGGCCGATGCCGCGCTCCAGCCAGCGGCGGATCAGCGCTTCGTCGTTGACGGTCCACACGCACAGCCGGTCGAGCGGCAGCGTCCGGCGGATCAGCGCCCACTCCGTCTCCATCAGTTCGTGGTGGATCGCCACCAGGTCCACGAGCCCGTCGACGCGGTCGAGAAAGGCGGCAAGTCCGCCCTGCCGTTCGGCCCATTCGGCGTTGACGGAAACCAGCCGCGCGACCCGCGGCGCGCGGCGGCGGCATGCTTCCAGGACCGGGACGGCGAAGCTGGTCAGAACGGACCGCTCCTCGACGCCGAACCGGTTAAGTTCCCTCGCCACCTGCCCGGTGATGCCCGGATAGGGCGTTCCGGTCTCGTCGAGCTTGATCTCGACGTGCAGCCGGAGCCCCTCGTGGGATGCCAACACGGAAAGCACGTCGGCAAGCGTGGGGATGCCTTCCCCGGTGCCCTTGAGCCTTGTGTTCGCCCGCGCCTCGGGCTTCAGGGTCCGTACGGGCCCGGTCCCTTCCGTCGTGCGCTCCAGCGTCGGGTCGTGGATGACGGCGAGTTCGCCCGCCTCGGTCAGATGCACATCGAACTCGATGGCGTCGACACCGAGTTCGCAAGCGTTGCGGAAGCCTGAAAGCGAATTCTCGGGCCAGAGATTGCGGGCGCCGCGATGGCCGGTGATCAGGGTCATTCAAATCCTCTTCAGCGAATCGTGGGATCGAGCTTGTCGCGCAGCCAGTCGCCGACGAGCGAGATGGAAAGCGTCGTCAGCATGATGACGGCGGCCGGCGCCAGCATGATCCAGGGAGCGGTCGTCAGATATTCGCGCCCGAAGCCGACCATGTTGCCGAGGCTGGTCTCGGGCGGCTGCACGCCGAGACCCAGGAAGGAAAGGCCGCTTTCCATCAGGATGATTTCGGGGAAGGTCAGCGTCATCGACACGATCAGCGTCGAGGCGACATTGGGCAGGATGTGGCGGAAATAGACACGGGCGGGCGTCGCGCCGAGCTGCACGACCGAGGCCGCATAGCCCTGCGCGCTCGCCGAGATCGCCAGGCCGCGGGCGATGCGCGCATATCGCTCCCAGCCGTAAAACCCCATCAGGCAGACCAGCAGCGTCATGGAGGATCCGAAGAAGGCGAGAACCGCCAGCGACATGATCAGGAACGGCAGTGCGGCCTGAAAATCGGCGAGCACGAGCACCAGATGCTCGACGACGCCGCGGAACTGGGCGGCGGCGAAACCGAGCGCCGTTCCGAAGACAGCGGAAATGATCGTCGCGCCAAAGGCGATGACGAGCGAGACGCGGATCGACTGGATCAGCCGGGAAAGCACGTCCCGGCCGAGTTCGTCCGTGCCGAGCCAGTGTCCCGGCGAACCGGGCGGGGCAAGCCGGCTCGTCAGATCCATGACCGTGATGCCGTAGGGGCGCAGGAGGTCGGCGGACGCGGCGACCAGCACCATCGCCGCGAGCCACAGGACACCGAGCCCGACGGAGAGCGGAACCTGTCGGCGGAGCCGCGCCACGAAGGCGAAGGCCGGATGGGGCGTTGGTCGCGTGTCTGTCAGGTCGGCCGAGGACATGGCGGTTTTCCGAGGCTCCTAGTGGGCGAGGCGGGCGCGCAGGCGTGGGTCGAGCCAGCCGTAGAGGAGGTCGACGATGAGGTTCGACACGACCATCGCGGCGGCGATGATGAGCAGGATGCACTGCACGACGGCGAGGTCGCGATTGGTGACCGAAACGACCAGCAGGCGTCCGATCCCGGGCCACGAGAAGATCGATTCCACGACGACGGCGCCGGCGATCAGCGAGCCGACCATGAAACCGACGATCGTCACGATGGGGATTGCCGCGTTGGGCAGGGCATGCCCCCAGACCACGTCGTGCCATTTAACGCCCTTGGCCGAGGCGGTGCGGATGAAGGGCTGTCCCATGACCTCGATCATCGCCGAGCGGGAAAATCGGGCGAGAATGCCGATGCCGCCGATGCTCATCGTGATCGTAGGCAGGATGCCGTGCATCCAGGTGTCCTGTCCCCCCGAGGGAAGGACGCCGAGCATCACCGAGAACACCAGCATGAGGATCAGGCCCATGACGAAGGAGGGAATCGTGAAGCCGAGGATCGCCATCAGGATCACCCCACGGTCGGCGAAGCTCTGGCGGTGAAGGGCGGCGTAGACGCCGGCCGGAACGCCGATCAGGAGCTTCAGGATCAGGGCCGGGATCGTCAGCTGCAGCGTGGCGGGCACGCGTTCCAGCACCAGGTCGATGGCCGGCGCCTTGTCGCGCATCGAGACGCCGAAATCGCCGGTGAAGATGGATTTGACGTAGGCCAGGTACTGTATCCAGAGCGGCCGGTCGAGGCCCCAGGCGTGGCGGAACGCCTCGACGGCCTCCTGCGGCACGTCGGGACCCAGCATCACCTGGGCGGGATCGCCGGACATGCGCAAGACGATGAAGGCGAAGGTCACCACGGCGGCGATGGTGATGAGTGCCCGAAGCAGCCGTGTGAGAACGAAGCGGACCATCGGCGTCTCCTCAAGCCGCCATGGCGCCGTCGCCCGTCAGCGCATGGCAGGCCGCGGTTCGCCCCGCCTCGATCCGGCGCAGCTCGGGCGTTTTGGTGCGGCAGATCCCGGATGCCAGCGGGCAGCGCGGATGGAAGGCGCAGCCCGACGGGCGGGCTGCCGGATTGGGCGGCTCTCCCTGCAGGATGACCCGGCCTTGCAGCCGTTTGCCGGGGACCGGCACGCTCGACACCAGCGCCTGGGTGTAGGGGTGGTGCGGGGTGCGGAAGATCGTGTCGGAGGAGCCTTCCTCGACGAGTTTCCCGAGATACATCACCGCGACGCGATCGGCGATGTTGCGGACGACCTTCAGGTCGTGGCTGATGAAGACCATGGCGATGTCGTTTTTCTCCTGAAGGTCGCGCAGCATGTTGACCACCTGCGCCTGGATCGACACGTCGAGCGCCGACACCGGCTCGTCGCAGACAAGAAGCGACGGCCCCGCCGCCAATGCGCGCGCGATGACGGCGCGCTGGCGCTGACCGCCGGAAAGCTCGTGCGGATATCGCCCGGCCTGGTCGAGGCGAAGCCCGACGGCGGCCATCAGTTCACGCACGCGGGCCGCGCGGTCCTCCCGGCTGCCGATCCGATGGATCTCCAGCGGCTCGCCGATCTGGGCGGCGATGGTCAGGCGACGGTCGAGCGCGGCAAGCGGATCCTGGTAGACGAGTTGCATCCGCGCCCTGAGCGCACGCCATTCGGCGCTGTGCGGCGTGGGCATCGGCCGCCCCTCGAACAGGACGTCGCCCGCCTGTGCCGGGTCGATGCCCAGAAGCATGCGGCCGAGCGTCGACTTGCCGGAGCCGGATTCGCCGACGATCCCGAGCGTCTCGCCGGGCAGGACGGACAGGGACACGCCGTCCACGGCACGCACCGGCAGCGCATCGCCGAACAGCTTCTTGCGCATCTCGTAGATGCGCACGAGGTTTCTGGCCTCGATCAGTGGTTTCATTGCATCGTGTCTTCGAAGATTTCTGTGCGGTGGGTGCCGTCGGCGGCCGGTTCGACCGGATGCACGCAGGCAAGGCTGCGGCCGTCGGGCTGCAGAAGCAGCCGGGGGCGCTTGGTCTCGCAGAATCGGGTCGCGTTTGCGCAGCGTGGCGAGAAGGCACATCCCTGCGGCAGTTCCCGCGGGTGCGGAACGGTGCCGGGAATGGGGATCAGCCGCCGGCGCGGGCCGTCGATCTGGGGAATGGCGTCGAAGAGGCCGCGCGTATAGGGGTGGCGCGGCGCGGAGAACAGCTGATCGACCGTTCCTTGCTCGACGATGCGCCCGGCATACATCACGCAGACCCGCTCGCACACCTGCGAGACGGCGCCCAGATCGTGGCTGATGAAGACGAGCGCCATGCCCGTTTCCGCCTGCAGCGTGCCGAGAAGATCGAGGATCTGCGCCTGGATCGTCGCGTCCAGCGCCGTCGTCGGCTCGTCGGCGATCAGCAGCTCGGGCTCGCCGGCGAGCGCAACGGCGATCATCAGCCGCTGGCACTGCCCGCCGGAGAATTCATGCGCATATTGATCGAAACGGCGGCGCGGATCGGGAATCCCGACCATGTCCATCAGCCGCAAGGCCTCGGCCTTCGCCGCCGCACCCGTCAGGCCGCGATGGATGGTCAGTGCCTCGGTGATCTGGCGGCCGATGCGCAGCACCGGATTGAGCGAGCTCGACGGATCCTGGAAGATCATGGCGATGCGCTTGCCGCGCACCGTCTCGAGCACGGTCCTCGGTGCCGCCGAGAGATCCTGCCCCTCGAGGCGGACGGTGCCGGTGACGCTGGCCTTGCCCGGCAAGAGGCCGAGTGCGGCCAGCCATGTGACCGATTTCCCGCAGCCCGATTCCCCGACGAGGCCGAGCGCCTCGCCATGGGCCACGTCGAGATCGATCCCGTGCAGCACCTCGACGCCGTCGAAGGCGACCTTCAGGTCACGCATTTCCACCAGGCTGGATGTTTCCGCGCTCATGTTTCACCCGCGATTGTCTTAGCCATGCTCCCATACCGCCGGCCGCGGACGCGGCGGGCGTGAAAAACCCCGGCGGCCAAAACCGCCGGGGCCGAAGACGGGAAGCTCAGCTCGTCCAGTTGGAGGCGCGGAAGTCCATCGCGAAGGCCGGTGCCGCCTTCCAGTTCAGCGACGATTTCATGCCGGTGAACACCGCGTTCTGGTGGAGGAGCTGGTAGACCGGATCCTCGCGCTCGCAGATCTCCAGCATGCGGGCGAAAGCCTTCCTGCGCACAGCCCGGTCCGTGCTGGTCTCCAACACCACCGAGAGCTCGTTGACCTCCGCGTTGGTCCAGTCCTTTTTCTGCTGGACCTCGCCGTTCGGGCCGAACTGGACCACCATCGGCGTGATCGGGTCGTTGATGAGGTTCGATGCCGACCAGTCGCGCACCCCCTTTACGCCCTGCGGATCGTGGATCTGGCCCCAGTTCTCCTTCATCTCGATCTCGACGTTGAGGCCGACCTGGCGCCACATCTCCACCATGACCTGCGCGGTGGAGGTCTGGTTGGTGTAGTAGTTGTTGAGCAGGCGGTAGGGGATCGCGTCGCCCTTGTAGTTCGCCTGCTTCAAGAGGTCGCGGGCGAGCTGCGGATCGAACTCCGGAACCGTCCATCCTTCGACGAACATGTCGCCGTAGGACTTGAACTGCAGGCCGGCTGGGATCACGGTCTGGCCGGCCCAGAGCGAATCGACGATCGCCTGCCGGTCGATGGCGTGCGTCATGGCGCGGCGCACCAGCGGGTCGGCCAGGATGGCGTTCTGGGTGTTGAAGACCGAAACGCGGTGATTCCAGATGGTCGAGCTCTGCACCTCCAGGCCTTCCGCGGCCTGGACGGCGGCGATCTGGTCGGGCGGCAGGTCGCAGGCGAAGTCGTACTCGCCGGACAGAAGGCCGTTGACGCGGGAGGAGACCTCCGGAACCTCGACAAAGCGGATCTGTTCGAGCGGCGGACGACCGCCCCAATAATCGTCGAAGGCGACGAGCGTCAGCGACACGTCGGGCCGGAACTCACCGACCATGTAAGGTCCGGTGGTGACGGGTTTCTGCGCCCACTCGGCGTAGGAGGAGGCTTCGTCCCAGGCCCGGCGGCTGGCGATCTGGCTGCCGAAGGCATAAAGGCGACCCTCGAGCGTCACGTCCGGTGTCGCGTTGTGGAAGCGCACCGTGTACTTGTCCACCGCCTCGACGCCGGCGAGCGCCGGCCACAGGCGGCGGCCGATACCGGGCACGGAGGCCGGGAGCTCCTTCGCCGTCGTCGGCTTGTGGTCGGCCTCGAAGATGGTCTCGCCGCCCACCGGCTGCGTGTCGCCGAAGACGCGCTCGGCGGAGAAGCTGAACACCACGTCGTCGGCGGTGAGCTCTTCGCCGTTGTGGAACTTTACGCCCTGGCGCAGCTTGAGTTCGAGGGTCTTGTCGTCGATGCGCGTCCACTCGGTCGCGAGCCCCGGGACGGGCCCCTGATTGCCCATCCAGTCGCGCAGGATCAGCCCCTCCCAGAGGTTCGGGAAGAAGACCCGCTCGCCGACATTGGACTGCTCGTTCCAGATGTCGAGGGTGTTGTTGTTGGTGATCTTCTGCACCGCGATGGTGACGGACGGACGGGCCGTCTGGCCGATGGCGAAACGGGGCAGGGCAATGCTGCCGGCGGTCGCGCCGAGCAAGCCGAGCGCGTGCCGTCGATTGAGTGAAAACATGTCGGATTCTCCTTTCTGCTGGCCAAGGGCTGGCCGGAATCGATATGTGCCGCAAATTAGGTTTGGTGGTGTGACACTTTGATAATATTCGCGTGAAAAATTCGTGACATCCACTGTTGTGTTTGCCGTGGTATAATAAGCACCAAAGTATCGTTAGAGTACAAGAGAAGTACTCTACAGGTTGATAACCGGAATTTCCTTGGGCGCGGCGTGCCTGCTGCTCCCGACAGCCCGCACTGCGAAAGCTGTTCACGTCGCCGCGTGGATTTCCGACGGATTCAGCGCGGGCAATGAGAGCGCCACAATCGGAGATGAGGCGGTCGGCCGCCGCCTTTCGTCGAAGCCTGAAGAGCGGATAGCGCGGCATCGTTAGGTCACCGACGTAACATTCATGTGACGCCTTGGTGGTCCGGTTCTCGCACGCAAAGTCGGTGCAAAACCTGGTTGGCGCTTGTCATTCCTGCCGGTTTCAATGGATAGTTGAAATCATTGCACGGGCGGGCCTGCGGAAGGTGGCACTTTTGAGGAGGTGAGAAGCCGATGGATATGATCAGAAGCCTTTTCGGTTTGGTCGAGGACCTGACCTGGGGATGGTCGCTGATCCCCATCCTGGTCATCTTCGGCGTCTTCATCACCCTGATGAGCGGGTTCGTTCAGTTCGAGTATTTCGGGCGGATGTTCCGGGTTCTTTCGTCCAAGAACCAGAGCGGCGACCCGAATGCGATCAGCGCGCGCCAGGCGCTTCTCGTCTCCGTCGGTGGCCGGGTGGGCGGCGGCAACATCGCCGGCGTCGCGGTGGCGATCACGCTCGGCGGGCCGGGCGCGGTGTTCTGGATGTGGGTCATCGCCCTGATCGGCATGGCGACGAGCCTGGTCGAATCGTCCCTCGCCCAGCTCTACAAGCGTTCCAACGGCGACGGCACCTATACCGGCGGTCCGGCGAGCTACATCATTCACGGGCTGGGCGCCCAGTACCGCTGGCTGGCGGTTCTCTACGCCGTCTGCCTGATGGCCGCGTTTGCCTTCGGCTTCAACGCCTTCCAGGGCAATACGTTTGCGGGGGCAGCGAACGACAGCCTCGGGGTCGGGCGCGTGTGGAGTGGGCTGCTTCTGGCGGTGATTACCGGCTTCATCGTCTACGGCGGCATCCGGCGCATCGCCAGGGCCGCCGACCTCATCATCCCGGTCATGGCGTTCGGCTACATCGCTCTTGCGCTTCTGGTCATCGCTTTCAACATAACCGCCGTTCCCGGCGCGCTGTGGAGCATCGTCGCCAATGCGTTCGGGCTCGAGGAAGCGGTGAGCGGCGGCGTCGGCGCCGCGCTGGCGCAGGGCCTGCGGCGGGGCCTGTTTTCCAATGAGGCGGGGCTGGGCTCCGCGCCCAACGTCGCGGCCACCGCCGACGTCCGTCATCCGATCAGCCAGGGTATCACCCAATCGTTTTCCGTCTTCATCGACACCATCATCATCTGTTCCTGCACGGCGCTCATGATCCTGCTCAGCCCGGTTTACGTGCCGGGCAACGAGGGAATCGACGGCATCGCGCTCACGCAGCAGTCCCTGGTCAGCCAGTTCGGGGAGTGGGTGCAGTATTTCCTGACGTTCGCGATCCTGCTCTTCGCCTTCAGCTCGATCATCTACAACTACTATCTCGGCGAGACGGCCCTGCGCGTCATGACCGGCAGCCAGGCGGCGCTGCACGTGCTGCGCGTTGCCATCATCGCCATTGTATTCCTCGGGGCGACGGCACCGGGCGCCACGGCGGTGTTCTTCTTCTCGGATCCGCTGATGGGTGTGCTGGCACTCGTCAACCTGATGGCCATCATGATGCTGTTCCCGGTCGCCTTGCGCATCCTCAACGACTTCCGTGCGCAGCTGAAGGCGGGCATCGCACGCCCGGTTCTCGATCCGCGGAAGTTCCCCGAGCTCGATCTCGACCACAGCGCCTGGTCGTACGCGACGCGCGCGGCCGCAGAAGCAACGGCTCCGGGGGAGGCAACGGTCCCGGTCCCGCCGCGCGCCTGACGCGGATGGCGGGAGCGGAAATGCCGATGCGACGTTTGTGACCCGCCGTGCGGTTCGGCCGCGGGCAGGTCGTCAGGCACGCTCGTATCCTTTCTTCAGCTTGCGGGCGAGAAGCCGGGCCTGCGCGTTGCGTGCCGCTGCTTCGTCCTCGTGCAGTTCGAGCCGCTGGCGACCCCACGTGCCGAGGCGCCCCCAATTGCGCCTGAGCGCGACCGGACCGAACAGGGTCGGCTCGATCGACAGCAGATAGAATCGCGCCATGTTGCGGCGGGGATCGATGCGTTTGAGCAGGAGGGGTTGGTCGGCGCTCGTCATGCCCGAATCATCGCCGGCGGGCGCACCAGGGTCCAATGACTAATTCGAATCGGTCGGCCAGCAGCGATTCACGCGGCTGATGGATGGCGCGCCGGGGCGGTGCGACGGAGGCGGGCGCAATCCATGCGTGCTGGCGCGGCTGTTTTTCTCGCGCATAGCACCTATATTTTTCGACATGTGGGTTCAAAGCATGCGCGCGCGGTCGATGTCCGTACCGTCTCCCCTGCGGGTGGCGGTCTCGTTGCTTCTTCTCATGGCGGGGTTTGTCGGCCTCGTTCTTCCGCTGTCGTCCCAGGAGGGGCGCACGGCGCTTCTTCTGAGGCTCGACGGCGCCGTGGGGCCGGCCACGGCGGACTACGTGATACGCGGCCTGGAGGAAGCGGAGGAGCGCGGGGCGGAAATCGCGATCCTGCGGATGGACACGCCCGGCGGCCTCGACACCTCCATGCGCGACATCATCCGCGCCATCCTCGCCTCGCCCGTGCCGGTGGCCAGCTTCGTCGCCCCCTCGGGGGCGCGCGCGGCGAGCGCCGGCACCTACATCATGTATGCCAGCCACGTGGCCGCCATGGCGCCGGGCACCAATCTGGGCGCGGCCACGCCGGTCGCCATCGGCGGAGGAGGGGGATTGCCCTTCGGCGGCGGCGAGGAACAGGAGCCGGCAAGCGACGAGGAGCAGCAGGCGGACGAAGGTGCCGAGGGCGAGGCGCAAGCGCCGCAAGACGCCTCCGAGGCGAAGGCGATCAACGACGCCGTCGCCTATATCCGCGGCCTTGCCGAGCTGCGCGGCCGCAATGCCGAATGGGCCGAGCGCGCGGTCCGCCGCGCGGAGAGCCTGTCATCCTCCGCCGCGCTCGAAGAAGGCGTGATCGATGTCGTCGCCCGCAACGTCGAGGCGCTTCTCGCCGAAATCGACGGGCGCACGATCTCCTTCGCCGACCGGGAGATCAGGCTTGAGACCGCCGGCATCGCCGTCGAGGAGATAGAGCCCGACTGGCGCACGCAGCTTCTCGCCGTCATCACCAATCCCAATGTGGCGCTCATCCTGATGATGATCGGCATCTACGGGCTGATCTTCGAGTTCCTCAATCCCGGGGCCATGCTGCCCGGCACCGTGGGCGCGATCAGCCTGCTCACGGGGCTCTACGCCCTGGCGGTGCTGCCGGTCACCTATGCCGGAGCCGGGCTGATGCTGCTCGGCATCGGCCTGATCGCGGCGGAAGCCTTCGCCCCTTCCTTCGGCATACTCGGCATCGGCGGGACGGTGGCGCTGGTGCTCGGCGCCACGATCCTGTTCGACACCGACGTGCCCGGACTGCAGCTTTCCTGGCAGGTGGTCGCCGCCGTCGGCGCGGTCAGCCTCGCGCTCACCTTCCTCATCATAAGGCTTGCCTGGACGTCGCACCGGCGCGGCGTCGTCACCGGCGAGGACCAACTCATCGGCGCGACGGGCACCGTGCATGACTGGAATGGAACACAGGGCTATGTGTTCGTGCTCGGGGAACGCTGGAAGGCAACCTCGGCCGAGCCGCTCGACGCGGACACACCGATCCGCGTGACCGGCCGCGACGGGCTCTTGCTGCATGTCGCGACGGACGCGCAGGAGAAGAACGGGAGAGGAGAAAACCCATGAATCTTTTCGGCGGCTTTACCTTTTATGCGGTGCTGATCGTCCTGCTGGTGGCGCTGCTCGCCTCGGCGATCAAGATCCTGCGCGAATACGAGCGCGGTGTCGTCTTCACGCTCGGCCGCTTCACCGCAACCAAGGGGCCGGGGCTTATCCTGCTCATTCCCTTCGTCCAGCAGATGGTCCGCGCCGACCTGCGCACGCTGGTGCTCGACGTGCCGGGCCAGGACGTCATCTCCCGCGACAACGTTTCGGTGCGGGTGAACGCGGTGCTCTATTTCCGCATCATCGACGCCGAAAGGGCGACGATCCAGGTGGAGGATTTCATGATGGCGACCAGCCAGCTCGCCCAGACGACGCTGCGTTCGGTTCTCGGCAAGCACGACCTCGACGAGATGCTGGCCGAGCGCGACAAGCTCAATGCCGACATCCAGGAGATCCTCGACCGGCAGACGGACGCCTGGGGCATCAAGGTGGCCAATGTCGAGATCAAGCATGTCGACATCGACGAATCCATGGTGCGCGCCATCGCCCGCCAGGCCGAGGCCGAGCGCGAGCGGCGCGCCAAGGTCATCAACGCGGAGGGCGAGCAGCAGGCCGCCCAGAAGCTGCTCGAGGCGGCCGAAATCCTGGCCCGCCAGCCGGAGGCCATGCAGCTTCGCTATCTGAGTTCGCTCAACGTGGTGGCGGCCGAAAAGAACTCCACCATCGTCTTCCCCTTCCCGATGGAAATGGCCAGCATCGTGCCCGGCCTGTCAAAGCTGACCAGGGAAAAGGGCGAGTAGGCGGCGGACGCGACATGGTGAATTGAGCCGGGCTCACGACACGCATGGCAGTCCGGTTCAGCCGTCTTTGAGCTCCATGAAGCGGATGCGGTTGTTGAACGGGTCGATGACCTGGAGCTCCAGCCGCGTTCCCGCGTCCTCTAGTCCGGGTTTCATGTAGCGGTACTCCTTGGCCGTGAGTTCCCGGTGAAGTTCACGAATGCCCTTCATATAGACGCACATGTTCCCGCCGGGCGTTGCGTCTCCCGCGTGCTCGGAATGGCAGCCGGGGGAAGGAAGCTGTCCCGACCCGATGGGTGGGTTTCGAAACACCGCCCGGCCGCTTTGTCACCGATTCCACACATCGCATTGCGGCGACCCGGAAAAAAAGCCATGTTTTCCGAGGGAGAGCGTTGAAAATGCTGCGCGGGGCGGCAGCTATAGGGCGTCGCTCACCGCCCGCGCGAACGGTTTCGCGCGCCGGTGGAACACGTTTGATACATTATAGGGAGGATTGCCATGCGCATGTTCGTTATGGCCGCGTTGAACGCCGCGGCGCTCTGTCTTGCCGGCCCGGCCATCGCTCAGGATCGCGAAGACTGGCCATCCAGCATGACCGTCGGCACGGCCAGCCAGGGCGGAACCTATTTCATCTACGGCACGGGCCTTGCCAATCTCATTTCCCAGGAACTCGACGTCAACGCCTCGGCCGAGGTGACGGGCGGCCCGGTGCAGAACGCGACGCTGGTCGAAACCGGCGACCACCAGCTCGGGCTCGTCACCATGGGCCCGGCCCACGAGGCCTGGACCGGTGAGAGCGAGCTGGCGCCGGGCGTCGAGCACCAGAGCCTGCGCGCTCTGTTTCCGATGTACCAGACGCCCTTCCAGGTCGTCGCGCTGGCTTCGTCCGGCATCGAAAACGTGACCGATCTCGACGGCAAGCGCGTCTCCGTCGGCCCGGCCGGCGGCACCGCCGCCACCTACTGGCCGCGTTATTTCGAGACGCTCGGCGTAAGCCCGGAGATCAGCTATTCCGGTGCCAACGACGCGGTGGGGCAGGTCAAGGACGGCCTGATCGATGCCTTCGCCTTCGCCGCCGGCGTTCCGATCTCGGCTTTCGCGCAGATCGCGGCGGAAAACGACGTCAACATCTTCGGCTTCACGCCCGAACAGCAGGAGCAGATCGTCGAGGCGCATCCGGTGTCGCCCTTCGAGGTGCCGGGCGGGCTCTACGAGGGCTTCCCCGACCCGCAGCAGACCGTGGCCATGTGGAACTTCGCCATCGCCCACGAGGACATGCCCGAAAGCCTCGCCTACGAAATCACCAAGCTGGTGATGGAGAACAACGACCGCATGCGCTCGATCCATGCCAGCGCGAAGGAGACGGTGCCGGAGAATGTCGACAAGAACACGTTCATGACATTTCATCCGGGCGCGGTGCGTTATTATGAAGAGGCCGGCGTCACCATTCCCGACGAGCTGAAGCCCGAATAAGGCGTTCCGATCCGTGCGGCGGGCGCAGAGGCGTCCGCCGCTCTCACCGGCGCTTCGGGCGAGCGTCCGGGACCACGAGGCTCAACACAATGTCCAATGCCGCAGACCAATCGGCCAGCACCGACCAGCTTCTCGCCAGGGGCGTCGACGAGGAGGTGCTGGCGGGCAACCAGCGCAGCCACGAAGGCCGGCTGCGCCTGGCGGTGGTGACGCTGAGCGTCGTCTACGCCGCCTTCCACATCATCGTGATGAATTTCTATCCGCTGGAGCCGTGGACCTACCGCATGCTCCACCTGTGCGGCGGGCTCGTCCTGGGATTCCTCGTTTATTCCTCGAGCGACGTGGTTCGCGAGAGCCTGGAGGCCGGCCGGCGCAGTGCGCTCGAATGGCCGCTGATGGTGGTCGGCATCGCCGGCGTGAGCTACGGCCTGGGAATGATCGCCTATGCCTGGGGCGGTTGGTGGATCGCCGGCATCGCGCTTCCGCCCGGTTTCGTCTTTTCCACCTACGGCATCCCGCTCGTGGTCGGCACGATCGCCGCCATTCTGGCCGGCTGGTTCTTCCCCGAGCGCAGCGACCGGCGCGTTCCCTGGTCGGACTATGTACTCGGCGCGGCCACGATCGCCGTTCTCGGCTATATCCTCTTCAATGTCGGGGCTCTGAGGCTCAGGGCGGGCACGGCGATGGCCCAGCCGGCCGACTTCTATGCGGCGCTTGCCGGCGTGCTGCTCATCCTCGAGATCACCCGCCGCGCGGCCGGCCTCGCCCTCGTCATCATCGCCACGGTGTTCATTCTCTATTCCTTCATCGGGCCCTATCTGCCGGGCTTCCTCGCCCATCGCGGCTACGATGCGCAGCGCTTCTTCACCTACATCTTCACCGACCAGGGCATTCTCAGCGCGCCGATCGCGGTCTCCTCGACCTATATCATCCTGTTCATCACCTTCGCCGCGTTCCTGCAGGCCTCCAAGGTGGGTGACTATTTCGTCAACTTCGCCTTCGCGGCCGCCGGGCGGGCGCGCGGCGGGCCGGCCAAGGTGGCCGTCTTCGCCTCCGGCCTGATGGGCATGATCAACGGCACGTCCGCCGGCAACGTCGTTTCCACCGGCTCGCTTACCATCCCGCTCATGAAGAAGGTCGGGTATCCCGCGCGCAGCTCCGCCGCCATCGAGGCGGCAGCCTCCTCCGGCGGGCAGATCATGCCGCCCATCATGGGGGCCGGCGCCTTCATCATGGCCGAGGTGACGGGCATTCCCTATACCGAGATCGTCATCGCGGCCATCATTCCTTCGATCCTCTATTTCGCCTCGGTCTATTTCATGGTCGACCTGCAGGCGACCAGGCTCGGCATGAAGGGCCTGCCCGGCAAGGAGCTTCCGGTCTTCAAGGAGCTTTTAAAGCAGGTCTATCTCTTCATTCCCATCGTCATCCTGATCTATGCGTTGTTTGCCGGCTACTCGGTTATCCGCGCCGGCACGCTGGCCATGGCGGCGGCGGCGGTGGTAAGCTGGCTCACGCCGCACCGCATGGGCGTGCGGTCCGTATTGCGGGCGTTGAACCTGGCGGCGCGGATGTCGCTGCAGCTCGTGGCGGTGTGCGCCTGCGCGGGCATCATCGTTGGTGTCATCGCACTGACGGGCGTCGGCGCGCGCTTTTCCAGCCTGCTCCTGGCGATCGCTGCCCAGAACCAGCTTCTCGCGCTGTTCTTCGCCATGTGCATCTCCATCGTCCTGGGCATGGGGATGCCGACGACCGCCGCCTATGCCGTGGCCGCCGCGGTGGTGGCGCCCGGCCTCGTGGCGCTCGGCATACCGGTCCTGACGGCACATTTCTTCGTCTTCTATTTCGCGGTCATGTCGGCCATCACGCCGCCGGTGGCGCTGGCGGCCTATGCGGGGGCGGCGCTGTCGGGCTCCGACCCCATGCGCACCTCGGTGGAAAGCTTCCGCTTCGGGCTCGCCGCCTTCGTCGTGCCTTTCATGTTCTTCTATTCGCAGGCGCTGCTCATGCAGGGTCCGTGGCTCGACATCCTGCACGTCTTCGTGACGGCATGCATCGGCATCTACCTCCTGGCCGCCGCCGTTCAGGGCTGGTTCTTCGGGCCGATGAACATCGCCTTCCGCGGGGTGCTTCTGGTGGCGGCGCTCTGCATGATCAAGGGCGGCTGGCTGACCGACCTGCTCGGCGTCGTCATCGGTACCGCGCTTTTCCTTTACCAGTGGCGCTTCGTCGGTGCGCGAGCGGTGCCACGGCAGGCGGAGTAGCCGGGACGGTTGTGAACGCTGCGCCCCTTCACGAAGGGGCGCAGGCATCAACAACCAGCCCTCGCGAGTCCGAGCCGTCCCTGTTGACAGCGCCGTCCCGGTGGCGAGACTGCCGGGCGATAGCGGTGAAGGGAGGACGATCCGTGCAGGCATCCGATAAAGTCACGTTGCAAGAAGAGGCGGCCAGGCCCGTTACGCTCACCCGGCTCGGCTTCGGCGGAGCGCCGATCGGCAACCTTTATCGCCGCGTCGAGGAAGAGGACGCGCAGGCGGCGCTGCAAGCGGCCTATGACGGCGGCGTGCGCTATTTCGACACCGCGCCCCAATACGGGCTCGGCCTTTCCGAGGGGCGCGTCGGCCGCGCCGTCGCCCGCTTCGGGCGGGACGGCGTGACCCTGTCGACGAAGGTGGGGCGGCTTCTGGAAGATTGCGCGCCGGAGGAGGTGACGCCCGCCGCCTTTGTCGACGTTCCGCAGAAGCGCTTCGTCTACGACTACACCTATGACGGGGTGATGAAGAGCCATGAGGCGAGCCTTGCGCGGCTCGGCGTGGAAACGGTCGATCTCCTGCTCGTGCACGACGTCGACGTCTTCACCCACGGCAGCCGCGAGGCGAGCGACCGGAAGGTGCGCGAGCTGTTCGATGGCGGCGGCTATCGCGCGCTCGAGGAGCTGAAGGCGGCCGGCCGCGTCAAGGCGATCGGCGCCGGTGTGAACGAGTGGCAGGTATGCGAGAAGCTGCTGGACCTCGGCGAATTCGACGGATTCCTGCTCGCCGGCCGCTATACGCTTCTGGAGCAGGAGGCGCTCGACACTTTCCTGCCGCGCTGCGTCGAGCGGGACGTCGGCATCGTTATCGGTGGGCCGTTCAATTCCGGTATTCTGGCGACGGGCGCCGTCGAGGGCGCGCGCTACAACTACGATCTCGCCCCGCCGGAGATCCTGGAGCGGGTGCGCAGGATCGAGGCGGTGTGCACCGACCACGGCGTGCGGCTGATCGAGGCGGCGTTGCAGTTCGTGCTCGGCCATCCGGCAGTCAAGACGGTCATCCCCGGCGCGGTGACCGCGGCAGAGGTGCAAGCCAATATCGATCTTCTCGCCCGGCCGACCCCGGCCGCACTCTGGTCCGACCTCAAGAGCGCCGGCCTCTTGCGACGGGACGCGCCGACGCCCGGCGATTGAGCGTAAGGCCGCTGGCGACGGCTGCTGAAAATGGAGGGAACCAATACCGTCAGGCTTCGTTTCTTGCGTCAGCGATGAAAGGAACCAAGCCATGAACGTGTTAGCAAAACTTACGACCGCCAGCGCCGTTCTGGCGCTGTCTGGCGGTTTTGCCTTCGCCGATTGCGTGGACATGCAAGAGACCGCGTCAACCGAGACCTCCTCGGAGGCCGTCAAGACGCCGCCCATAGAGAAGGACGGCAGCAACGCTCCGCTCGAGCCCGAACCGCGGGACTCCACCGGGCAGCAAGCACAGGATGCCACCGGGCCGGAAGACCGCGAGGTCCTCGTGCAGAAGGACGGCGGCACAATGCCGCTATCCTCCAGTGAGGAGGATGAATACGGTGAGCGGATCGCGACGTCACAGCAGGATGTCGAGGCCCAGCAGGAAGGCGAGCCCACTGCTGCGGCCGAGGCCGACATCGATACCGAGACGACTGCATCGACATCGGAGTCGGATTTCGTCGGGACGCCGCCCATCGAGAAGGACGGCAGCACGGCCCCGCTCGAAGTTGAACCGGGTGATGCCGAGCGGCAAGCGCAAGATGCCGGCAGAGCGGAAGATCGCCAGGACCTCGTGCAGAAGGAAGGCGGAACGATGCCGCTGGCCAGCGGCGAGAGCGATGAATCCGGCGAGCAGATAGCTACGTCACAGCAGGACGCCGAGGCTCAGCAGGAAGGCGAGCCGACGGCTGCGGCCGAGGCCGACAAGCCCTGCTGATCCGGGTATGCGGCAAGGTGGCCCGCCGATGAACGCACGCCGGGCCGGCCCTGCTGCAGGTCATCCCAGTCGAGCGGAGCGTTGCCGGGATCCATCGTGGCATTCCGGACAACCCCCGCTCGGCTGAGCTGGGCGGGATGACTCGGTTACTGCTGCAGGCACTCCTCGGCGTTTTCCTGCGTGCAGACGTCCAGACCCGTATAGATGGGGTCTTCCACCTCATTGCCTTCCGCTAGGTCCTTCAGGATGTGCATTGCCTGGTACCCCATCTCGTAGGGGCGCTGGCCCACCTGGCCGTGGCTCAGGCCGTCTTTCAGCTGTCCCATCTGCATGGGGAGCGTATCGGCAACGAGCACGATGAGCTCACCGGACTCCAGCTTGCTCTTGTAGGGCTCGATCGCCTGCCGGTAGGCATTGTCCGACCATTGCGTGAAGGCCCCGGTGGAGATGAAGACGTCGAGATCCTGATGCCGGTTCATGATGTCGGAGAGTTGTTGCACGGCCTTGGCGCTGTCGTCGTCGGTAAACAGCGGGCAGCCCTCCACCTCGGTCCAGCCATTGTCGCCGGAAAGCCGCTCGCCGGGCGGTTCCGTGCCTTCGGTACCGGCCAGCGTGTCGCGAATGCCCTGAAGGCGCTCGTTGTGGTTGGCCGCGGCCGCGCCACCCGACTGCAGACAGATGGAGCCACCCTCCGGCTTCATCTCCTGGGCGAGCTTGGCGAGGTTCACGCCGATGTCGTAGTTCAGCGTGCCGACATAGGTGGCGCGGACCTCCTTGTCCTCCTCCAGAAGATCGGCGTCCCAGGTCATGGTGGGAATGCCGGCCTCGTTGGCTGCCTTAAGCGCGCGGGCCGCAGCCGGCGCGTTCGAAGGCGAAACGGCGATGCCGTCCACACCCTGCGTGATCAGGTCCTGGATGATCTGGATCTGCTCCTGCTCGGTATGCTCGCTGGGGCCGATATAGTAGCACGAGACGCCTTCCATCTCTTCCTCGGCGGCCTTGCAGCCGTCGCGGGCGAGGTCGAAGAAGGGGTTGTTCATGGCCTTCGGCACCAGGGCGAAGCGGTATTCTTCCTGTGCCTCGGCGGTCAGCCCCGTGGCCACGACCGCGGCAATGCCGGCAAGCAGGCTGTATTTGAGTTTCATGTTAGTAGTCCTCCCGAGTTTGCGGTTTGGTCTTCTCACTCCATCCGTCTTCCGCGGATCTTTTCGAGCAGCACGGCGAGTATGATGAAGCCGCCGAGGAATGTTCCCTGCCAGTAGGGGTCCACGCCCGCCAGGAGCAGGCTGTTGCGGATCACTTCCACCAGGGCGGCGCCGATCGGCGCGCCGATGGCGTAGCCGGAGCCGCCCATCAGATTGGCGCCGCCGATCACCGTTGCCGCGATAACCTGCAATTCGTAGGTCTGTCCGAGCGCATTCGTCACCGATCCGAGCCAGCCGACCATGAGGAAGGAGGCGATGCCCGCCATCAGCCCGGAGACCATGTAGACCGACATTAAAACGCGCTCGACGGGTATGCCGCTCAACTTGGCCGCCTCCATGTTGCCGCCGATGGCGAAGACGTGCCGGCCCCAAGTGGAATAGCGGTAAAGCCACATGAACACGAGGGTCAGCACGATCAGCGCCCAGACGGGATTGGCAAGCCCCATCAGACGTCCGCCGCCAATGGCCAGGAACAGGCCCTCGTCGGGGCCGAATTGGTAGAACATTCGGTTGTTGGAGACGACCAGCGCGAGCGAGCGCGCTATCGCCAGCATGCCGAGCGTCACCACGAAGGGGGACATTCTGAGATAGGCGATGAGAAAACCGTTCACCGCACCCGCCGCCATTGCGGACAAGAGGCAGGCGGCAAGCCCGAGCCACAACGGATAGCCGGCGGCGAGCGTGATGCCGGCCATGATGCCCGAAAGCCCCATGACCGAGCCGACCGAAAGATCGATGCCGCCGGTGACGATCACCGTCGTCATGCCCAGCGCGACGATGGCCATGAAGGCGAAGTTGCGTGTGGTGGTGAAAAGGTTGCGCTCGCTCAGAAACGTATCGCTGATTGTTCCCATGAAGACGCAGATGATGATGAGGGCCACGAACACCCAAAAGGGCTGGGTGTTGATGATGCGTTGAAGGCCCGTGCTCGACTGCTGGCTCGTCACATCCGAGATATCGGTCACGGATCGGCGCTCCGCGCTTTCGCTCATCGTTTCCCCCTCATGCCTCATGGAGCGCCCCGGTGATCAGGGCGGTGACTTCCTCCGGCGAGGAATCGGCGACGGGCTTGTCGGCGACCTTCTTGCCGCGCCGCAGGACCGCCACCCGCTCGCAGACGGCGAAGACATCCGGCATACGGTGCGAGATCAGGACGACGGCATGGCCGGTTTCCTTGAGCCTGCGGATCAGGTCGAGCACCTCGGCCACCTGGCGCACGCTGATGGCCGCCGTGGGCTCGTCCATCAGCACCAGCTTGGGGTCGCTGAGCCGCGTGCGGGCGATGGCGACGGCCTGCCGCTGGCCGCCCGACATGCGGTGGACGAGGTCGCGCGGGCGCGTTTCCGACTTCAGCTCGCCGAAGATCTCGCCAGCGCGCTCATACATGGCCTTGTGATCGAGATAGCGGATGGGCCCGAGCCGGCGCTTGATCTCCCGGCCGAGGAAGACATTCGCCGCGGCGGACAGATTGTTGCACAGCGCCAGATCCTGATAGACGATCTCGATACCCTTGCGCCGCGCTTCGACCGGCTTGGAAAAGTGCACCTCCTGGCCGTCGATCAGCATGGTGCCTGCGGTGGGCGGGAAATTGCCGGCGATGATCTTGACGAGGGTGGATTTGCCGGCCCCGTTGTCGCCCATCAGGCCGACCACCTCGCCTTCCTCGATCTTCAAGTCGACCGCTTCCAGCGCCCGGATCGCTCCGAAACTCTTGGATACGCGCTGCAGTTCGAGAACCGCCATGCGACATCCTCCTCCCTTTATACCCCACAGCTTATGATGCTGTTTGATGAGGGCAGCTTAAGCGAAGAGGCGGCACGCTGGCAATATTTTTTGTCTGAACCGTTAGTCTGCAAACAGCGGTGCGCAACAGGAAAGGCCCGCCGGCCTTCAGCCCTTTGGCCGGTGCGCGCCTGCCTCTTGTGTTTGCGGCCCTTTTCGGCCATTCCCGAAGGACCGGTGCGGGCGCTTCCCTCGATCCGTCGGCCGGTGAGGCGCGGCCGATGGCGGCCGGCGGACCCGAAACACGAGCAGACGGCGGGCGCGGATGAAAAGCATCTTCGACGATCGGCGGCTTCTCCACCAGCCGCAGCGCCGTTGCTGCACCTTTCCTTCGCATCCCGGGCAGGCCGCGCGCGCCATTGTGACCCGCGAGCCGGGCAAGCGCAACCGCCCTGGTGCCGAGCCGACGCGCGTCTCGGGCACCGCCGCTGCCGTTTGCCGGATGCAATGCGGAAACTTCCTGACGGCCGGCCGCGAAGAACGCGCCAGGGACAATCGAGAGGTCTGACATGAGCCGACTGCCCAATTCCATCGAAGCCCGCGACGTCGCTTACCAGCTCCATTCCTACACGGATGCGCGCCGGCACGAGGAGACCGGACCCCTCGTCATCGAACGCGGCGAGGGAATCCACGTCTACGACAACAACGGCAAGCGCTATATCGAGGGCATGGCGGGCCTGTGGAGCGTGGCGCTGGGCTTCGGAGAAAAGCGCTTGGCCGAGGCCGCCGCGCGGCAGATGGAGAAGCTGCCCTATTACCACACCTTCACGCACAAGTCGCACGGGCCCTCCGTCGAGCTTGCGGAGAAGCTGGTCGGCATGGCGCCGGTGCCCATGTCCAAGGCCTATTTCACCAATTCCGGCTCGGAGGCCAACGACACCGCCATCAAGCTCATCTGGTACCGTTCGAACGCGCTCGGCGAGCCGCAGAGAAAGAAGATCATCTCTCGCGTGAAAGGCTACCACGGCGTCACCATCGCCTCGGCCAGCCTGACCGGCCTGCCGAACAACCACCGTTCCTTCGACCTGCCCATTGCCGGCGTACTGCACACCACCTGCCCACACTACCGCACCATGAAGGCCGAGGGCGAAAGCGAGCGGGAGTTCGCCGCGCGCTGTGCACGCGATCTCGAAGACCTCATCCTGGCCGAGGGCCCGGAGACCATCGCCGCCTTTTTCGCCGAGCCGGTGATGGGGGCGGGCGGCGTCATCGTGCCGCCGGAAGGCTATTGGGAGGCGGTGCAGCCGGTCCTGAAGAAATACGACATCCTTTTCGTCGCCGACGAGGTGATCTGCGGCTTCGGCCGCACGGGCGAGTTGTTCGGCACCACGACCTATCGGCTGGAGCCCGACATCATGGTCCTGTCGAAGCAGCTCTCCTCCTCCTACATGCCGATCTCGGCGCTGCTCGTGAACGAGAAGGTCTATCGGCCGGTCGCCGACGAATCGAACCGCATCGGCACCTTTGGCCACGGCTTTACCGGCAGTGGCCACCCGGTTGCCGCGGCGGTGGCGCTCGAAAACCTGAAGATCATGGAGGAACGCGACCTCGTCGCCCACGCGCGCCGCGTCAGCCCGCGCTTTCTGGCGCGGCTGAAGGCGCTTCAGGACCTCCCGCTCGCCGTCGAGGCGCGCGGCATCGGCCTGATCGGCGCGGTGGAGGTCTTCCACGAAACGCTTGCCGAGATCCCCGGCGCCCTCGGCGCGCGCGTCAACCAGGCCATGCATGCGCACGGCCTGATCTCCCGCAACATGGGCGATGCGCTCGCCTTCTGCCCGCCGCTCATCATCTCGGAGAAGGAGATCGACGAGATGTTCGACATCGCCGAGGCGGCGATTGCGGAAGTGTCGCGGGAGGTTGGCGTGTGACGGCGACCCGGTTCTCGCACCGGTGAACGCCGCGTCACTGGGCGAAGCGGTCGTGGCTGAAGACGAAATCACCGCCCTCTGCCGGCTGGTGGCAGCCGATGCAGGGAGCGACTCTGCCGGCCATGTTGGCGCCGTCTGGCGTCGTGGCCACGGCTCCGTCGGGCATGAATTTCACCCAGAACCAATTGCCGCTATCGGGAGCGTAGCCCTCCTCGCGGCGGAACATCACGCCCATTGAATCGAAGTTCTGCAAGGGATTCCTGAAGGTCTCCTCCACCGACAGGTCCTCTCCGCGGTAGTTGCGCTTGAGGATGAATGTGCCGGTATGGTCGGCGACCGTCACCTTGCCGGACAGGTACTGGATAACCGGCCCGTGCATCGAGGTGCCGGCATAGGGGTGGGTCTGGATGGCATCCTCACCGACAATGCTCCTTTCTTCCAGCGCTTGCCAAAGCTCTTCGGCGAAGTCGACCTGATCCGGGCCGCCGAAAGGCGGTGCCTGCTCCTGACCGAGCGCGGGCTGAACGAGCAAAAGCGCAGCGACTGCTGCGTAGAGCGTAAGTGTCCGAGTGCCGATCATGTCCAGTGCCTCCTCCTTGCCTGGATGGGTGGGATCGGCTGTCGATACGGCACGCTTCCTGAAACGATGTTGACCGGACGCCATCTGACGCAGGTCGGTGTTCCCGCGCCGCAGTCGGCAGCCGTCGGCTTTCGATGCCCCGTCCGGGCTGCTTTCGTCCAGACGGTGTGCATGGCCTGCAACCCATAAGGCCAACTCGTGCGCTGCCTGATGGTTCCTGCCAAGACCACGGCAATTCTGTCCGAGATGACCGGCAGGCAGAGAACAGGCCGGGACGCTTCAGCGCGATCTTAAGCGATGGGGGAGGTCATCCGCACCCCGGTCCAGCCTCGCCGCTCACTGCCAGAACAGGCGGGTTTGCCTGAGGTCCCGCCACAGGGCCTTGGCGCCGGTCCAGCGGAATTCGGCGCGCGCCTCGCTGGCCCCGATCATCCAGCCCATGGCGCGTTGCGCAAGGGGATCGCCGGCACCGGGCACCTCCGTCCCGGTGAACATGGCCCTCACCGTGGCCGCATCGTTCAGGTCGCCGAAGACCGTCTGCAGTTTCTTCAGTCGCTTGAGGAACGGACCGACACGCTTCGCCGGAAAAAGCGAGGAGAAGAACTCGGCGGCATAGCGCAGTTTCTTCAGCTCCTTGCGCAATTCGTGACGCTCTTCCACCGTCAGGTGCTCCAGCCCGCGCGCGCGCTTGACGGCCTTTTTCCAGCGCTTGTCGAGCGCATGGACGGCCAGTTCCCGGACGGGTGCCGCCAGCCGTCCGGTCTGGCCGAAATCCTGGGGCACAAGCCATCCGCGCGTTTCCACGAATCGGGCCAGATCGATGAGGAACGCCTGCACGCGGGAAGCGGTGAGAAGCTGGCGCAGCCGTTCGCGCCGTTCCGCTGCCTGCTGTGCGACCGTCTCCGCGAGGGCCGCCAGTACCGGCTCGCCGGGATGGGTTTCGGCTTCCCGGCGCAATTTCTCGTCCGCCAGCACGTCGAGATCCCTGAGGCCCCCGACCTCCTGGCCGAGCCAGCGCGCCTCGGCGTTGAGCCGCTCCATATCCGGGCTTTGCAGCACCGGGCCATAGACGGAAAACGCGCTGCGCAGGCGGCGCAGGCCGATCCGCAACTGGTGTGGCCCCTCCGGATCGTCCATCTGCCGGATCACCAGCACGTTGGTAGCGATCTGATCGAGGCATTCGCGCAGCGTGTCGCGCGCGGCCTGTTCGGCGGTCTGCGTCTGATCGAGCGCCAGGTTCAAGGCTTTGCGCGGGGCCAGCGGCGCGTCGATCTGCCCCTCCTTGGCCAGCAGATAGCCGCGCGCCGCTTTGGAAAGCCGGGAGAAGCGAATGCCGCCTTCGGGAAACAGTATATGGGCGATATCGAACAGCCCCGACGGGTTGCCGGCGAGAAGTTCGATCTCCACCTCCGACAGCGCGGCCGAGCGCTCGCCTGCCCGGACTTCCCCGACATCGACGGCGATCTCCGCCCGCGTGCCGTCCTCAAGGACGAGCTCGCTCGTCGTGCGCTTGATGACCGTTTCGCAAATGGGCTCGAGCGAGGTGCCGTTGATGTGTCGGACGACCGATTCGCGGACGGACAATTCAGGAATTGCATCGAGACACACGCGCCCGCCGGGCGCCGGGTTTTCGACCTCGCCGGCCTGGGAGAGGCCGCCGTGCAATCCTCCCCGGGTCTTGACGGTCTGTATCCACCGCCGCCCATCGCGCCGCAGCCTCAGCGCGATGCCCGCCTTTTTCAACGCATGTTCAGGCGTATCCAGATAGACGCTTCTGAGGGTCTTGGTTGCGCGGGTGCCGTTGGCGAGATTCGACGCCGCCAAGCGCGCCCAAATTTCACGCGACCTCTGCTGGTCGAGCAGGAACTTTAACTCGATTTCGCTCATGTGACGGTTTCGTTTCGATTTTGCTACAGTCTTATCCACACCTGCGGGTTGCAGCAAGGGGGCAGGTTGAGAGGCGTCACCCGGTGAGCCGGGCACGGCAACCTAACCCTGTCTCTCCATCGCGAGCTCCGCGATCACCGGCAGATGGTCCGACGCCTTGCGTGCCTCCGGATCCGTCCAGCTTTCGCGCAGCATTTCGGACGGGCGGCAGTAGACGCGGTCCAGCGCGAAGAGGGGGCGGAAGGCGGGGTAGGTCTTCATGTGGCTGTGGCCGGGGAAGAGGCGGTTGAGTGTGGTCTGCACCGAGCCGCGCCAGATCCAGTCGTTGAAGTCGCCGAGGATGACCGTCCGTTCCGGACTCTGCCGGCAGATCTCGGCGATGAGCCGCGCCTGGTGCCGGCGCTCACCCAGACTCAGGCCCAGATGCGCGGCGACCAGGTGGAGGGGACCGAAAGGCGTGTGCACGTGGGTTTCGATCGCCGCGCGCGGCTCGCGCCGGCGGTAGGAGATGTCATGCCAGGTGGTGCCCGACATCGGCCAGCGGCTGATGACGGCGTGACCGTAATCGCCGTCCGGCGCGGTGATCAATCGGCTTTCCCGCGAATTGCCGCCAAGCGCGGTGGCGAGGAAGGCGAAGGCGTCGGCCGCTTCCGCCGAGCGCCGCGAGTCGATCTCCTGCAGGGCGACGATGTCGGGTTCGTGGCGGCGTACGATCTCCACCACGCGCTGCAGGTCGCGACGGCGGTCCGGGCCCACCCCGCCGTGGATGTTCCACGTCATGGTGCGGACCTTAGCGACCGCGCCGGCCTGCTCTGTTTCATCCGTCTGCGGGGTGTCTGGCGGTTCCATGTCTGCTGAACGCATGAGCGGCGGGATCGTTGACGGGTTTTCGGGGTTGCCGGATCGCAATTCCCCTTGGCGCGTTGTCGCTTCACGACAATGACGAGAGGATACCTGCCTTGACCTCCCACAGCGGGGCCGCAGCACACCCGGCCAAGCACGCCGGGCCGTTCCGGCGCTATCTCGGCTACACCGTCGCCGTGGCGGCGGTCGCGCTGGCCGCTTTCCTTCTCTACCGGACCCTTTCGCAATATGACTGGCCGGAACTGGTCTCCGCTGTCACAGCGGTCTCGCTCTATCACATGCTGCTGGCGATCGGCTTCACGGCGGCCAGCTATCTCACCCTGACCGGCTTCGACTTTCTGGCGCTCAAATATGCCGGCCACCCGCTTGCCTACCGGCGGGCGGCACTGGCCTCCTTCTGCAGCCTGTCGATTGGTCACAATATCGGTCTCGCCGCGCTCTCGAGCGGCGCCATCCGCTACCGCTTCTATTCGCGCTGGGGGCTGGGTGCGGGGGAGGTCGCAAAGGTGATCGTCTTTTGCGGCGTTACCGTCGGGCTCGGTCTGTCGATCCTCGGCGGCGTCGGCCTGCTCGTCCATCCGGACCTCGCCATCGACGTCATGGGCATACCGTCCTCCCTCGTCACCCTGGTGGCGGTGATCTGCCTTCTCTGGCCGGCCCTTTATCTTGTGCTCGCGGCGACGGTCGAGCGGCCGCTGCGCTTCCGCGGCATGACTCTGGCCATGCCTGGCTTCAAACTGGCGCTCGGCCAGGTGATCCTCGGGACCGTGAACTTTGCCTTCGTCGCCGGCGCGCTGCATCAGACGATCGCCGCGCTGGCCGACGTGCCTTATCTCGAGGTGGCGGCCGTCTACGTGTCCGCAAATGTGGCGACGCTGATCACCCATGTGCCGGGCGGGCTCGGTGTCATCGAGAGCGTGGTGCTTTATCTTCTCCCCCGCGCGGAGCTGATTGGAGCGGTGCTCGTCTTCCGCTTTGTCTATTTCCTTCTGCCCCTGGCTCTCGGCAGCCTGCTGTTGGGCTTTTCGGAGGTGGTGCTTTGGGGCCGTGGCCGCCGGCGATGAAAAATGCGGCCCAGCAAGCGGCGAAGCCTTTCCACCAGCCGGAAGGGCCGCTCCGGGTCGAGCAGCCGCGTGCCGGGGAAGGAGTGGGTCGGTCCGGGTCCGACATCCATGGTCCGCAGCCCGCGGGGATGCCGGTTCAGCCGGTCGATGGCCCTGCTCAAGCCGCCTTCGCGGCGTGTGGCCGCCCGCACCAGCGCCGGGTCGACATCGAGATGCTCGGCCACCAACCGGTCGCGGCAGCCCAGTATCGCCGCCCGTGTTTCCGGCCGGTCCGCCTCGACCGCCAGGTCGCATTCGGAATCGAGGCCGACAGAGCGGTTGTTGAGGTTGGACGAGCCGATGCGCAGCAGCGTGTCGTCGATGATGATGAGCTTCGCGTGCACCAGCAGCCGGTGGTCGCCGCCGTCTTCGGGAATGGTGGGATGGTAGACGTGCAGGCGGTTATCGCGGTCGAGTCGCTTCAGGCTGCGCAGCAGCCGCTCGCGGTTGGCGCCCATGATGAAGCGCTCGATGATACCGTTGGCCTTTTGCGTGCACACCACCACGACTTCCGGCCCGTCTGGACGCTGCAGGATATCGCCGAGGATCCGGCGCAGGCGCTTGGCGGTGAAATATTGCGCCTCGATGTAGATTGTCCGACTGGCCGAGCGCAGCACGTCTTCGGTCAGGCGGGCGGATTCCTCGACTGCAATCTCCCCATTGAGGCGCGGAAGCGTCCGGGCGACGCCGACGGGCACATCGGTGAAGTCGGGCGCCAGTTCCACCGGCCAGCGTTCCGCGGCGGGTTGCGGCGGGATATCCTCGCCGACGGCGTCCCGCCAGCGCTCCCGCGCTACCTCGACGATCGGCCGCACGACGGGGCCGTCGACGACGAGCTGGAGGTCGTGGACCGGATCGTAGGGCGTGCCGTCGGGGTGCCGGCGCAAGGGATCTTGGGCCTCGTGGCGTGTCGTGTCCCAGCGCTCCAGCGTCAGGTCCATCCCGCCGACGAAAGCCAGCGAATCGTCGATGATGACGAGCTTCTGGTGATGCGCGGCATGGAAGGGGTGGTTGGTATCCAGGCTCAGGTGGATGCGCGGATGGTCCTGCCATTTCTCGCCCAGGATCAGGGGCAGCGCGGCGCCCGGCGCATGCACGGCGGCAAGGCTCCAGATGAGAATACGGACTTCGAGTTCCGGCCGTTCCTCCACCAGCGAGCGCAGAAGCTCCCCCAGTCGCGGCGCGTCGTCGCCGTCCTGGGGGCACAGGCGTATGCGCGCGTCGAAATCCCAGCCGATGATGACGATCGAGCGCGTCGCCTTGCGCAGGACCTGATCGAGCGTGGCGAAATAGGCTTCGGCGTCGATGAGCAGAGCGGCGCGCCGGGCGGTCTCGACGGCAAAGCAGTTTCTGCCGGGAATGAGGATGTTTCCGCTCTTGTGCGCCGCCCCCGCTGTCCCGGGCGCCTCTGGTTCGCTCTGCATGCCGACCTGCCCTCCGTTTCGCGTCAATCGTCAGCGCGATCGTACACGCACAACGCGCGGCTGAGGCTTTCGTTTCCTGGCTTGAATGGGAGCGCGGCGCCAACGGCATGCGCCTGGCGTCGGTGCTGGGACGTTAGTCGGTCGTAGCGTGGGGCGGCATCTCATCCGGGTTCTCGATGCCCTCGGGCCAGAGGAAGAAGAACAGGGCCACCACGACGACCGCTACGACGATTGCGGCCACGATCACGTTTCTGGTCATCGGTCCTTCCCTGTTTTCCGCTTTGTGCCCGTCCTAGGGTAACAATCACGCGCGGTTGATGTTCCAAGGGCCCGGCGCATGCGGACTATCGGCGCAGTATCTTCGCCGTTATCTTGCGGCGGATTCGACAAAGGGGAGCAGACATGACCGGATTGCCAATCGACCTCGACCCATCGGGTACCTTCGTCGGCCGCGTTCTGCGGCCGGAGCTTTCCGGCCCGTCGGTAGTGGTGTTGCGCGAAGGCGTGCTGGTGGATATTACCTCGCGCGCGCATCCGACGCTGAGCGCGCTCCTGGAGGAGGACGATCCGGCGGCCGCAGCAAAGGGGGCGCAAGGCGAGGCGGTCGGGACGCTCGAGGAGATCACCGCCAACAGCGAGGCGGGCCGGCAGGATCCCGCGCGCCCCTCACTGTTGGCGCCGTGCGACCTGCAGGTGATCAAGGCCTGCGGCGTGACTTTCGCGCAATCCATGGTCGAACGGGTGATCGAGGAACAGGCCGAGGGCGACCCCGACAAGGCGGGCGCCATCCGCCGCCGCGTCGTGGAGCTCATCGGCACCAGTCTCACCGACATCAAGGCCGGCTCGCCCGAGGCGGCGCGTGTGAAGCAGGCGTTGATCGAGGAGGGCATGTGGAGCCAGTATCTGGAAGTGGGCATCGGCCCGGATGCCGAGGTCTTCACCAAGAGCCCGGTCCTGTCCTCGGTCGGCTGGGGCGCGGATATCGGCCTGCTGCCCGCCTCCACCTGGAACAATCCCGAACCGGAGATCGTGCTCGCCGTCGACAGCAAGGGCCGCGTGAAGGGGGCCGCCCTCGGCAATGACGTCAACCTGCGCGACCTGGAGGGCCGCTCGGCATTGCTGCTCGGCAAATCGAAGGACAACAACGCCTCCTGCGCCATCGGGCCGATGCTGCGGCTTTGGGACGACGGCTACAGCCTCGATAATGTCCGCACGGCCGAGCTCGAACTGACCGTCACCGGTCCGGACGGCTTCGTGCTGCGCGGGCACAGCTCCATGGCCCGGATCAGCCGCGATCCGCTCGACCTCGTGGCCCAGACCATCGGCCGGCACCACCAGTATCCCGACGGTTTCGTGCTCTTCCTCGGCACGCTGTTCGCGCCCACCCAGGACCGCGACGCGCCCGGCGAGGGCTTCACCCACAAGATCGGCGACGTGGTGGAGATCAGCGCCCCGGGGCTTGGCGTCCTCAGGAACCGCGTGAATCTTTCGACCGAGTGTCCGCCTTGGGATTTCGGCATCGGCGCGCTGATGGGCAATCTGGCGAGCCGAGGACTGCTTGGGTGAACCCTCGGGCCAAGGCCCTGGCGCCCGGCACCGATCTACAGCCGCACCGTTTCCAGCACGCGCGCGAGGGCCGCAAAGTCCGGCCTGAGCGGTGTGCTCGCCGGGTTCGACTGGATCCAGCTGAGGTCCTTCAGCCCGTGCCCGGTGGCCACGGCGATCACGCGGTCGTCCGGGCGGACCAGGCCCTCATTGCGAAGCAGGTCCAGAGCCGCGATCGGCACGGCCGCGCTCGGCTCGGCCAGGATGCCCTCCGTTTCGGCGAGCGTTCGCGCGCCCTTCAGGATCGTTTGGTCATCGACCGCGACGGCCGCGCCGTCGAAGCGGCGGATCCAGTCGAGCGTATAATCGCCGTCGCGCTCATAGCCTTCCAGCGTGTCGTTGAGAGCGGAGGCCACGGTCGCCTGGTGCGGCCATGGGTGTATGGAAACCCCTTCCCGGTAGGCACGGGCGATCGGGGCGCAGGCTTCGGCCTGGACGGCGATCGGGCGCGGCACGCGCTTGATGCGGCCGCGCGCGAGCATGGTTTGAAATCCCTTCATGATGCCCGCCAGCAGAGGCCCGCTGGAGATCGGCAGAAGCACCACTTCGGCATCGATGCGGGCGAGTTCGTAAGCGATCGTCGCATAGGCGTCCACGCCGTAGGGGTTGTGATAGGTCGTCGTCAGGTTCACCCAGCCGCGCTCGCGCGCCAGCCGGTCGGCCAGGCGGCAGCAGTCGCTGGTGCGGCCGTCGACCGGGATCAGCGTGGCACCGGCGGCGGCGATTTGCCGGAGCTTGGCCCCGGGCGCGGTCGCCGGCACGAGAACGACGATCGGCAGACCGGCCCGCGCCGCATAGGCGGCTGCCGACGCCCCCGCATTGCCGCTCGATGACAGAACGAGACCCCCGCGCCCGTATTCCTTCGCGAGCGACGTGGCGAGCGCGATCGCCCGGTCCTTGAACGAGCCGGTCGGCATGACGGAATCGTTCTTGATCCAGAGATCGGCAAGGCCGGCCCGTTCGCCCAGGCGCGGACAGTGAAGCAGCGGCGAGCGCGCCTCGCCCAGGGTCACCCGGTTTTTTGGCGCGCAGCGCGGCAGGAATTCGGCCCATTGCCACAGGCTCGTAAGGTCGTCCGCGGCTTCCTGCGGCGGGCCTTCCGCCAGATGCAGGTCGAGAATGCCGCCGCAGGCAGGGCAGGTGGAGGGGACCACATCGATGGAAACGTCGTTTCCACAAGCCACGCAGCGCAGGAAATCGGTTGTGCTCAAGGCGCTTTCTCCTCCCTTGTCCATCGGCCGCGCGGCATTCGCCGCAGGTCCGAGATCACTCTTTCGAGCGCATCGACCACGGCAGCGGTGATCGCCGCGCCTTTCGCTTCCGTGGCAAGGGAAGGGTCGCCGACCGTGCCGCTGCCACCGGATTTTTCCTTCATGGTCCGGAACAGCGTCCCCCGGGCTGGTCTCAGCATGTCCTCTTCGGCCCAATCCGCCGTCGGCGCGATGGACATGCCGCCGATCAGGTCCGTCCGCACGGTGCCGGGCGCGGCGTGGAGCATGAGCGAGGTCTCGAACTCGCAGGCGTGGTTGACGCCGCTGGGAGCACTCTCGCGCACCGCCGCCAGTTCCGGGGCGGCGAGCGTCCACCAGGTCAGAAGCGCGATCCGGCAATGGCGGTTCTCGTTGCCGAGCTTGTCGACGAGCACGCGGGCGATCGCCTGATTGCCGCCATGGCTGTTGAAGACGAGGATGGTGGTGAACCCGTGCGCCATGACGGAGCGCAGGATGTCCTCGGCATAGGCGAGGAAGGTCTCGTGGCGCACCGACAGCGTACCTGGAAAATCCATGTGGTGGTCGGAACAGCACACCTTGATCTGCGGCAGGATCAGGATATCCGCGCCGCAACGGCGCTCCGCCGTTTCGAGAAGGTGCATGCCGATGGTGCAGTCGGTCGACAGCGGCAGATGCGCGCCGTGCTGCTCGACCGCGGCGATGGGCAGGACGACGACCGTTTGCCGGTCGATCTCATCGATCTCCTGCGTCGTCAGCTCTTCCCATTTCATTGCGGGTGCCACCATCGCCCGGCGATGACGACGCCTTCGGCCTGGAGCCGTTCGCCGACCCGCAGCACCTCGCCCTCGACATCCTCCAGCGCGAACGCGCCGTCGGTCAGCGACAGCACCGACGCGTCGCCGACGGCGCCCTCGCGGAAGGTGCCGAGCTCGGGGCGCTGGATGGCCTCGGCGGCCTTCACCGTCGAGCGGGCGATCACCTCGCCGAGCGGCATGCCGAGGCCGAGGAACTTGCTCATCGTGGTGAGCTGGTCATAGGCCGGTCCCTCAACGCAGAAGGCGTGCACGTCGGAGGAGATCGTGTCGGGCGGGAAGCCGCCTGACAGCATCGCCCGCGCCGTGCGGTAGGAGAACGAGCCCATGCCGTGGCCGATGTCGAAATAGACCCCGCGCTCGCGCGCTTCGAGCACCGCCTCCTTGATCGTGCCGTCGCCCTTGACCGGCGCATTGGGGAAGGGGCGGAAGCAGTGGGTGAGAACGTCGCCCTTGCGCAGTTTCGAGACCACGGTCTCGTAGGAGGGCGGCGGCTCGTCGATATGGCACATGACGGGCAGGCCGGTCTCGTCCGACAGGCCCAGCGCCACGTCGAGCGGCGCAATGCCCTGCGGGCCGCTGGCGTGACGGCCGATCCGCACCTTGATGCCGACGATCACGTCCCGGTTGGCATCGATGACCTTGGCGGCGTATTTCGGCGCCATCAGGCGGAAGTCGTGGCTTTCCCCCACCATCAGATCCGGCGCGAAGCCGTATATGCCGGCGAAGGACACATGCAGGTAGACGAGGATGCGCGTCTGGGACGGCTCGATGACATGCTTGCGGAAACCGGGAAAATTGCCCGGGCCGGCGCTGCCGGTGTCTATGCAGGTGGTCACGGCGCTCGTGCGGGCGAAGTCCTCCGCGTCGATGCCGAGCGATGTCCCGCCCCAATAGACATGGGTGTGCAGGTCGATCAGCCCCGGCGTGACGATTTTGCCCGAAACGTCCCGTACGTCGGCGGCGCGCGCGGCCAGCCCGTCCCCCACTGCCGCCACCTGGCCATCGGCGAAGCCGACATCGGTGATGCGGTCGATGTTGCGGGACGGGTCGACGACACGGCCGCCGGTGAGCACGAGATCCAGATTCATATGGTTCGGTCCTGTTGGTTGGTTCCGGTACACCGGTGCGGCGTCGCGGGTTGAAGGACGGTCAGCGGGGCTTATAGGCGACCGCCTCGATTTCAATCTTGATGTCGATCATCAGCCGCGATTCCACCGTCGTGCGCGCCGGAGGGGCGGACTCGAAATAGCTGCCGTAGACCTTGTTGAAGCCGCCGAAGTCGCGCGCATCGACCAGCCATACGGTGGTCTTGACGACGTCCGGCAACTCGGCGTCCGCAAGGGCCAGCGCGGCTTTGAGATTGTCCATGACCTGCCGCGTCTGTTCCTCGATCCCGCCCGAGACGATCGACCCGTCCGGGCGCGCAGGCACCTGGCCCGACACGAAGACGAAGTCACCCGCGCGCACGGCGGGCGACAGCGGCACGTGCGAGGATCCGAAGGTTTCTTTCATGAGCCGAATTTCCCTCTAAGCATGAAATTTTCCGACAAATTCCCGTTTAGTTCCAAGGAAAGCGCCGGATATAACGGTAATTTCATGTTGCTTTTTTACATTTTCGCTGTCAAGCTGCCATCAACAAAGGCCACAAAGGCCATGGGGAACAGATCGGGGAGCGCGTCGCTTGACCACGACCGATATCGTCAACCGGTTGCGTATCTGGGCCGCCGACGGCAGCAAGGCCGAGCGGCGGCTGGCGGAGGTCATTCTCGCCGACATCGAATACGCCTCCAGGGCGCCGATCGCCGATCTTGCCCTGCGGGCGGGCGTCAGCGAGCCGACGGTGACGCGCTTCTGCCGTGCGCTCGGATGCGACGGCGTGCGCGATTTCAAGTTCAAGCTGGCGCAGGTTCTGGCGATCGGCGGGCTCTATCTCTTTCCCGAGCCGCTGGTGCGGGACGAGCGCGACGCGCGCATCGTCGACGCTATCGCCGACGGCGCCACGAACGCCATGCAGCGCGTGCGCGACGCCATCGACATGGGAACCGTCAACGACGTCGCGGAACTGGTGATGAAAGCCCGCCAGATCTACGTCTTCGGCTCCGGCGGCGTCTCCTCCATGGGTGCGGTGGAGATGCAGAACCGGCTCTTCCGCCTCGGCCTTTCCATCGTTGCGCACACGGACGGGCAGATGCAGCGCATGTCCGCCGCGGTCTGCGACGGGCATTCCGTCGTCTTTGCCATTTCCGCTTCGGGCGCGGCGGCGTCGACCATCGAATCCGTGCGCGTGGCGCGGCAGTACGGCGCGCGCACCGTCGCCATCACCCATCCCGAATCTGTGCTGGCGAAGGAGGCGGAGATCTGCCTGCCGTTCGTGATCCCCCCGGACACGCAGCTCTACAAGCCGACCTCAGGGCGTTACGCGCTTCTGTTCCTGGTCGATCTCATCGCCATGACGGTGGCCGAATCGATCGGCCCGAGCGTGCTCGAGGGCCTGCGGCGGATCCGCGTCAGCCTCTCGGGCCTCAACATGAGCGATCCGGGGCGGCCTATCGGCGACTAAGGAGGGTGCATTCCATGACCGTTGACGAGATCGAGACCCCGGCCGTTGTGATCGACCGCGATCGCGTCGAGGCCAATCTGCGCAAGGCGCAGGACCATGCGGATGCTCACGGGCTGGCCCTGCGCCCGCACATCAAGACGCACAAGCTGCCGCAATTCGCCCGCCGGCAGGTGGAGCTCGGCGCCCGGGGCATCACCTGCCAGAAGCTCGGCGAGGCCGAGGTGATGACCGATGCCGGGCTCGACGACATCCTTTTGACCTACAACATCCTGGGCGAAGCAAAGCTTGAGCGCCTGCGGCGCCTGGCGGACAGGATCACGCTCGCCGCGACGGCCGACAACGCACACACCGTCGAGGGTTACGCGGCGGCCTTCGCGGATGCGTCGCGCCCTTTTCGGGTTCTCGTCGAGTGCGACACCGGCATGGGGCGCTGCGGCGTCCAGTCGCCGGAGGAAGCCCTGGCGCTGGCGCGCCGCATCGAAGAAGCAGGCGGGCTCGCCTTCGGCGGCCTGATGACCTATCCCGCCGCCGGCAGGCAGGAAGAGGCCGCCAAGTGGCTGGCTGCCGCGCTGGAGGCGTTCGCCTCGGCCGGCGTCGAGGTGCCGTCTGTCTCGAGCGGTGGCACGCCCGACATGTGGTCCGCCCATGAGAACCGGCTCGTCACCGAATATCGCATCGGGACCTATATCTACATGGACCGCTCGCTCGTCGCCCGGGGCACGTGCAGCCTTGAGGATTGCGCACTGAGCGTGCTCGCCACCGTCGTCTCCGCGCCTACGGCCGAGCGTATCGTCATCGATGCCGGTTCCAAGACATTATCGAGCGACACGCTGGGGCTCACGGGCTTCGGGCTCGTGACGGAGTATCCCGAGGCCGAGATCACCATGCTGAGCGAGGAGCACGGCGTCGTCGACGTCGCGGCCTGTGCGCGCAAGCCGCTGATCGGCGAGCGCCTCTCCATCATTCCGAACCACGCCTGCGTGGTCACCAATCTGTTCGATCGCGTGCATCTGATTTCACGCGACGGCGCGGTCGAGCGCGTGCCGGTCGCCGCGCGCGGGCGTGTCGATTGAAGGCCCGACAGACAAGGGAGGCGAGATGAGGCAGCTAGCGGCGAGGCTCAGCGACTACCTCAACCGAGGGGTTGAAATCGTCCTCATCCTGTTGATGGCGGCGCTCGTCGTCGACGTGTGGATCGGGGTCGCCGACCGCTATTATTTCCACTGGCAGTTCAATTGGCCCGAACCGCTCGCGCGCTATCTCATGATCTGGACGGTGCTGCTGGCGATCTCGAGCGGCATCGTCCGGCGCGAGCATATCGGGCTGACCGTTCTCATCGATCATTTGCCGGAACGCTTCCGGCGCGCCGCGGTGATCCTCTCCGACCTCCTCGCATTCGCGCTCTTTGCCTATCTCTTCTGGTTCGGCATCGGCTTCGCAGCGTCGGGACAGACCCGGCAGGCGATGATCTTCGGTCTCAGCCTGGGGCCGGCCTACGCGGCCGTTCCCGTGGCGGCGGGTTTTGCCGCCGTGCAACTCCTCCTCGTGCTTTTGCGCGACCTCGGGGGCCAGCACCTCGAAGAACAGGCGGAGATCTGAGCGATGCTCGTCGCCGTCATCTTCTTCGCGCTGCTTCTGATCGGGACGCCGATCGGTTTCGCCATCGGCATGGCGGGGCTGGCCGGGATGGTCGGCATGGGCGGTAGCCATTTCCTGGCAATGGGCCCGAGCCGGATGTTCAACAGCCTCGACATCTTTCCCTTTCTGGCCATGCCCTTCTTCATCCTGGCCGGCGAGATCATGAACCACATCGGCATCACCCAGCGCCTGATGCGCTTCGCGCATATCCTGGTCGGCCATTTCCGCGGCGGGCTGGCGCATGCCAACATGGTCGCCTCGGTCATGTTCGCCGGGCTTACCGGGGCCGCGACTGCCGATGCCGCGGCCTTCGGCAAGACGCTGGTGCCGGAGATGGTCCGGCAGGGCTACCGCCGCGATTACGCCTGCGCCGTCACCGCCGCGGGATCGATCATAGGCCCGACCATCCCGCCCTCGGGCATCATGGTCGTCTACGGATCGCTGATGGGCGTCTCCATCGGCGGCCTCTTCGCGGCGGGCATTCTGCCGGGTCTCGTCATCTGTCTCGTCTGCATGGCCGTGATTGCGCTCGGTGCCGCGCGCAACGGCCTGCCGAAGGCGGAAAAGCGGGCGACCGTCCGGGAAGTGCTCAAGAGCTTCCTGCATTCGATCGCCGCCCTGGCGATGCCCTTCATCATTCTCGGCGGGATCCTCGGCGGCATCGTCACGCCGACCGAGGCGGCATCCGTCGCCGTCGCCTATGCGCTTCTTCTCGGCGTCTTCGTCTACCGCAACATCGATTTCGCCGCGCTCTGCCGGATGCTTTTGCGCACCGCCATCATCAGCGGCGTCATCTTCGTCATCATCGCTTTTGCCAGCCTGCTTGGCTGGTGGATGAGCTTCAACCGCGTGCCGCAGGCGATCGCCGAGGCCGTGCTCGCCATATCCGACAACCGCTATGTCGTCATCCTTCTGATTATCGCGCTCCTGCTCGCCATCGGCATGGTGATGGACATCACCGCGATCCTCATCATCCTCACGCCGGTCCTGGTGCCGATCGCCAGTCAGATCGGGCTCGAGCCCATCCACGCCGGCATCATCTTCATCCTGGCGCTCAACATATCGCTGATGACACCGCCGGTCGGCGCCTGCTTGTTCGTCCTGTCGTCCGTGACCGGCGAAAGGCTGGAACGGATCGCGCTCAAGCTCTGGCCTTTCCTGATCGCCGAGGTCGCCATCCTCATCGTGTTCGCATTCTGGGAGGACGTGGCGCTCTTCGTGCCGCGCTGGCTGGGCTTTGCCTGACCCGCGCGCTCGTCGCAAACCAAGAACGAAACCGAAGGAGTGGACTTATGAAGAACACCTTGATCCGCGGCTTCGCCGCCCTGCTGGTCGCCTCCACGGCCGCCGTCCCCGTGGCCGCACAGGAACATGTCCTGAAGCTCGCGCATGACAACAATCCCGATCCGTTCGACAACCCCGGACACGCCTGTGCGGCGGTCTTCGCCAATATCGTGACGTCCGACACCAACGGCGAGATCGAGGTCGAGATCTATCCCAACGACCAGATCGGCACCAATGCCGAGCAGGTGCAGATGGTCCGCGACGGTGTCATCCAGGCGACCATCTCATCGACCGGCTCGCTGGCGTCATACTATCCGAAGATCGACGTTCTGAACCTTCCCTTCGCCTTTGCCGACAATGCCGCGACCTACGAGGCTTTTGACGGCAGCTTCGGCAAGGCGCTCAAGGCCGACATCGAAGCGGATCTCGGCGACGTGGAGATCCTCGGCTTTCCCGACACCGGCGGCTTCTTCGCCGTTACCACGGCCGACACGCCGATCGAGGACCTGGAGGATTTCAAGGGCGTCAGGCTGCGCACCATGACCCTTTCCTCGCACCAGGTCGTCATGAACGCGCTCGGGGCGGAGGCCTATCCGCTCGCCTGGGGCGAGGTCTATTCGGCGCTGCAGACCGGCGTCATCGACGGCCAGATGAATCCGGTGCCGATCATCTCGTTCTCGAACTTCGCCGAGGTGCAGGGGCATCTCGCGCTCACCAACCACCTGTTCTCGCCCTACATCTTCCTCCTGTCGAAGGCGTTCTGGGACGGATTGAGCGAGGAACAGCAGAAGGTGGTGCGCTACGCCGCGCAGTCCTGCGTCGCCGCCTCGCGCGGCCTGGCGCGCATCATCGAGGCTTCCGACCGCGGCATTGCGGGCCTTCGGGAAAAGATGGAAGTGTCGGCCCTTTCGCCCGAACAGCGCGAAGCGATGCGCGAAGCGACCCAGCCCGCCTTCGAGGCGCATATCGAAAAGGAATACGGCGGGGAGGCCGTGGAGCTTCTGGAACTGTTCAAGAAGGAAGCGGCGGCCGCCAACGGGTCCGGCTACCTCGAATAGCGGGAGGCAGCTTCGGCTAAAACGGTGAAATGCGGTCGGGGTCCGTTTCGGAACATGGTTGCGGAACGGACCCGGCCTTGGCTTTTGCTCGGGCGGATGGCAGGCTGTGCCGGAGTCATCCGACCCCTAACATTGTCCACCGGCGAGGCGGCATCGTTCCGGCATGGATCCTCGGGTCAAGCCCGAGGATCCATGCCGGAACATCGATACGCCGCCATCGGTCGAGAATCAGGGCCGCCGGTGTCAGGCGTAGCGCGCCGCGAAATCGCCCTCGAAGGCGAAGTCCGCGGTTCTGAAGTTCCCACTCCACGGCTTCGCCTTCTCCCGTGTTAGAACCGTCAGATCCCTGAGCCGCTTTCGGCCATCCTGATCGAGCGCGGACAGCACGGCATCCTCGTCGGGGAAATGGTTCTGGACCGCGTCGAGCCAGATCGTCCGGCCCGCCAGAAACCCTTGCGCGCCCGCCGCGTAGGAGTAGCCGAGCACGCGGTCGAACTGTGCCGGCGTGGCGCCGCCCGAGAGCAGCACCCAGGGAATACCCGCCTTCCGGCAGATACCGCCGATCTCGGCGAATGCTGCAGCGGCGCCTTGCGCGGCGCCGCTTCCGTCCATTGCCGGCAGCGAAGCGGCGGGCATGGGCGTTTCCAGCTTGAAGAGATCGACGCCATAGTCAGGCTTGGCGAATTCGCGAACGCTCTCGATGACGAGCTCCGCCTTCTTGTCGGGCGATTCCACGTAGTCGGTCGTGTGTGCGGCGTTGTCGGGGAAGGGATAGACCAGGAGTTCGAGTACGTAGGGGATGTCGTAGCGGCGGCACTCCGCGCCGACGGTGCGCACGAAAGCCTGCTGGTGGGCGATGACGTCCCGGCCGGCATCCGGGCGATACCAGGCGAGCACCTTGACGGCGTCGCCGCCGACCCGCCGAATCTTCTCGACGCTCCAATTGTCGATCGCCCGCGACCTGCGGCCGGCCGGCGTCTCCTCGAACCGGTGATCTTCGAGCGTCACGATGAAGCCGGTCTTCGACGGCAGAATGTCGATCGCCGCCGGAATCGCGAAATTCGGGTCGAGGAGCATGGAGCTCGCGTCTTCGGCGAGCGCCTTCACGAGCAGGCGCTTTACCGAAAGCATGTCGGCGAACGTCACGGCTTCCGGCGCGATGGACTTCGCCTTCGCGATGGCAGCGATCAGCGGCGGGCGCTGGTCCAGCGCCACCATCGTGAAGTATCCGTCCTCGTCGGCCAGCCGGGTGAGGCCGCGGCTCTTTCCGATCGTGCTCATGCGCATGTTCTCCATAGGTGCAGAGTTTCGTCCAGGGTAGGGATTCCGCTGCGCCCGCCGGCCCTGGTGCATTTCAGGGCCGCGGCGGCGGCGGCGAAGGTGAAAGCCTCGGCGACCGGCGCGCCGACCGCGACGGCAAAGGCATAGGCGCCGTGGAAGACATCGCCGGCCCCGGTCGTGTCGACGGAGCGCACGGGGAAAGCCGGCTGGTGATGGGCGAGGCCGTCCTGGCGCCACCGCACGCCCTCGCCGCCTTCCGTCACCGCCGCGACCTTGCACCCGAAGGCGCCGATCGAGGCCAGCGGCTCGGGCCCCTTGCCGGCGAAGGCTTCGAGAGCCGGTTTGGAGAAGACGGCGTGGTCCGTCAGCGGCAGGAGAAGGGCGAAGACCTCCGGGTCCGCCACGTCGGCATCGAGCACCGTGGGAACGCCTTTCGCGCGTGCGGCGGAAAAGGCTGCTGCCGCCCCTTCCGGCCAGCGCGGGTCGGCCAGGACCGCGCCTGCCTTGCCGATCTCCGAGATCGGCAGCCATCCCGCGTCGGACGGTTGATCGGCGCCGCGGAAATTGACGATCTGGCGCTCCCCCGCGGCATCGACGATGACGCCTGAAATGGAGGAGCGGGCACCGGGAAAGAGCCGGAAATGCGCCACGCCCACGTTCTCGGCCTCAAGATCGCCCCGCATGAGCCGGCCTTCATGATCGTCGCCGGCGCGCCCCCAGAACTGCACACGGGCGCCGAGCCGCGCCGCCGTGACGGCGGCCGTCGCCGCCATGCCGCCGCCGATCGTCGCGAATTCGGATGCACGCACCTTACCGCCGGCCGGACCGGCAAAGCGGTCGACCGTCCAGATATAGTCGAGCGCCGACAGGCCGAGGCAGACGAGGTCGGGGGTGCTTTCGCACCATTGGGGCGGAAAGCGGGTCATAGGCCGGCAACGCAGATATATTTGATCTCGAGATAGTCCTCGATCCCGTATTTGGAGCCTTCTCGGCCGAGACCCGACTGCTTGTAGCCTCCGAACGGCGCCATCTCGTTGGCGATGAGGCCGGAATTGACGCCGACAATGCCGCATTCGAGCGCTTCGGCCACGCGGAACATGCGGGCGAGATCGCGCGTGTAGAAGTAGCCGGCCAGGCCGAATTCCGTATCGTTCGCCTTCTCGACGACGTCGGCCTCGTCGCTGAAGGGAATGATCGGGGCGAGCGGCGCGAACGTTTCTTCGCATGCCACCAGCATCTCCTGGGAAACGTTGGTGATCACGGTGGGCTCGAAGAAGGTGCCGCCCTCCGCGTGTCGCTTGCCGCCGAGGAGAAGCTGCGCGCCCTTGTCGAGCGCGTCCCTGACATGCTCCTCCATCTTGCGCGCCGCCGGCTCGTCGATCAGCGGACCCTGCTCCACGCCTTCGGCATCGCCGCGGCCCACCTTCAGCCGCGCCGCCGCCTCGGCGAGCTTGCCGGCGAACGCGTCGGCGAGGCTCTCGTGCACATAGATCCGGTTCGCGCATACGCAGGTCTGTCCGGAATTGCGGAACTTCGCGATCATGGCGCCGGCGACCGCGGCATCCAGGTCCGCATCCTCGAAGACGATGAAGGGGGCGTTGCCGCCGAGTTCCAGAGACAGGCGCTTGATGTCGTCCGCGCTTTCGCGGATGAGCCAGCGGCCCACCTCCGTCGAGCCGGTAAAGCTGATCTTGGCCACCTTGCGGTTCTTGCAGAATTCGGTGCCGATCTCGCGCGCCTTGCCCGTCACGACCTGGAAGACGCCTGCGGGAATGCCGGCGCTTTCGGCAAGCACGCCGAGCGCGAGTGCCGAAAGCGGCGTCTGGGAGGCCGGTTTGACGATGATCGGGCAGCCTGCCGCAAGCGCCGGCCCGGCCTTGCGGGTGATCATGCCGTTGGGAAAGTTCCAGGGCGTGATCGCCGCACAGACGCCGACCGGCTGCTTGATGACGAGCACGCGCCGGTCCGCCCCCGGCGACGGGACGATGTCGCCGTAGACACGCTTGGCCTCCTCGGCGAACCATTCCAGATAGGCGGCGTTGGCGACGATTTCGCCCCTGGCCTCGGCGAGCGGCTTGCCCTGCTCGGCGGTCAGGATCCGCGCCAGGTCGTCGGCGTTCTGAACGATCAGTTCGTACCAGCGGCGCAGAAGCGCGGCACGATCCTTCGCGGTCCTCGCGGCCCATTCGCGACGGACCGCATGGGCCGCGTCGACGGCCCGGCGGACCGCCTCCGTGCCGAGGCTCGGCACGGTCGTAACCAGCGTGCCGTCGGCGGGGTTCGTCACGGCGATGCCGGTGTCGCCCTCCGGCTGGATCCACTCACCCGCCACCGGGCACGCATTGGTGAGGAGGCTCTTGTCGGTCAGTCCGAGATCGCTCATCGATGGTCCTTCGTGTCAGCGGATGGCTTCGCCGGTCTCCGGCGCGAACAGATGCGTCTTGTTGGGGGCGGGAATCAGCGGAAGCGTGTCGCCGGGCTTGGGCCGCAGATCGGGGGAGACGCGGGCGATCGCGTCGATGCCGCCGGCCTTGAAGTGAACCAGCGTGTCGGAGCCCAGCGGCTCGACAAGGCTCACCTGCGCCTTCAAGGCGGCCGGGTCGTCGGGCCTGAACAGGAAGTGCTCCGGGCGCACGCCGAGCATCAGCGCTTCGCCATCCTTCATGCCGCCTGGGCGCTCGTCGAACAGGCGTGCCGCCTGGAAAGCCCCTCCGTCCTCAAGGCGGATTTCGCTGTCGGAAACACGCGCCGGGATGAAGTTCATCGAAGGCGAGCCGATGAAGCCGGCGACGAACAGGTTGGCCGGCTTTTCGTAGACCTCCTCGGGGCTGCCCACCTGCTGGACCACGCCGGACTTCATTACGACGATGCGGTCCGCCATGGTCATCGCCTCGATCTGGTCGTGGGTGACGAACACCATCGTGGTGCGCAACTGCTGCGACAGCGCCTTGATCTCGGCGCGCACCTGCGCGCGCAGCTTGGCATCCAGGTTCGACAGGGGCTCGTCGAAGAGGAAGACCTTGGGATCGCGCACGATCGCGCGTCCCATCGCCACCCGCTGGCGCTGGCCGCCCGAAAGCGCCTTCGGCCGGCGGTCGAGCAAGCCATCGATGTGCAGAAGCGTCGCCGCCTTTTGCACGCGCTCCTCTATCTCGGCCTTGCCCATGCCGCGCATCTCGAGCGCGAAGGCCATGTTCTGCCGCACGGTCATGTGCGGATAGAGGGCATAGTCCTGGAACACCATGGCGATATCGCGCTTGGCGGCAGGCACGGTGTTGACGCGTTCATCGCCGATGTGGACGTCGCCTTCGTTCACCGACTCCAGTCCGGCAAGGATGCGCAGGAGGGTGGATTTTCCGCAGCCGGACGGGCCGACCAGGACCACGAATTCATGGTCGGGAATGTCGAGGCTCAGATCGGGAATGACGGTCACGTTGCCGAAGCGCTTGACCAGGTTCCGGATGCGTATGGAAGCCATCAGCGGGACTCCTCGAAAGCGAGAACGGGCTTGATCGAGCGGCCGCGGGCGAAATGCGCGAAGCGCTCCGGCAGGGCGTCGAGGCCGAACCGCTCGTCCACCAGGCGGGCGTACCGCTTCTTGTTGGCGCGTAGGAGTTCCAGGTTCGCCGGGAACTCCCGCTTGGGGAAATAGAAGGTCCTGAGCATCATGAAATCCTTGCGCCGGAACACCTTGTCTTCCGTGATGGTCCAGGGTTCGGCGTTCTCGCCCACAAGCACAATCACGCCCTTGGGCAGGACGAGCTCGATAGCGAGATTGCGCGCTGCATGCGCGCCCGAGCACTCGACAATCATGGCAAAGCACTTTTCGCGGCTTCCCACGGGATGCGCGACGGCACCGAAGCCGGTGGCGATCGCCAGCCGCTCATCGTTGGGGTCGGAGACAAAGACATTGGCGAAGCCGAGCGCCTTCAGCGCCAGGATGACGCCGAGGCCGACGGGGCCGGCGCCGGTCACCAGCACGTCCGGGTTCTTCTCGGCCGGTACGATCCGGCGCGCCTCCCTAACGGCATGGGCAGACGTGCCGATCGTGTCGAGAAGCAGCGGTCCCAGATCGTCCTCGATGTCGTCGGGAACCGGCAGCAGGCAGTTGTCGGGCACGGCCACATATTCGCAGTAGCCGCCGTCCCGGTTCCAGCCGATGAGCGAAGAGACCGTGAGGCACATCTGCGTGTCGCCGGCCCGGCAGGCCGCACACGCGCCGCAATGAAGCGGGATATAGACGGCGCAGCGCTTGCCATCCATGGCGTGGCCGGGGTGCTCGACTCGCCCGAAGATCTCGTGGCCGGCAATGTGTTCGGCACCCTTGTGCCACAGCTTGAAGTCGGAGCCGCAGAGTGCGGTGCGCAAGATCCGCACCAGCGCCTCGCCCTCTGCCGGAACGGGCATGGGCCTTTCTTCTATCGTGATCCGGTCGTCGCCGCGGAAATCGGCTATGCGCATGGTCGGTGCATTCGGCATGACATCACCCTTTGACGGCGCCCAGCGTCAGGCCCGAGACGAGCCAGCGCTGGACGATGACGGCGAGGACGAGGGGCGGCAGGGCGATCATCGTGGCCGCGGCCATGAGCGCTCCCCAGTTGGTCGATCCCTCGCCGATGAAGTTGAAGGAAGCGGCGATCAGCGTCTTCGTGTCGGAGTTGGACAGCACGAGCGCGAAGAGGAAGTAGTTCCAGGAAAACACGAAGGCGAGAATGGCCGAGACGGAAAGGCCGGCGCTCACGAGCGGCAGGGCGATGCGGTAGAAGACGCGGAATGTCGAGCAGCCGTCCACCTGCGCTGCCTCGAAGATGCTGCGCGGGATGTTGTCGAAGAAGGGCATGAGCACCCAGATGACGATCGGCATGGTGATGACCGCGTGGGTGAGGATCAGCGCCCAATAGCTGCCGATCATGTCGACCTGGCGGAACATCACGTACCACGGCAGGAGAAACAGCGTGCCCGGCGCCATGCGCGCCACCAGCGTCACGATGGCCGGCCAGGTGATCCGCGTCCACGAGACCACGAAGGCCGCCGGCGCGCCGAACAGGAGGCCGAGCGCCGTTGAAGCGGAGGTGACGATCACGCTGTTGATGCCGTACTGGACGAAAGGCGTCGTCTCCGAAAGCGAGACGTAGTTTGAAAAGGTCGGCGTGAAGAACAGCGTCGGCGGATAGGCCGTCACCTCGTGCGAGTACTTGAAGGACGACATCACCATCCACAACGTGGGCGCGACGACGATGATGCCGGCCAGCACCAGGAGCACCGCATTGAGATAGCCCAGCCAACGGTCGGTGGAAGCAGTGGTGTTCATGTCCGTCCTCCTACCAGGCGACCGCGTTGCGGAGCCGGTTGAGCGCCAGCACCACGCCGAGCACCATAACCGACAGCGTGATCATCAGCGCCCCGGCATAGCCGAGCTGGAAGAACTCGAAACCGGTCCTGAAGCCGTAGATGTTGAGCGTCGTCGACGCATTGGCCGGGCCCCCTTGTGTGGTGATGTAGATGAGGTCGAAGAAACGCAGGAGATCGACGCTGCGCAGCACCATCGCCGTCACCAGTGTCGGCAGGAGAAGCGGCAGCGTGATGCGGAAAAGCGTCTTCGTGCGGGACGCGCCGTCGATCTCGGCGGCCTCGTAGACGCTGGGCGGCAGCGATTGCAGCCCGCCGAGCACGATCAGCGCGACGTAAGGTGTCCACTGCCAGGTGTCGACGAGCGCCAGCGTGGGGATGACCAGGGCAGGGGAGGCCAGCCAGTTCGACGGCGGCAGGCCGAGCGAGGTGAGGATGTAGTTGGCCGCACCCAGCGAGGGATCGAGGATGATCAGCCACATCATGCCCGCCACCACCGGCGGCAGCATGAAGGGCGATATGAAGAGCGAACGGATGATGCCCGGCAGCCTGCGCGCCCGGAAAAGAAGCAGCGCCAGCGCGGTGCCGCACACGAGCTGCAGCGTCAAGGACAGGACGTAGAGATAGATCGTGATCCACAGGCCGTTCCAGAACTGCGCGTCGTTGACCATGCGCACATAGTTCGCCGGGCCGTCGAAGCGCATCATGCCGGTGGCCGAGACCGCCTGGAAGCTGATCCAGATCGTGTAGCAGAACGGGAATGCGATCATCGCCACGGTGAAGATCACCGACGGTGCGGAAAGCGCGGCGAGCTGAGCCTTCTGAGAGTTCGACGTGTCCATCAGGCGCTCCGGGTTCAACCTGCGAGATAACCGCCATCGACGGCGAAGACGCTGCCGGTGACGTAGGAAGAGGCTGGCATGGCGAGATAGGCGACCGTGCCCGCCAGATCCTCCGGCTGCCCCCAGCGCTTCAGGGCCGTGCGCTCGGCGATCCGCTCGTAAAGCACCCTGTCCTTGCGGCCTTCGGCGTTGATCGCGGTTTCGATGTAGCCGGGGGCCACCGCGTTGACGCGGATGCCTTCCGCGGCCCAGGCATGGGCAAGCGATTTGGTGAGCATCACGACGCCGGCCTTGCTCGCGCAATAGGCGGGGATGCGCGGCAGAGCGGTGAAGGCGTTCATGGAAGCGATGTTGATGACGGCCCCCTTTCTGGCCGCAAGGGCGGCCCGGAAGGCGAGGCACGTGCTGAAGGTGCCGGTCAGATTGACCTCGATCACCTTGCGGAAGGTCTCGCGATCATACTCCTCGTCCCGCCGCAGAATACCGGCGCAATTGACGAGCGCATCGATCGTGTCGAAGCGGTTGGCATAACGGCAGACCGCTTCGTCGTCGGTCACGTCGAGACATTCACACGACAGGTGCGGGTGCGCGTCCAGCGCAAGACGGGTGGTTTCGTCCTCGCTCACACCGGTCGCGCTTACCTCCGCGCCGAGGTCGAGAAACAGCCGGACGATGGCCGTTCCGATACCGCCGGCGCCGCCGATCACGACGGCGCGGAATCCCGGCGTCAATGCGAATGGATTGCTGGGCATTCGGGCAGATCCGAGTTGGGACCGCCCGCGTTGGGGCGGCCCGTTGCACGGGGTTACGGCTACTCGCGCGCGATCAGCGCGTTGAGCTCCTCGTCGGCGGCAGCGCAAGCCTCTTCGACCGTGCTCGTGCCGAGGAGGACGGCATTGGCCGCCTGGCCGATATATTCACGCGATTCCGGGTTCTGGACAATCGGATAGCCGACCTCCGAGGTGCCCTTGTCGGCAAGATGTTCGAGAGCCGCCTGCCATTCTTGGCGGACCGGCTGCTCTTCGAGCCAGGCCTGGTAGTCGGGGTCGGAAGCAACGGCGTTGCGTGGCGGGGCGATGCCTTCGAGCGCCAGTTTCGCCTGCATTTCGGGGCTGCTCGCCCATTGGACGAAATACCACGCGGCTTCCGGATTGGAACTGAACTGCGAGACGGCCAGCGCCCAGCCGATGGTCGTGGGATGCGAGCCGCCGTCGCCGGGCGGCAGCGGCACGATCGCCGTGTCTTCGAGACGCGCACCGCCCTCCATCACGGCGGGGAACTCGTTCGAGGACTGGAACGACATGGCCGAGCGGCCCTCGCGGTAGAGCGAGGTGAGCTGATAGAAGGAGTAGTTGACCACGCCGGGCGGGCCGTAATCCTTCAACAGGGACGCGTAGAGCGAGATCGCCGCCTTGCCCTCCTCGGAGCACAGGTTTGACTTCCCGTCCGCCATGTAGCTTCCGCCCATGTTGTGCAGGAAATTGCTGAAGGTGTAGGGGAGCGCCGGCGCCAGACCTCGCGAAGCGAAGGCGGTCATGTCGGGCTTGCACTCCTCGATCTGTGCCGCGACCTCGGAGAGCCCCGACAGATTTTCGGGGGGATTGAGGCCGCACTCCTCGAACACGTCGGTGCGGTAGTAAAGCAGCGGCCCTTCGATGTTCAGGGGAACGCCCGTCAGCGCGCCGTCGAAGGTGGCCGCTTCCACGAGCGCGGGACTGAAGCCCTCGAAATCGTACTCGGGCGCGGTGTTTTCCTGGGCGTAGGGCAGAAGGTCCTCGTACCAGCCGGCGGCGGCGAACTGCATGCCTTCGCGGGACGGCAGGGTCATGAAGATGTCGACCTCGTCGCTGCGCGCGTTCATGACGGTCAGCAGGCGCTGTCGCATCTGCTGCTCCTGATAGGTGTCGACGCGCAACGTGATGCCCGTCAGCGCCTCGAACGCGTCCTTGTGTTCCAGGACGGCCGTCGCCCACGGGTTGTTGTTGGCGAGAAAGGTGATCGTCTCGCCTTCATGCGCTTTCCAGTTGAAGTCCTGCGCCGTGGCGGCGGTGCCCCAGGCAGCGGACAGCAGCAGCGCCGCGGCGAGTGCCGGCAGTGGTTTCAGTGGTGATCGCACGATGAATCCTCCCTGGTCTGGATCCGCGACCTGCAAGGGCAGCGCGGAACAGTGAGCGATTTCACTGTAACCGGTTACATATCTCTCATGCCCAGCCATGTCAATCCGGAGCGGGCAAATGCGTACGTGCCGCGCTGGAAGTCGCAGAATGATTGCATTTCCGGTCAAGTTGTTGCACAAGGTCGTATGTATACCGTGCGTGAATCAACATGAAACCGATTTCTGAAAAACCGACAACCACGCTTCTAAAAGAGGCGAAATCCGTAGGAATCCGCGAAGTGGCAAAGCGGGCGGGTGTCTCGACCGCGACCGTTTCCCGGGCGCTCAACAACCCTGAGTCGGTGAGCACCGGGCTTCGCGCGCGCATCAATACGGTTATCGACGAAATCGGTTACATCCCGGATGCTTCCGCCCGCGCGCTCTCCAGCCGGCGGACACGCACGATCGGCGCCATCGTGCCGACCATCGACAATGCCATGTTCGCGCGCGGCCTGCAGGCGTTGCAATCCTATCTTGCCACTCAGGACTATCTGCTTCTTCTTTCCACCAACGAATACGATCTCGACATCGAGCTCAAGCAGGCGCGCAACCTTGTCAGCCGCGGCATCGACGGGCTCATTCTGCGCGGGGACAAGCGGCACGAGGAGCTTCGCAGGCTCCTTCTGTCGCAGAAGATTCCCTTCGTGAATGTCGGCGTCTACGAGCCGGACAAGCCCTATCCCAGCGTCGGGGTGGACAATGCGGCAGCGGGGCGGCGCATCACGCAGCACCTGATGGAACTCGGGCACAGACACGTGGGCATCGTCGCCGCGATGCAGAGGAACAACGACCGTGCGCAGGCGCGCCTTGCCGGCGTTCTCCAGATTCTGGAGGAGCACGGCAGCGCGCCGCCCGAGCGCTGGATGGTCCAGGTCAACTACAATCTCGACGATGCGCGCCAGGCGGCACGCTACATCCTGGCGGACGGCGACCGTCCGACGGCATTGGTCTGCGGCAACGACGTCATCGCCTATGGCGTGATGCTGGAGGCCCAGAAGCTCGGCATCGCCGTGCCGCGGCAGCTTTCCGTGGTCGGCTTCGACGATCTCGAATGGAGCCGGCATCTGCAGCCCAGCCTGACGACGATCCACATGCCGACCGACGAGATCTGGGTCAAGGCCGGCGAGTATCTGGTCGAGCATCTCGTGGGTGCGTCGGGGATCATGCATCGCGAGATCGACTTCTCGCTGGTGGTCCGCGAATCGACCGCTCCGCCGGCCGGAAGCTGAGGCGCCTCGGCCATGGACCTATCCTTAGAAATCGCCGAGATCACGCCGCATGTCTTTCGGGTGCCGATCGAAACACCCGTGGTGACCTCCTTCGGAGAGATGCGGGACCGCCCGGCTCTTTTCATCGCGGTGCGGGGCTCCGACGGCGCGGAAGGCTGGGGCGAGGTGTGGTGCAATTTTCCGTCCGTCGGCGCCGAACATCGTGCCCGGCTGATCCGGTCGGTGCTGGCACCCTTGTGTAAGTCCAGGCGCTTCGATCACCCCTCCGAAGCCTTCCGCCTGCTCACCGCCGCGACGGAAGTGCTCGCCATTCAGAGCGGCGAGCCCGGCCCCATAGCGCAGGCAATTGCCGGTCTCGACATCGCCCTGTGGGATCTGGTTGCCAGACGGGCGCGCAAGCCACTCTACCGAATGTTTCGCGACGAAGAGGTCGGGGCGGTGCCGGCTTACGCCAGCGGCCTCAACGCAGACCGGCCGGAAGTTCTCGCGCAGGAAAAGCATGCGGAAGGCTATCGCCGGTTCAAGCTCAAGGTCGGTTTCGGGCGGGAGCGCGATGTGCGCAGTCTGCGTGTGTTGCGGGAGGCGTTCGGGCCGGAGACCCCGATCATGGTCGACGCCAACCAGGCATGGAGCCTCGACGAGGCGGCCGCGATGAGCGCCGCCCTTGCGCCGCATGGGCCGGCCTGGCTCGAAGAGCCGCTGCGCGCCGACATCCCTCTGGCGGACTGGCAGCGGCTGACGCGCACCTCGCCCGTGCCCATCGCCCTGGGCGAGAATCTGCGCGGGGATGCGGCGTTCACGGAAATGATGGAGTCGGCCGGCATCGCCGTCCTGCAACCCGATATCGGCAAGTGGGGCGGCTTCAGCCGGTGTGTGGCAATCGGCCACCGGGCACTGGAGCACGGGATCGGCCTTTGCCCGCATTGGCTCGGCGGTGGGATCGGCCTCATGGCCTCTCTGCATTTCCTGGCCGCGGTCGGCGGTGACGGGATGCTTGAGGTCGATTCGAACCCGAATCCCCTGCGCGAGCGTTTCATTCTCGGTTTCCCCGGGATTGCGGCCGGAAACATGTACGTCCCGCCCGGCCCCGGCCTGGGCGTGGTGCCCGATCTGGATGCGCTTTCGCGCTACCGGGTCGCCTTGTAGCGCCGCGGCCGGGCACGCGTCTCGCCCGGCTCGCTTCGCCCTATCTCAGATCGGCGAGATAATGCGCCCGTTCGGTCAGGCAGCGGGAGACGCGCAATTCGACCGGCTCCTGCGCCAGGTCGAGGGCGGTGCGCGAGATGTGAAGCAGCGGCGTACCGGGTGCGCAGTCGAGCACACGCGCGTCCCGCGCGCTTGCGCCGACGGCTTTCAGCTTCTCGGCGGCGCCGGCGATGGTGATGCCCCAGCGCTGCGAATAGAGGCGATAGACGTTGTTGGGAATTTCCGTCAGTGCCTCGAAGCCCGGGAAACGGGCGGCGGGCAGCGTGACCGTTTCGACGAGGAGCGGAGCCCCCTCGAGTGTGCGCAGGCGTTCGATCCGCCAGACCTCCGCGCCGGCCGGGATCTTGAGCCTCTCGGCCTCTTCCCTGCTCGCGCTGGCCTGTTTCGAGCGCAGCACGCGCGAGTCGGGAAAGGAGCGCTCGCCGCTGTCGGGGACGAGGCGGAAGAACTGGAACAGGATGCGGCTTTCCTCCGGCTCGGCCACATAGGTGCCGCGCCCCTGGCGGCGGATGAGCAGGTTTTCACCCGTCATGGCGTCGAGCGCCTTGCGCACCGTGCCCTGGCTGACGCCGAGTTCGCGCGCCAGCTCCATCTCCGAGGGAATGATCTGGCCGGGCTGCCAGCTCCCCTCGATGAGGCGCCGGACAAGGCTTTCCTTCACCTGGAGATAAAGGGGCCTAAACCCGAAAGCTCTGGCTTGTGTGACCTCGGTCATGGGCGTCGCGATCCTGCTGGGGACGAAAACATTCCGGGTCTTTTTATCGTCCGGTGATTGACATGGCTATAGGCCTATGACTTATATCTTATATAAGACCTTTTATATAAGATAGAGGCGAGAGCGAAAATGCAAAGTCCGCACCTTCTCGTGCATGATCACAAGGACAATGTCGGCGTCGTCGTCGTGGAGGGCCTTACGGGGGGCACGGACATGCTGTGCGTTGTCACCGCCGACAATTCGAGCTTCAAGCTCACGGCCAGGGCCGACGTGCCGATCGGCCACAAGGTGGCGCTGAAGGATCTGAAAGAGGGCGACACGGCGATCAAATACGGCGAAGATATCGGCAAGTTCGTCGCCGACGTCGAAAAGGGCGGACACGTGCACGTCCACAATCTCAAGACCAAGCGCTGGTAAGCCGGGAAGGGCAGCTCCGATGGCATCCAAATACTCCAATCTCACCTTCAAGGGCTATCGCCGCGACAACGGCCGTGTCGGCGTGCGCAACCACGTGGTCATCCTGCCGGTCGACGACATCTCCAACGCGGCTTGCGAGGCGGTCGCCAACAACATTAAGGGCACGCTCGCCCTGCCGCACGCCTATGGGCGTCTGCAATTCGGCGCCGACCTCGACCTGCATTTCCGCACGATGATCGGCACCGGTGCGAACCCCAACGTCGCCGCCGTCGTGGTCATCGGCATCGAGCCCGGATGGACGCAGAAGATCGTCGACGGCATAGCCGAGACCGGAAAGCCGGTCGCGGGCTTCTCGATCGAGCAGAACGGCGATCACAAGACCATTATGGACGCTTCCCGCAGGGCGAAGGAGTTCGTCCACTACGCCACCGAACTGCAGCGGGAGGAGTGCTCCGTCTCCGAGTTGTGGGTCTCCACCAAGTGTGGCGAAAGCGACACCACCACCGGATTGGGTTCCTGCCCGACCGTGGGCAATATGTACGACAAGCTCCTGCCGGAAGGCATCTATGGATGCTTCGGCGAGACCTCGGAGATCACCGGTGCCGAGCACATCGCCAAGGCGCGCGCCATCAATCCGGAGGTCGGCGAGCGCTGGTACAGGATGTGGAAGGCGTACCAGGACGAGGTGATCGAAGCGCATAAGACCAACGATCTTTCCGAGAGCCAGCCGACCAAGGGCAACATCGAAGGCGGATTGACGACCATCGAGGAAAAGGCGCTCGGCAATCTGGAGAAGATCGGCCGCACCTCGCGCTATATCGACATTCTCGAGCCGGCCGAGGCGCCGAAGTCCGGAGCGGGCCTTTATTTCATGGATTCGTCTTCCGCCGCGGCCGAATGCGTCACCCTGATGGCGGCGGGCGGCTATGTGGTCCACACCTTCCCCACCGGCCAGGGCAACGTCATCGGCAATCCGATCGTCCCGGTCATCAAGATTTCCGCCAATCCGCGCACCGTCCGCACCATGGGCGAGCACATCGACGTCGACGTGTCCGGAATCCTGCGCCGCGAGATGACGCTCGACGATGCCGGCGACGCGCTGATCGACATGATCGTGCGCACGGCGAGCGGCCGCAACACGGCGGCCGAGGCGCTCGGTCATCGCGAATTCGTCATGACGAAGCTCTATCGCAGCGCCTGATCGGGGCGCTGCAGTTAAAGACACCAGACAAGGGAGGACGTTATGGTGTTCAGGAAAGTCAGTCTCTGGGCTGCTGCCGCGGCCTTCACCTTCTTGTCGGGAGCCGCCATGGCCTTCCCCGACAAGCCGGTGAACTACATCATCCCATTCAATCCGGGCGGTGAAAGCGACGTCTCCGCCCGTCTCCAGCAGCCCTTCTTCAAAAAGGTCACCGGACAGGACGTGATCATCCAGTACCAGGCGGGGGCCGGCGGCGCCCAGGCCTGGTCCGTGCTCAACGACCAGCCGGGCGACGGCCACACCATCATGGGCACCAACCTGCCGCACATCGTGTTGCAGCCGCTCATCCAGGATCCGGGCTACGAGACCGACGACCTCACCAACGTCTATATGTTCCACTTCACGCCGGACGCGCTGATCGTGCGCGCCGACAGCGAGTTCGAGACCGTGCAGCAGGTGATCGACGCGGCCAAGGAGGCGCCGGGGCAGCTTCTGGCGGGCGGCTCGGCCACCAACTCCGCCAACCACATCGCCAACCAGCTCTTCGCCAACGAGACGGGCGCCGAACTGACCTACATTCCGTTTACCGGCACGGGCGCCAGCGTTCCCGCGCTGCTTGGCGGCGAGGTCAACGTGCTGTGGGGCTACACCACCATCGCCGCCGGCCAGGGCGACGAGGTGCGCATGCTGGCCGTCGCCCAAGAGGAGCGTCATCCGCTTTTCCCCGACGTGCCCACCTTCAAGGAGCTCGGCATCGATATGGTGGGCGGCGCCTATCGCGGCATCGCCGTGCCGAAGTCGACACCGGAGGACATCCGCAAGGAGCTTTCCGACATCATCGGCAAGATCAATGCCGATCCGGAGTTCATCGAGAGGATGGAGGCGGCCGGCTTCGCCATGCTGGACGTGCCTTACGAGGAGATGGACGCCTTCATGGCAGAGCGGAAGAAGACCTACGGCGAGATCGCCAAGCAGCTCGAAGCCGCCCAGTAGCGTGAACTATTAGCCGGCCGCCGGCGGTCTGCCGCCGGCGGCCGTCCGCAATCAGGGAGCCAGGCCATGGAGATCGATTTCGGCTTCATCCTCGCCCAGGCCTTCAGCCCGTTCAATCTCGCGCTTGCGCTTACCGGCGTGGTGCTGGGCACGGTCATCGGCGCGCTTCCCGGCCTTTCGGCCACCATGGCGATCGCCGTGCTCGTGCCCTTCACCTTCACCATGGACCCGGCCTCCGGCCTCATCATGCTGGGCGCCATCTACACCGGGGCGATCTATGGCGGCGCCTATGCGGCGATCCTCGTCAATACCCCCGGCACGCCGTCCGCCATCGCAACCACCTTCGACGGCTATCCGATGGCCAAGAGCGGCAACGGCGACCTGGCCATGACGCTCGCGACACTGGCCAGCGTGACCGGCGGCGTGGTCGGTGCCGTGCTTCTGATGACGCTGGCGCCAGTCCTGGCCCAGGTGGCGCTCGCCTTTCATTCGAGCGAATATTTCTGGCTGGCGATCCTCGGCCTCACCCTGGTCGCGAGCCTGTCGAGCGGCAATGTGCTGAAGGGCCTGATCGGCGCCAGCTTCGGTCTCGTCCTGTCGATGATCGGCGTCGCCGTCATCGGCGGCGACACGCGCTACACCTTCGGCTCCTCCGTCCTGCTCGGCGGCATCGACATCGTCTCGGCCCTCATCGGCCTTTACTGCATCCCGGTGCTGATCGACATGGTGGCCCGTCCGGACCGGCACCTCGAGCCGGCCCCGCTTGGTCGCGGCATCCGTTTCTTCGAGGCGCTCGGCCATTGCGCCAGGAACGCCTTCAATCTCGCCCGCTCTTCGATCATCGGCACTCTGGTGGGCATCCTGCCGGGCGCTGGCGGCTCCATCGCCTCGCTGGTCTCCTATTCGGAGGCGCGCCGCGCGAGCCGCCATCCGGAACGTTTCGGCAAGGGTGAGCCGGGCGGGCTGCTCGCCACCGAAAGCGCCAACAACGCCACGGTGGGCGGCGGCTTCATTCCCACGCTCGTGCTCGGCATTCCGGGCACGCCGCCCGATGCCGTCATTCTCGGCGCGCTCCTGGTGCAGGGCATCCGCATCGGCCCCGAGCTCTTCACCCAGCAAAGCGGCATCGTCTATGTCTTCATGTTCGGGCTGTTGATCGCCACGCTCATGATGCTGCCCGTGGGGCTCCTGATCGGGCGCTACGCCTACCGCTTCATCGTCAACACGCCCAAGGCGCTGCTGGTGCCGCTCATCGCCTACATGACGGTGGTCGGCAGCTATGCCATCCATGCCAATCCCCACGACGTGGCGATCATGGTCATCATGGGCGTCGTCGGCTGGCTGCTGGGGCTCGCCGGCTACGGGCCGTCGCCGATCGTGCTAGGCCTCGTCCTCGGGCAGATCGCCGAGCAGGGCTTCATGCGGGCCTATCTCATCGGCAGGGCGCAGGACAATTTCGGCGGCCAGCTTCTTTTCGACCGGCCGATCAGCTGGGGCATCGTCGCCCTGATCCTGATCACCCTTTGCGTGCCGATCATCAGGCAGCTGCGCGCCGGCGCCCGCAAGCCGAAGGAGGCCCGTCCATGAGCCAGAATTCCGAACCGGCCGTGCGGGGCGGGCGGGACTGGGCCGGTGCCGCCGGCTCCGTGCTGTTCGCGGCCGTCGGCGTTTATGTTTTCCTCACCAGCTTCGCCATGTCGCCGATGGCTGCTATGTTCCCGCGCACGATCGGTGCGGCGATGGCAGTCCTTTCCGTCCTGCAGGTCGTGGCTTCCCTGACCGGCCGCAGCGGCAGATCCTTGGAGGCGGGCGACGGCGTGCGCGCGCAGGCCGACGGGCTCGGCCGGCGCCTCTCTCTCGTCGCCATCATGGTTGGCTGGGCGTTCCTGTTTCCCGTGATCGGGATCTTCGTGACCAGCTTTCTGGCCTGCATCGGCCTCATGTTCACCGGCACCTTCGGGCGTCCGACGTCCCTGCGCCTGTCGATCTATCTGGCGGTGGTCTTCGTCATGGTGGTCTTCTTCTACCTTCTCATGTCCAACGTGCTGAACATTCCCATGCCGCGCGGTTTGACCTTCTAAGGAAACACGATTCACATGCCCGATATCGTCATCAGCGAGTTCATGGACGAAGCCGCCGTCGCGCGCCTGCGCGAGAACTTCGACACGCTCTATGACCCGTCGCTCGTGGACCGGCCGGCGGATCTGGCGGACGCCCTGCAGAAGGCGCGCGCGCTCGTCGTGCGCAACCGCACGCAGGTGAGGGCGCCCCTGCTGGATGCCGCGCCGGCGCTCGAGTGCATCGGCCGCCTCGGCGTCGGCCTCGACAACATCGACACGGAGGCCTGCGCGGCACGCGACGTCGCGGTCTATCCCGCCACCGGAGCCAACGATCTCGCCGTCGCCGAATATGTGATCACGACGGCGCTCGTTCTCCTGCGCGGCGCCTATGTCTCCAGCACCGCCGTCGCCGCGGGCGAATGGCCACGGCAGGCCCTGATCGGCGGCGAGGCCTCCGGCAGGACGCTGGGGCTCGTCGGCTTTGGCGCCATTGCCCGTGAGGTGGCACAAAGGGCCGAAGCGCTCGGCATGGCCGTGATCGCCTACGATCCCTTCCTGCCGACCGATCATCCCGCCTGGAACGGTGCGCGCAGCGTCACGCTCGACCGGCTCCTGGCCGAGGCGGATGTCGTCAGCCTGCACACGCCGCTGACGCCGGACACGCGCCACATGATCGATGCCGCCGCCATCGGCCGCATGAAGAAGGACGCCGTGCTCGTCAATGCGGCGCGCGGCGGCATTGTCGACGAGGAGGCGCTCTGCGCGGCGCTGCGCGAGGAGCGGATCGCCGGCGCCGCACTCGACGTTTTCGAGGAAGAGCCGCTCGGCGCCGAGACGGGCGCCCGGTTCCAGGGGCTCAAGAACCTCGTGCTGACGCCCCACATCGCCGGCGTGACCCGTGAATCCAACGTGCGCGTCAGCCACAAGACGGCGCACACCGTTCTGAAGCATCTGAGAGCCAAGGCATGAGCGACACCCGATTGTCGATCGAAGAGGCGACCGCCCTCGTCGTCGAAACCCTCCTGCGCTGCAAGACGTCGCGGCCCAACGCCGAGGCCGTGGCCCGCGCGCTCGTCGGCGCCGAGTTGGCCGGTCAGGCGGGTCACGGCCTGCGGCGCATGCCGTCTTATTGCGCGCAGGCGCTGAGCGGCAAGGTTGACGGCATGGCGGTGCCGCAAGCCGCCGAGACGAGGCCGGGCGCGCTGGCGGTCGATGCCGCCCATGGCTTTGCCTATCCCGCTCTCGAGCTGGCGCTCGACTGGCTGCCGGATGCGGCGCGCAGGCAAGGCGTGGCCATTGCCGGCCTTCGCCGCTCGCACCATTGCGGCGTGACCGGCCTGTTCGTGGAACGGCTGGCGGAGGCCGGCATCATCGGCCTGATGGTCGCGAACTCGCCGGCGGCCATGGCGCCCTGGGGTGGAAAGCGGGCGCTCTTCGGCACCAACCCGATCGCATTTGCGGCACCATTGGTAGGGGCCGAACCGCTCGTCATCGACATCTCCCTCTCCAAGGTGGCGCGCGGCAAGATCATGGCGGCCAAGCAGAAGGGGGAGGCGATTCCGGAAGGCTGGGCGCTGGACGCCGAGGGCCGCCCCACGACGGATCCCGAGGCCGCGCTCGCCGGCACCATGGTGCCCATGGGCGACGTCAAGGGCACCGCGCTCGCGCTGATGGTGGAGATGCTGTGCGCCGGGCTCACCGGTGCCAACTATGCCTATGAGGCCACCTCCTTCTTCGAGGCCGAGGGCACGCCCCCCGGCACCGGACAGACGCTGATCGCCGTCGATCCGGCGGCGTTCGGTCCGGGCGCGGGCGCACGCTTTGCCGAGATGGCCCGGCTCATCGAGGACATGGAGGGCGTGCGCCTGCCCGGCCGCCGCCGCCAGGCCCTGAAACGGGAGCTGGCGCACGGGGGCATTCCCGCCGATCCGAAGCTCCTGCGTGAGATCGAGGCGATCGGCCGGTGAAAGACGTGATCCCCGCATTGCTGTTATTCACCGCGCTGCCATGAGCACATTCCTGCCGGCGATCCGTCTGCTGCAGCCGGACAGGCTGAAGGGCCTGGCGCCCGGCGTCATGCTGGCGGTCCTCATCGCGCTTGCGGCGACCTTTCTGTCCGAGCACTACGGTGCGCCGGTCATGCTGTTCGCGCTTCTGCTGGGCATGGCCTTTCATTTCCTCTGGGACGAGCCGCGCTGTGCCGCCGGAATCGACTTCGCCTCGAAAACGCTGCTGCGCCTCGGCGTCGGGCTTCTGGGCGCCCGCATTACCTTCGAGAAGATCGGCGCGCTCGGCTTCGGGCCGATCCTCTTGGTGCTCGTTTCCGTCACTGCCACGATCGGCTTCGGCCTCCTCATGGCGCGGCTTTTTCGCAGGCACTGGACGTTCGGCATGTTGACCGGCGGCGCGGTGGCGATCTGCGGCGCTTCGGCCGCGCTCGCCATTTCTGCCGTGCTGCCGAACCGGCCGGAGCGTGAAAAGGACACGCTCTTCACCGTCATCGCGGTGACCGGGCTTTCCACTATCGCGATGATCGCCTACCCGATCCTGTTTACCGCGCTCGGCTTCGACGACCGGGAGATCGGCGTCATGATCGGCGCCACCATCCATGATGTCGCGCAGGTGGTCGGCGCGGGCTACGCCGTCTCCGAGGAGGCGGGCGACACGGCGACCTTCGTGAAGCTCCTGCGCGTGTCATTGCTCCCGGTCGTGGTGATCTCGATCATGCTTTTCGCCAGACGCGGGGAGGGCGCAAGGGGCGTGTCTCTGCCGTCGTTCGTGGTGCTGTTCGCCGCTCTCGTCGTGGCCAACAGTATCGGTGCCATCCCGGCAGTGGCTGCCGCCGCGTTGTCGGAGATATCGCGCTGGCTGCTGGTGGTGGCGATCTCCGCGCTCGGCATGAAGACGGCGCTGAAGGAAATGTTCGCGCTGGGCGCCGGCCACATCAACGTGGTCGTCTCCATCACCCTCTTCCTGATGGCACTCGCCCTCGGCCTCTCCGTGCTTGTCTGACGCGCCGGGAACCGCTTTGCAATCTGCGGTGCTCGGCCGGCACCTCCCGGGACACGGATGATTGGGACCCTTGAATGCGAACCCGAAAGAAGAGGCAACGATGGCAGACAATGCGAAGGAAAGGCTCGTGGACTTCCTCGACAGGAAGCGGATCCGGATTCCTATCCCGAGAACAAGCGCGATGAGCTCAGGGACGTGCAGGACGCCACGCGCGCCGAGCAGCGTTCCGGTTCGGGAGGTCGCGCGGCTTAACATTGTCCGCCGGGGCAGGGGCACCGTTCAGGCATGGATCATGCCTGCCTTTCGCCGACGTTGGAGAGTTGCAGTGGCATCTCCACTTCGTCATCCTCGGGCTTGACCCGAGGATCCATGCCTGAAGATCGACGCGCTGCCCATCGGTCAAGAATCAGTCCGCTCATATCACTTTCGGGAACTGCTCCGGGTCAGCGGTTGAACAGCCACAGGATCAGGCTGAGCACGATGCTGACGAGGATCGAGGTCGTGATGGGGATGTAGACGCGGAAATTCTCGCGTCCCAGGACTAGGTCGCCGGGCAGGCGGCCGAGGCCCATCTTCTGCAGGAACGGCCACAGGAGACCGACCGCGATCAAGATGACACCGAAAATGATCAGAAGCCTGCTCATCTCCGTCCCGCCGCTGTGCGAGTTGCAAGCAGCGATGTAAGCGGTCGAAAGACCATTTCAAGAACGGCGCTGCACCAGCCCGCGCCAGTCAGCCATGTTCCTGCTCCCAACGCGGTTTCAGTATGACCTTGGTGGTCTCGTTCTGCTCATAGGCGAACTTGCGGTAGGCCTCCGCCGCGTCTTCGAGCGGCATGCGATGGCTGATGAGGAAGGTCGTGTCGATCTTGCCCTCGCGGATCATGTCGAGCAGCATCGGCAGATATTTCTGCACATGCGTCTGGCCGGTGCGCATGGTGAGCCCCTTCTGCATGAAGGCGCCGACGGGGAACTTGTCGATGAAGCCGCCATACACGCCGGGCACCGAGACGCGGCCGCCCTTGCGGCAGGAATAGATCGCCTGGCGCAGCACATGCGGCCGGTCGGTCTCGAGCTGCACCGTCTGCTTGACATAGTCGTAGAGATTGTCGGGCGAAAAGCCGTGGCTTTCCATGCCCACGGCGTCGATGACAGCATCCGGGCCGATCCCGCCTGTCATCTCGATCAGCGCCTCGTAGACACGCGCGTTTTTGTAGTTGATCACGCTGGCGCCGAGCTTCCTGGCGAGCTCCAGCCGGTGCGGATAATGGTCGATGGCGATCACCTGCCCGGCGCCCATGATGAGGGCGCTCTGGATGGCGAACAGGCCCACCGGCCCGCAGCCCCACACGGCGACGGTGTCGCCCTCCTGGATTTCGCAGTTCTCCGCCGCCATCCAGCCCGTCGGCAGGATGTCGGAGAGGAACAGCACCTGGTCGTCCTCCATGCCGTCGGGGACGACGATGGGGCCGATATCCGAGAACGGCACGCGCACATATTCCGCCTGCCCGCCGGCATAGCCGCCCGTCAGGTGCGAATAGCCGAACAGGCCGCTCATCTGATAGCCGTAGAGCGTCTCCGACATATCGGCCTTGTCGGCCGGGTTGGAGTTGTCGCAGGCGGAATAGAGCTGCCTTTCGCAATAGAAGCACTTGCCGCAGGCGATGGTGAAGGGCACGACCACGCGGTCGCCCTTCTTCAGCTTTTCGTTGCCGGGCCCGACATCCACCACCTCGCCCATGAACTCGTGGCCGAGAATGTCGCCGGGTTTCAGTGTCGGGATCACCGCGTCGTAAAGATGCAGGTCCGAACCGCAGATCGCCGTCGAGGTGACCTCGATGACGGCGTCGCGCGGATTGACGATCTCCGGGTCCGGAACGGTCTCGACGCGGACATCCTTCTTTCCCTGCCAGGTAAGGGCTCGCATGGTTTCTTCCCTTGCTGGTTTACGCGTGCCGGGCGGTGCGGCCGGCGACGGCGACCTCGCCCGTCTCCATGAGCTGCTTGAAGCGTTTCAGTTCGCGGCGGGTCTGGATGCGCGGCTCGCGCTGGAAGAGCTTGGCAGTCGCCCGGCCAAAAGCCCCGCCCGGCGGATCGTAGGCGATGGTCGCTTCGACCTCGGTGCCGCGTCCGCCCGGTGCGTCCCGGAAGACGATACGGCCGCTGTTGCGCACCTCGGCGCCTTCGTCGGATTTCCAGGCGATGAGTTCGTCCGGGCGCTCGTCGGTGATCGTCGTCTCGAAGGTGATTGTGCCGCCGCCCGGCGCGGCCACGACCCAGCGCGCGCCCTTGTCGCCGACGGGCGTGACCGCGTGCACGTTCTCCATGAAATCGGGAAAGCCGGAGAAGTCGCGCCAGCGCGCATAGACCTCCGGGCGCGGCCGGTTGACCGTGATCGTGCGGCCGACGAGAGCGGTTTCGCGCCGGTCGGCGGCGGCGTGGCGGCGCCAGGTGTGGTGCGGGGCGTCCTCGGGTTGCAATACGGGTCTGCTGCGCAGGGCCTGCCGCGCGCAGACCAGGACGACGGTGCCGGCGAGAACGCCGAGCGTGGCCGCCGCCAGCACCTTTCCGGCATCCCCGTTTTCGCGGCGGCGATAGGCCAAGTGGCTGCGATGATGCATGGATGCGCCCTCCCGGTGGCAGCGTGCTTCATGCAGCGCCAAACCTTCCGCCCGGACGAATGTTCCGGGTCTTTGCGGAGATGTCTTCGCGCGGCCGGAAGCGGCGGCACGGGACCTTTTACGTTCGGCACCGCAAGGCCACAGGGCGGTGCGGCGGTTCAACAAGATGCTGGAGGCACATGTGCCGCGCCTTATGTCTTTCCGGCGAAGCTCACTAGCGGCCGCTTCGCGTTTATCGAGTGGCGCGCGCGGGAGCCCGGCCGTAGCGTCAGGACCGTGCGGACAGCTTCGTTATCGAGAACGGCAAGATCGTCTTCCAGAGCATTCACTATTCGCTGCAGGAGACGATGCCGGGACAGCGTGGCCCATTGACGTGCCGCGGTATGATAGCGGAGTCACCATCGGGCGAGGCGGCTCCCCGCGGCCGCCCCGACGAGCGCGAGCATCGCAACGGCGATCGTGTACCACACGGCCACGAAAAGCGGGGAATCATCCGTGCAGTGGGCGGCATAGAAAGTGGCGGCTAGCCCGCCGGCGACGAGCCCCGCCGCCGCGCCCGCAAGGGCGGGCTGCGTCGGCGCGCCATGGCGCAGCGCCAGAACGAGGAGCCCCAGCGGGCCGATGCCGATCAGCGGAATATAGGTAAGGCAGACGAGGGCGTTCGTGCCCATCGCGGCGCTCGTCCAGGTCTCCGGCGGCAGAACGAGGAGCTCGAACACGACAGCGGCGGCGAGAAGCGCGGGTGCGGCCGCTGTGTAGGCGAGGGCGTGGCGCCGGTCGCCCGGCCGGGAAAGCGCCCTTGCGACGGCGAATGCGCTCGCCGCCAGCGTGAGGGTGACGACAAACTTGAAGAGGAAGCGCCCGCTGTGGGCCGCTTCTTCGATGTCGGGACGCGGGCCGATGGTGGCGAAGAAGACGATTGCGGCCACGACGGTGGCGGCGGCAAGGGCGGCCCACCAGAAAGCGGCAAGCGAAGCCGGGCGGTGTTTGTCCGCCACCAGGGCGCCTATGAGTTCGTTCGTATCCATACCGGTACCCACTAGCTCCGTCCAAAACGCCTGGCGATCGCGGCGAGCCCCCGATGCAGCGCCACGCGCACCGCCGTCTCGCTCATGCCAAGGCTCTTCGCCGTCTCGCTGATCGAGTGACCGTCAACGGAGATGGCGCCGACGACGGAGCGCTGCCCCGGTGCCAGCGCCTTGAGCGCGCGGTCGATCTCCCAGTCGTGCGCCCTCTCGGGATCCGGCGCGGCGACCGCTTCGGCCACATTGTCGATGTCGATCTCGATCCGGCGCCCGCAGCGGCGGAAGGCGTCGATAAGCTTGTAGCGCGCGATCGCGTAAAGCCACGGCGCCACGGGCGAGTCCTGACGCCAGGTATGCCGTTTCATGTGAATTGCAAGCAGCGTTTCCTGCACGATGTCCTCTGGGTCGATGCCGCCCTGTATCGCCATTTTCCGGGCGAAACCGCGAATGAGTCCGGCCGCGCGCCGGAGAAAGTCCTCGTAGGCCCTTTCATCGCCGGCAAGGGCGGCGCGCATCAGCCGGACAAGTTCGTCGTCCTCTCTCCGGTCCAAACCTGCCCTCCTTCCCATTACGTCCGGGCGCTGTCCTTTGTTACCTCGGCGGTGAAATCCCGTTCAAAACATTCAATTGACAATCACGACATCGTGTACCCGGAAAAAAGACGTAACACGCGGGGTCTGCGGATCGAAGTCACCGATGTGCGTCCGATCAACGGCGCGCGACAAGCAACCGGAGAATGGAACATGTCTGTGAAATCGACCGTGAGTTCAGCCCTCCTGGCAGGTGCGATGACGACGGCGCTGGCCTCGATGGCCGCCGCCCAGCCGCTGACGGAAGCCGAAGCCGAAGCGGCAATGGCCGCCGGGAAGGAGAAGTGCTACGGCGTTGCACTTGCGGGACAGAACGACTGCGCCGCCGGCCCGGGCACGACCTGCCAGGGTACCTCGACCGTCGATTTCCAGGGGAACGCCTGGAAACTCGTGCGCGGTGGCACCTGTGAGTCCATCGAAGTTCCGGGGGACCGCATGGGTTCGCTCGAGCCGCTCGAGCGCGACATTCCGTCCTGAGGTCCGGAAGCGCCCGTCCCAGCCGTTCGGGACGGGCGCTTTTCGACTTCCCGTTGCGCATCGTTTCCCGCTTACCGCGAGCGTCTCCCCGTCGGCTGGAGAGCATCATGAACATGCCCGTCGCCTTCCCACATCCGAACACTCCGGGAGCTTCCCGTTTCCCGGATCATCCCGTCGCCGGCATCGCCGGCACCAGCTTCAAGCACGAGCACCTGCACTCGATCCTCGCGGAAGGCCGGGTCGACGGCTTCTTCGAGGTGCATGCGGAGAACTACATGGGCGCGGGTGGCCCGCCGCATGCCGCGCTCACGCGCATTCGCGAGCAGCACCCGGTCTCGCTGCACGGGGTGTGCATGTCCATCGGCGGCCCGCAGCCGCTCGATCGGGCGCATCTCGCCCGCTTCAAGGAACTGGTGGAGCGCTACGAGCCGGCCCTGGTCTCCGAGCATCTGGCCTGGTCGACGCACACGACCACCTTTTTCAACGATCTCCTGCCTCTGCCCTATACCGACGCCACGCTCCAGCGCGTGGCGGAGCACATCGACGAGGTGCAGGAGGCGATCGGCCGGCCGATCCTGCTCGAGAACCCGTCGACCTATGTGCTCTTTGCCGAATCCACCATGAGCGAGACGGACTTCATCCGCACACTCGTGCGGCGCACCGGCTGCGGTCTCCTGCTCGACGTCAACAACGTCTTCGTCTCGGCCGTCAATCACGGCTACTCGGCGCTCGGCTATCTCGCCGATTTCCCGTTGGAGCACGTGGGCGAGATCCATCTGGCCGGTCATGCCGAGCAGGAGGACGACGAGGGGGAACTGCTTTTGATCGACAGCCACGACGGGCCGGTGGCGGACGCGGTGTGGAAGCTTTACGAGATCGTCATCGGCCGCCGCGGGCCGGTCCCGACGCTCGTCGAATGGGACAGCGCCATCCCCGAATGGCCGGTCCTGAAAGCGGAAGCCGCCGCCGCCCAGGCCATCCTCGATGCGCACGCGCATCTTTCTTTGAATGGACAAGCCCATGCCGGCTGAAATTCCCTTCGGCAGCCGTCTGGGCTTTGCTTCCGATTTTGCCGCGGGCCTGCTCGATCCGCGGCAGGCCGCGCCCGCCGCCGTGCGCGGGCCGAACGGCAAGGCTGCCCGAAAGCGCTACGCCGTCTATCGCAACAACGTCACGGTCAGCCTGATCGAGGCGCTCGCCGCCACTTTTCCCGCGACCCGCCGCATCACGGGCGATGAGTTCTTCCGCGCCATGGCGCGCTTCCATGTGCGAAAGACGCCGCCTTGCTCACCGCTGCTGTTCGAATATGGCCGCGACTTTCCCGATTTCATCGCGGCTTATGAATTTGCGCGGCCGATGTCCTGGCTTGCCGATGTGGCGCGTATCGAACGGGCGTGGCTGGACGCCTACCACGCCGCCGACGCCGCCCCTTTGACGCCGGAGGCGCTTGCCGCGATCCCGCAAGAGAGGCTGGCCGGAACCACCTTCACGCCGCATCCGGCGACGAGGGTGGTGCGCTCTTCCTACCCCGCCGTCACCATCTTTGCCGCCAATCGGGCGGACCGGCCGGTGGAGCGGGTCGAAGCGGACACGCCGGAAGATGCGCTTGTTTCGCGCCCCCGCCTCGAAGTCTGCGTGCGCCGCTTGCCGCCCGGCGGCGCGGCATTCATCGCGCACCTCATCGCCGGTGAAGCGCTGGGCAGCGCCGCCGAAGCCGCCTTCGCCGAGAGCGCCGCCTTCGACCTTTCCGCAAATATCGCCGGCATGCTGGAGGCGGGCGCCTTCACCGCCGTTGGCTGGGAGAACGACCATGATGGAGAGTGATGTGGCGTCCAAGGAAAACAACGCGCCGCGCGGTATCGCAACACTGGCGGCACGGGTCGATGCGGCGCTGCGCACGATCGCTGCGCCCTCGGTGACGCAACTGGTGCTGCGCCTGGGGCTTGCCGTTCCCTTCTGGCGCTCCGGCGTCAACAAGTGGGACGGCTTTATGCAGCTGAACGAGACGGCCGTGTTCCTCTTCCAGGAGGAGTTCAAGCTGCACCTGCCGGGCGGGCCCTACGATTTCCCCGCGCCTGCCCTGACCGCATTGGCCGTGGGCTCGGCGGAGATCGTGCTGCCCGTCCTGCTCGTCCTGGGCCTGGCGACGCGGCTCGCCGCCTTCGCCATTCTGATCATGACCATCGTCATTCAGTTCACTGTTCCCGACGGCTGGCCGGTGCACCTCACCTGGGCCGCAATGGCGCTCGGCATCGTCGCATGGGGAGCAGGACGTGCCTCCCTCGATCACGGGATCACAACGGGTTTCAGAAAATAGCCGCGCGGCGGCGATAAGGGGGCGTTGCCGTTTGCCGACAGGACCAACGTCCCGAAAACGAAAAAAGGCCGGGGCATGCCCGACCTTTCCCCAACATCTCTACACCAGTGCCAGTACATCCGTGGTCACCGGCGGAGATGGATCGTTAGGCAGCGCGGAGGTTTTCCGCCGACGTCCTGCCGCTGCGGCTATCCTCCGAAACTTCGTAGGAGACCTTCTGGCCTTCCACGAGGCTGCCGAGGCCGGACCGCTCGACGGCGGAGATATGGACGAAAACGTCCTTTCCGCCGTTATCGGGCTGGATGAAGCCGAAGCCCTTGGTTCCATTGAACCACTTAACAGTTCCAGTGCTCATGACGATTCCTTTCAATCGGTCGATGGTTATCCCTGCCCGGCCACACGCCGGACCGGCTGGATCGATTTTCGGAAGGAAATTCGTCGAGAAACGCTGAGAGCGCCGGGACAAAGGTCGCTTAGAAAGATCGATGCGCCATAAATGGGGCTTTTGCTGCATGAGTCAATGCCCACCCGGCGCCGGATCGCTGATTTTCGCGCAGCAGCCGGCTTTCCAATGCAGATCCCGACAGCTTCTATCGCCCAGCGGACCCGGGCACCAACGGCATGAGCGCGCCGGTGTCGCCCGCGTATCCCTCGCGCTCCCTGATGAAGGTCTGGACCGCATAAAGGCGCCCTTCCGCCGCCGCCATGCCGAAGCCGAAGCGGTCGACCCGCGGGTCGAGAATGTTGCTCCGGTGGCCAGGGCTTTGCATCCAGCCCGTATGGAAGGCGCGGAGCTGGCCGGCCGGCCGGGCGCAGGAAATGCAGCTGCTGATGTTCTCGGCGATGATGGCCCAGTCGCCGCCGCCCGCCGCGCGGTAGCGATCGGCGACGTCGCGTCCCTCCGGTGAGCGGTGGGCGTAGAAGTTGCGCCGTGCCATGTCTTCCGCATGGGCCTCGGCGGCGGCATTCAGGGTCGCCGACATCTCAAGCGGCGGCAGGCCCTCTGTACGGCGCGAGTCGTTGACGAGCGCCAGCGCGGTGCGGCGCAGTCCCGCGATATCGGGGACGGGGTCCAAAGGGCGGTCCGGCCGCGTTGCGCAACCCGCGCACAGAACGGCGAGAAAGATCACCGCTGCCCGCCAAGTCGCGTTTCGCCGCCATCCGATCATGGCGGCCAATTAGCATGTCATGCGCGCGCGTCTATCGCTTTTTCGGCTTTTCCACGCCGCGCCGCTCGCCGGTCCTTTCCGTCTGCCGGGCGAGCGCATCGGCCTGCGCCTCGGTGCCGTAGGGCGAGGCCTGGCCCGCGCCGACATCGCCGGCATCGGCCACGCGTTCGCCGCCCGTGGCCACCTCTGCGCTTCGGTCCCGGGCGCGCGTCGTCTCCGTAAGCTCGGTCTCGGCCTTCACATGCAGTTTCGGGCGGTCCTTGCCCATTTTCCGGCCTCCTTTCGTCATTGCTGGGGCAGCGCGTAGGCGATGATTGAATCGCCCGCCTGCGTTCCCGTCGAGCCGTGACCCCCGGCCACCACGACGAGGTATTGACGTCCGTCCGCGCCCATATAGGTGGACGGCGTGGCCTGGCCGCCGGCCGGCAGCCTCTCGCGCCAGATTTCTTCGCCCGTCTGCAGGTCGTAGGCGCGCACGTAGTAGTCCAGCGTGCCGCTCAGGAAGGCCACCCCGCCGGCCGTCACGATCGGTCCGCCGATCCCCGGCACACCCATCTCGAAGGGCAGGGGAAGGGGCGAGAGGTCGCGCACCGTGCCGTTGACCCGTTTGTAGACGGTCTCGCCGCTGCGCAGGTCCACGGCGGCGATGTAGCCCCAGGGCGGCTGCTGGCAGGGCAGGTTCAGCGGCGAATAGAACGGACCCATCTCGGCGGCGTAGGGTGCGCCGAAATTCTCGTTGAACACCGGATCCCCCTCCTGGGTGACGACGCGGGTCGCCTCGTCCGGGCGCGGGACGAGTTTCACCTCGAACGCCAGGTAGACGGGCATCCCGAACATCAGGTCGCGGCTCGGATCGACGGCCACCGCGCCCCAGTTGAAGGTACCGAAATTGCCGGGGTAGACGATGGTGCCGTCGGTCGAGGGCGGAGTGTAGATGCCCTCGTAGTCGAGCTGGTGAAAGCGGATGCGGCAGTAAAGCTGGTCCACCACCGTCGCGCCCCACATATCCGACCCGTTGAGTGGCTCCGGCCTGAAGGAGACCGCCGAACTGGGCTGCGTGGGGGCGGTGAAGTCGCCTTCCACCGCGCCCTGCGGTGCTGGCTCTTCCTCGACCGGCAGGACCGGCTCGCCGGTCTCCCGGTTGAGCACGAAGATGTCGCCCTGCTTTGTGGGCTGGACGAGTGCCGGCACCTCCTCGCCGTCGATCGTCAGGTCGACAAGGCTCGGCTGGGCCGGCACGTCATAATCCCAGATATCGTGATGGACCGTCTGGAACACCCAGGCGACCTCGCCGGTCGAGGTGTCCAGCGCCAGCACCGAGGCGGAAAAGCGCTCCGTGTTCTCGCCGCGATTGCCGCCGAACTGGTCGGGCGACTCGTTGCCCATCGGAATATAGACCAGCCCCAGGTCCGGATCGTAGCTCGCCACGCTCCAGTAGTTCGGGGCATTCTGCGTGTAGGTTTCCCCCGCCGGGATCGGCTCCGTCGCCTCGGGGTTCTTGCTGTCGAAATTCCATACCAGCGCACCGGTATATGCGTCATAGGCGCGGATCACGCCCGAGGGCGAGGTGACCGAGGCATTGTCGTTCACCGCGCCGCCGATGATGACGAGATTGTCCTCGGTGACCACCGGTGGCGAGGTGGAATAGAACGAGCCCGGGGTGACATTGGGCATGTTGGCCCACAGATTCACCGTGCCGTCGGCGCCGCCGAAACCGGGGCAGATCTCGCCCGTCTCGGCACTGATCGAGATCAGCCGGCCGTCGGAGGTGGGCACGAAGAGCCGGTTCATGCATTCCTCGCTCAAGGTGACGCTTTCGGGCGGTTCTTCGCGTTCGATGCGCGGATTCGGCGTGTCGGGCTCGGCCTGCCCGGTGACGATGTTCTGCGGCACGCCGGCCGCTTGCGTGGTCACCTCGGTGACGCTTTCGTCGACCACCGGTTCCTCGCCGGGTTCGGGTGCGGCGTCGGCCTCTTCCGTCGCCGGTACGGTGGCATCCTCACCCTCGGCGGCCGCAGCCGGAGCCTCGGCCTCTTCAGGTGCGGTTTCTTCGCCGGGCTCCGTCGTTGCGGCCTCCTCCTCCTCGGCGGTGGGCGCCTGCGCGGTATCGGCCGTCGGCGGCGAGGCGGGGAGGTCCTCGGGCGAGGCGGTGTGGAAGGAGACGCCGCGGCAGGTCATGTGCTGGGTGGTCTGCGTCGGCGGCTGCCGCAGCTCCGGGTCGAAGCGCCAGATCTCCTCTCCGCTAACGGGGTCGAGCGCGATGACGGTGCTGAACGGCGTGCAGATATACATCACGTCGTTGACCACCAGCGGCGTCACCTCATAGGTGGTCTCGCCGGGGTCGTCCTCGCCGCGCACCTGACCCGTCTGATAGGTCCAGGCCACCTCGAGCCCGTCGGCGTTCTCGGGCGTGATCTGGTCGAGCGGCGAATACCGCTGGCCATAGGGCGTCCGCCCATAGGCGGCCCATTCGCCGGGTGGCACGTCGCCGGCCTGCGGCTCCGCGGCCATGCGATCATCATCGAACGCTCCGGCAATGTTGTGCGGCGTTTGAAACATGGCATAGACGCCGACGATCGCGGCGATGACGATGGAGATCGCCAGCACGACGCTGTTGCCGCCGTAGCCGCCGCGCGGCATGCCGGGCCGGTGCATCGCCCGCACCATCGGCGGCAGAAGAAGCAGCACCCCGATCACCAGGATCAGGCTGCCGCGCGGGGCGAGCGCCCACCAGTCGAACCCGACTTCCCAAAGGGCCCATACGAGCGTGACGAGGATGGTGATGCCGTAGAGCGTCAGCCCCATGCCGTTGCGCATCAGAAGCAGTGCCCCGGAAAGGGCAAGCAGAACGCCGAGAAGAATGTAGAACCACGTGCCGCCCACGGCTGCGAGCCACGCCCCGCCCGCCGCAAGCACTACACCCAGCAAAATGACGATGATGGAGAGAATGATGCGATACACTTTGCGACCCCTATATACCGGCGGCTTGCACGCGCCGCTTTCAATGGGGCTGAAACTACTCAATCGCGATTACGTTCCTGCTGGTTGTGTGTTGCTCGGAATGGTCGCGGCGCCGACGCTTTTTTTACCCGGTCGCGTAGAACATTCGGCCCCTCGCTGCGTTTGAAAGACCGAACCGGTGAAACCGGCGCATCTGTCAGCAATCGCAGGAAAGGGCTGAACGATGACCGCCACAGGGCTCGACGTTTTCGACAAGACCACCCAGACGACGAACATCTGGCTGAACGAGATCATGGCCGATCTCGGCAATGACCGTCAGGTCGCCTGGCACGTTCTGGGGGCTGTGCTGCACGCATTGCGTGACCGGCTGCCGATGGAGCTTTCGGCGCATTTGGGCGCCGAGCTGCCGCTCTTGATCCGCGGTCTTTACTACGACCAGTACCAACCCGCGCAGCAGCCCGAGGTCACCCGCTCCCTCGAGGCGTTTCTGGAACGGGTCCAGGAAGGGCTGAAGAACATCCGCCCGGTCGACTCCGTGGATGCCACGCGGTCTGTGTTCCGCGTGATCGCACATCGCATCGATCTCGGCCAGTCGGCCAAGGTGCGCGAGGCGCTGCCAAAGGGCGTGCAGGCGCTCTGGCCGGAGAGCGTCGGCGTGTGAACCAACGGACAGGTGAGGTAGAATGGTTGATGCCCCGCTGATAGATCGTGACCGGGCACGCCATGCCGACGAGGCGGCAAGCTGGGTGCGCGACCGCTGCGAGCAGCTTCCGCCGCTGGAAAAGCCCGAGCTCTTTGGTGCGTTTTTCGATCGCTTCGCCGATGCGCGCGTGGTGCTTTTGGGGGAAGCCACGCACGGCACGTCCGAGTTCTACCGCGCCCGCGCGGCCATCACGCGCCATCTGATAGAGTATCACGGGTTCAACATCGTGGCGGTCGAGGCGGACTGGCCGGATGCATCACGCGTTGATCGTTACGTGCGCCATCGTCCGGCGGGCCGCTATGACGAAGAGGTTTTCGCCCGCTTTCCCACCTGGATGTGGCGCAACCGGGAGTTTGCCGATTTCGTCGACTGGCTGCGCGCCCGCAATGAAAGCGTCCCGGCCGGCAAGCGCGTCGCTTTCCACGGTCTGGACGTCTATTCGCTGAACAGTTCGATCAATGCGGTGATCGATTATCTGGAGCGGATCGACCCGGAAGCGGCCAAGGAGGCGCGCCGCCGCTATGGCTGCCTGACGCCCTGGCAGGACGAGCCGGCCTTTTACGGTCGCGCCATGCTGCGCGGCGGACGCGACACGTGCGAGGACGAGGTCGCCGCCCAGCTTTCAGCACTTCTGGAAAAGCGCCTGGACTATATGGCCGCCGATGGCGAGGATTATTTCGACGCCGCGCAGAACGCGCGCGTGGTGCGGGCGGCCGAGCACTACTACCGCATCATGTATCATGGCTCGACGGAGTCGTGGAACCTGCGCGACCGGCATATGTTCGACACGCTTCAGCAGCTCCTTGCCGCGCGCGGGCCGGATGCCAAGGCCGTGGTGTGGGCGCACAACTCGCATATCGGTAATGCCGCCGCTACGGCTATGGGCTGGCAGGGCGAGTTCAATATCGGCGAACTGTGCCGCACCGCCTATGGCGATGGTGCCGCCCTGATCGGCTTCGGCACCGACCGGGGAACGGTCGCCGCCGCCGACGAGTGGGGCGGGCCCATGCGCGTCAAATCCGTCAATCCCTCGCGCGAGGATTCCTATGAGCGCGTCTTCCGGCAATCGGGCATCGCCACCTCGCTGACCGACCTGCGCGGACCCGGGAACCGCGGGGTGCGGGAGATTCTGAGCCCGCCCCGGCTCGAGCGGGCGATCGGCGTGATCTATCGGCCGGAAAGCGAGTTTTACAGCCACTATTTCGAAGCTGTGCTGCCGGAGACCTATCCCTTCGGAGTGTGAGTGTGACGGTGCCCGATCTCCATACGCGCGATGTTCGACAGGTGCGGGTCGAGCCCGAGGGGCTCGACGGTCTCCTCGGCATACCGGAGCGGGCGGAAGGAATCGTCATCTTCGCCCATGGCAGCGGCAGCGGCCGGCTGAGCCCGCGCAACAACCACGTGGCCCTCGCGCTCAGGCAGGCGGGCCTGGCGACTTTCCTGCTCGACCTCCTGACGCGCGAGGAGGAGGCAGACCGACACAACGTCTTCGACATACCCCTTCTGGCAAGACGCCTCGAAAGGGCAACGGAGTGGGTGGCGGGCTTCGCCGATGCGGCACGGCTCACGCCCGGCTATTTCGGGGCCAGCACCGGTGCCGGGGCGGCGCTGATGGCGGCCGCCCGGCCGCAGTCACCGGTGGGCGCCGTGGTCTCACGCGGTGGCCGACCGGATCTGGCGCTTCCCGACCTGCCGCGCGTGCGTGCGCCGACGCTGCTCATCGTCGGCAGCCTCGATCACCCGGTGATCGAGATGAACCGCAAAGCCTGCGATGCGCTGACTTCGGAGAAACGGCTCGTCGTCATCGAAGGGGCAGGCCATCTGTTCGAGGAACCGGGAAAGCTGGACGAGGTGGTCCACCATGCAACCGACTGGTTCCTGACGCATTTGTCCGATTCGGCGGGCCAGACAAGGTGACGGCCATGTTCGGCACGAAAACGGAGTTCAAGGATCGACCGCATGCAGGGCGGCAACTGGCGGAGGCGCTCGAGCACATCAAGGAGGAATCTCCGGTCGTGCTCGCCCTGCCGCGCGGCGGCGTACCGGTCGCCTTCGAGGTGGCAAAGGCGTTTTCCGCCCCGCTCGATCTTCTGATGGTGCGCAAGCTCGGGGCGCCCGGTCACCCCGAATTCGGCATCGGCGCCGTGGTCGACGGGGAAGATCCGAAGCTCATCCTCAACGACGAAGCCATGCGGATCGTCAACCCGCCGCGCGACTATGTGGAAGCGGAAATGGAGCGCCAGTTGGCAGAGATCGAGCGGCGGCGCGAGGCCTATTTCGCTGGCCGCCAGCCCACACCGCTCGTCGGCCGTACGGTGATCGTCGTCGATGACGGGATCGCCACCGGCGGCACCGTGCGCGTGGCGCTGCAGGCGGTGCGCCAGGCGAAGGCGAAGCGGCTGGTGCTCGCCGTGCCGGTCGCCCCGCGCGATACGCTCGACTCGATGAAGCCGGATGCCGACGAGGTGGTCTGCCTCAGCGCGCCGCTGAACTTCCGCGCCGTCGGCCTGCATTATGCGAATTTCGATCAGACGAGCGACGCGGAGGTGGTCCAGCTTCTCGACGCGGCGCGCGAATGGTCGCCCGCGCCGCAGTGATTCCCGACAACGTCCAGAAAGGAGATGGAGCGATGCCGTTGACCCTGGTCAGCCCGGCTTTCGCCGACGGCGAACGATTGCCTGAAAAGTACACGCGCGACGGCGAGAACCTCTCGCCTCCGCTCAAATGGACCGGCGTGCCGGAGGGCACGAAAAGCTTCGTCCTCATCATCGAGGATCCGGACGCGCCGAGTGGGACCTTCCACCACTGGGGCCTGTCCAACATCCCCGCCGACTGGGATACGCTGGCCGAGAGCGTGGAAACCGGCCCGGACAAGGCGCGCCTGCGCGTTTCCGGCAACGATTTCGGCAACACGCATTATGACGGGCCCGAACCGCCGAGGGGCCACGGGCCGCACCGCTATTTCTTCCGCCTCGCCGCCCTCGACGTACCCTCGATCGAGCTGCCCTCGGAAGCCGGCATCGCGGCCCTGTGGAAGGAGGCAGGCAAGCACAAGCTCGAAGAGGCGACGCTTCTGGGGACCTACGAGCGGTGACGTAAGCCGGCGCGACGATCCTGGGAGCCGAAGCGTGCGCGGCTTGCGTTTCGCTCGCCGGGGTCGCGCTTTGTCGAGCTTCCGGCACGCCCGCGCACTTCAAATCCTTTTTACTTGACGCTGAAACTGAACTTATGCCGTTTGCGGTAGAACAATTTCTGCGCATACGTTTTTCAGGAAGGAACAAATCGGCATGAGCAACACCACCGACACCGCCGGGCGCCGTCTTTTCGTGCCGGCGCTCGAACGCATTTACGGGCCCGCGCATGAGGGTGCCGAGACGGTCCTGCGCGTCGTCGCCGGCCTTGCGCTGGTCACGCACGGCTACGGCAAGATCCTCGATCCGTTCGGCGCGGCGGGCATGGTGGAAGGACTCGGCTTCTACCCGGGCGCGTTCTGGTCGCTTCTGCTTTCCTTGACCGAGTTCTTCGGCGGCATTTTCGTCGCCATCGGCTTTCTGACGCGCCCCGCCGCGTTTGCGGCGATGTTCGTGCTTCTCGTCACCGTCTGGTTCCACTGGATCACCCTGGAGCAGGGCTACCAGGGCGCGGAGAAGTCCATCCTCTGGGCGACGATGTTCTTCTACTTCGTCATCCGCGGCGGCAACCGCCACTCGGTCGACGCGCGGATCGGGCGGGAATTCTGAGGGGGCGCGAAGGGCGCCTCATCGCCCGTAAGCCTTGATCGACTCCGGTTTCATCTGGATCGAGAAGCCTGGCGCTCTCGGCGGCATGTAAGCGGCGTTTTCGATCAGGCAGGGCTCGAGGAAGTGCTCGTGCAGGTGGTCGACATATTCGATCACCCGGCCCTCCTTCGTGCCGGACACGGCCACATAGTCGATCATCGACAGGTGCTGGACGTATTCGCAAAGGCCCACGCCCCCGGCGTGCGGCCAGATGGGCAGACCGTATTTGGCCGCCATGAGGAGCACCGCCAGCACTTCGTTCAGCCCGCCCATGCGACAGGCGTCGATCTGCACCACGTCGATGGCGCCGCCGGCGATCATCTGCTTGAAGAGGATGCGGTTCTGGCACATCTCGCCGGTGGCGACCTTCACCGGCGCCACCGCCTCGCGGATCTTCCTGTGGCCGGCTACGTCGTCCGGGCTCGTCGGCTCCTCGATGAAATAAGGCTTGGCGAAGGCGAGCTTCCTCACCCAGTCGATCGCCTGATCGACCTCCCACACCTGGTTGGCATCGATCATGAGGTAGCGGTCCGACCCCAGCACCTCGCGGGCGATCTTCAGACGCCGGATATCGTCCTGAAGGTCGCGGCCGACCTTCAGCTTCACATGGTCGAAGCCGGCCTCGACCGCTTCCCGGCAGAGGCGTGCGAGCTTTTCATCGGAATAGCCGAGCCAGCCGGCCGAGGTCGTGTAACAGGGATAGCCCTCGCGCGTAAGCGTGGCGATGCGTTCGGCCTTGCCATTCTCGGCGCGCTTCAGGATGTCGAGCGCTTCCTCGGGCGTGATGGCGTCGGTGAGGTAGCGGAAGTCGACGATGCGCAGGATCTCTTCCGGAGACATCTCCGCCACCAGCCGCCAGACGGGCTTGCCCTCGGCCTTCGCCCACAGGTCCCAGGCCGCGTTGACGACCGCGCCTGTGGCCAGGTGCATGGCGCCCTTGTCGGGCCCGATCCAGCGCAGCTGGCTGTCGCCCGTCACGTGCCGCCAGAAGCGCGCCGGGTCCTCGCGGATCCAGTCGAGCTCCAGCCCCACCACAAGATGCCGCATCGCCTCAATGGCGTGGCAGCAGATGTCGTTGCCGCGGCCGATGGTGAAGGTAAGCCCGTGCCCCTCGAGCCCCGGCGTGTCCGTTCCCAGCACCACATAGGCAGCGGAATAGTCCGGATCCGGATTCATCGCGTCCGAACCGTCGAGCGACTGGGAGGTGGGAAAGCGCAGGTCGTGGGTGCGCAGGTCGGTGATGCGGGTCAAGGTGCGCCTCTTCCTGCGAGATCAGATTGTCCAGCCGCCGTCGATGGCATAGGCTTGGCCGGTGGTGTAGGTGGCGGCGGCGAGGTGAACCGCGAGATCGGCGATCTCCTCGGCCGTGCCGAGCCGGCCCATGGGCTGGCGGGCGATAAAGGCCTTGCGGGCGGCCTCGTAGTCGCCCGTCTCCTTCAGCCGCTCCTGGAGCGAGGGGCTGTCCACCGTGCCTGGGCAGATGGCGTTGCAGCGGATTCCTTGGGCCACGTAATCGGCGGCGACCGCCTTGGTTAGCCCGATGACGGCGGCTTTCGTCGTGCCGTAGGCAAAGCGGTTGGGCACCCCCTTCATGCTCGAGGCGACCGAGGACATGTTGACGATGGCGCCACCCCCGCGCTCGATCATGCCCGGCAGCACGGCACGGATGGTGCGCACCATCGCCTTGACGTTGAGGTCGAAGGCAAACTCCAGGTCCTCGTCCTTCATCTCGAGGATATTACCGGAATGGACGACCCCGGCGCAGTTGAACAGCACGTCCACGGGGCCGATCTCGGCCACGAGCGCCTTCACTGCCTGATCGTCCAGAACGTCGAGCTTGCGCGTGAGGATGCCGGCCTCGAACTCCTTGAGCAGCGCCTCGTTGACGTCCGTGGCAACGACCTTCGCGCCGGCGTGGGCGAAGGCGAGGGCGCTCGCGCGGCCGATGCCTTGCGCCGCGGCTGTTATCAGTACTGTCTTTCCGTCCAACTGGCTCATCTTAAGTCCTTATGCTAGGCGGCCTTCGCGCGCCGCTCCACCACATAGATGTGATCGGCGGCGAGCACGACCTCGTCGCGTTGGTTCAAGACCTCGCACCGCTCGACGACCCGGCCGGCGTCGGGACGCTTCGGGTCGTCCTCCTTGGCGGTGATCGTCGTGCGGGTGCGGAGCGTATCACCGATGAAGACCGGCTTCACGAAGCGCAGCCTGTCATAGCCGTAGGAGAAGGCGACCGGGTTGATGACGTTGGCCGTGAGCCCCACCCCGATGGCAAAGACCATGGTGCCGTGGGCGATGCGCTGGCCGAAGGGCGTCGACTTCATGAATTCCGCATCCATGTGGTGCGGGAAGAAATCGCCGGTGTGGCCGGCGTGTACGACGAAATCGGTCTCGGTGATGGTCCGTCCCGTCGTGGTGCGGGTGGAACCGATTGCGTAGTCCTCGAAATACCTTACGTCTTCCATGGTTTTCCGCCTGTCGAACTGGAGGGCACGCTTACGGGGGCGTCATCCCGGAAGCCGGAGCGACAGTGCAGGCTGTCCGGGATGACGTTGCATATTGAGGGCTCAAGCTCATGGCGCTCTACGGTCTCTTTGCAAGGGGCGTGGCGGGTGCCGCGCTCGACTGGTAGGCGGCCTCCACCAGCGCCATGGTGTTCCAGGCGTCCTCGGCGGAACTGACAAGCGTGTCGTCCTCACCCGAGACGAAGCGCTGGAGATTGGCCATGCGGCCGGCGAAGGCATCGGGAAACCACGTGCCGGCGAGCGGCACGTTCACCCAGCCGTCGCCTCCCTTCGGGAAGATCTCCAGGACGTCCGGCTCGCCGCGCGGGTAGTCGAGATTGACGCCGAGCTTCAGATAGGCCGCGCCTTGCGTGCCGCAGATGCGGAATTCGCAGGCCTGGTGTTTGCGCCCGAAATCATGGTCGTGGTTGACGGAAAGCGCACAGCGCACGGTCTCCCCGTAGTCGAGAATGGCGCTGGTGCGCGTCTGGGCGACATCGTGACCGGGATGGCCGATCGTCTTGGCGTGGACGCCTTTCGGATCGCCCAGGAGCTGACGGACGAAATCGAGATAATGGATCGAATGCATGGCGATCTCGATGCGCGGCAGGCCCTTCAGGAAGGGCCAGAGCTGCCACGGCGTGGCGAGCGCCAGCCAGGCATCGAAATCCACCACCTCGCCCAGCCAGCCCTGGCGGACTGCATCCTTCAGCGCCAGCATCATGGGCGCGAAGCGGAGCTGGAAGTTGACCGCCGCCTTGAGGTTCTTTTCCCGGCAAAGAGTCAGGATCTCCGTCGCCTCTTCCAGATTGCTCCCCATGGGCTTCTGTATGAGCGCGGCCGCGCCGTCGGGGAGAGCTGAAAGCACCTCCGCGTGCCGGGCGGGCGGCGTGGCGAGATCGAAGACCGCGCCTTCCACCGCCATGGCTTCCTCGACGGAGGTGAAGACCTTCACGCCCCACTCGTTCGCCAGCTTCTCGGCCTTGGCGCGGTCGGGATCGTAAAGCCCGGCGACGGGGAAGCCCGCTTTTCGATAGGCGGGGAAATGCGCATCACCGACGATCGAGCCGGCACCGAAGGTGACGATGGGCCGAGGGTTGGCGGGCTTCGGCCAGGACTGGGTAAGCGTCGCAGGATCGAAGGCCGGCTCAATCATGATGGAACACGTTCTCCATCATGGCCCACCATTCGCCTTCCTTTCGCGTCTCCAGCGGCTCCTGGAGCGGCATGCAGACGGACCACCATTCCTGCGTCTTGGGATCTGCCGCCATCTTGGCGGCATCGGCCGCGAAATCGTCTCCGTGATACTCCCAGTAGGCGAAGAGCAGGTTCTCCGGCTCCTTGAGGAAGATCGTGTAGTTCCTGATGTTGCAGGCCGAGATCATCGAAAGCACCTCCGGCCAGACGGCCTCGTGCAGGCGCTTGTATTCCTCCACCTTGCCCGGCTTCAGGCCGAGAACCATTCCCATGCGCTGCATTGTCTCCTCCTATGCCGTTATCTCGGTGGTGAACGCGGGCAGGCTCTTCGCCCTCACCGCATTCCAGTCCCAATCGATGCCGATGCCCGGCATATCCGGGGCGAAGGCCTCTCCGTCCTCCACCTTCATGCCGCTCGCCGTCAACTCGTCGAGTTGCGGAATGTACTCGACATACTTGCCGTTCTGCACGGCACAGACGAGGCTGACATGCAGCTCCATCAGGAAATGGGGGCAGACGGGAATGTCGAAGGCCTCCGCCGCGTGCGCCACCTTCAGCCAGGGCGTGATGCCGCCGATGCGGCCGACATCGACCTGCACGACCGAGCAGGCACCCTTCTGCATATATTCGCGGAAATGTCGGATCGAATAAAGCGACTCGCCGATGGCGATCGGCGTCGACGTGGAGCGCGACAGGCGCACATGGCCGTCGATGTCGTCGGCCGGCAGCGGCTCCTCGAACCAGGCGATGTCGAGCGGACGCAAGCGCTCGGCCCGGCGGATCGCCTCGTCCAGCGTGAAGCCCTGGTTGCAATCCGTCATGATCTCGTAGGTCTCGCCCACCGCCTTGCGGACCGCTTCCAGGCGACCGAAATCCTCCGCCCCGTGCGGCTTGCCGATCTTCACCTTCGAGCCGCGGAAGCCCTGCACCTGCGCGGCAAGCGCGTCGTCGACCAGCGCTTGCGTCTCGATGTGCAGCCAGCCGCCCTCGGTCGTGTAGAGCGGGCAACGGTCCTTCGCACCGCCCGCGAGCTTCCACAAGGGCAGACCGCACTTCTTGGCACGCAGGTCCCACAGCGCGGTGTCGACGGCGGCGAGTGCGATCGCCGTAATGGCGCCCACCGTGGTCGCGTGTGTCGAGAACTCCAGCGCGTGCCAGATCGCCTCAACCTCGTCCGCGTCGCGGTCGATGAGCCGCGGCGCCAGGTGGTCGGCCAGAAGCCGCATGACGGAGGAGCCGCCGGTGCCGATCGTGTAGCTGTAGCCCGTGCCGGACGCGCCGTCGGAGTCCGTGATGGTGACGATCGGCGTTTCCTGCGAGACGAAGCTCTGGATGGCGTCGGTGCGCTTGACCTTCGGCACCAGGTCCACCATGCGCATCTCGACCTTTTCGATGCGTGCCATTGTCAGGTCCTCAAGCTCTTGCCCGTTTCGGCGTCGAAGAGGTGCGCCTGCGACAGGTCGAAGGACAGGTCCACCTTTTCGCCCGGCCTCAGCGTCTTCGGGTTGAGCATGCGCGAGATCCATTCGCGCGCGCCAAACTCGGCGAAGACGAGCGTCTCGTTGCCGAGCGGCTCCGTCAGCGAAATTGGGCGCTCCATCGTATGCACGTCCGTATCTTCGCCCGAATGGATGCCGTGACCGGCGGGGTAGAGATCGTCGGGCCTGAGCCCGAACACCACCTTCCGGCCCGCCGTTACCTGTTCGCGGAACCGGCGGGGCAGGGGGAGCGTATCGCCATTGGCGAAGGCGAGCTTGCCGTCGTCCACCACCGCCTCTTGCAGGTTCATGGGCGGCGAGCCGATGAAGCCGGCGACGAAATGGGTGGCCGGTCGGCGGAAGACTTCCTCCGGCGTGCCCACCTGCTCGATATAGCCGTCGCGCATGATGACGATACGGTCGGCGAGCGTCATCGCCTCCACCTGGTCGTGGGTGACGTAGACGACCGTGGAGTTGACCTTCGCGTGCAGCTTCTTGATCTCGATGCGCATCTGCGTCCGGAGCTTGGCGTCGAGATTGGACAGCGGCTCGTCGAAGAGGAAGACCTCCGGGTTGCGCACGATGGCGCGGCCCATGGCGACGCGCTGACGCTGCCCGCCTGAAAGCTGGGAGGGGCGCCGCTCCAGCAGTTCCTCAAGTCCCAGTGTCTTCGCGGCCTCGGCCACGCGCGCCGCGATCTCGTCCTTGGATCTACCGGCGATCTTCAGCGAAAAGCCCATGTTCTCCGCGACGGTCATGTGCGGGTAGAGCGCGTAGGACTGGAAGACCATGGAGATGTTGCGCGATCGCGGCGGCAGGTCGTTGACCACGCGGCCGCCAATGCGGATCTCGCCACCGGAAATGTCTTCCAGACCGGCGATCATCCTGAGCGTCGTGGACTTGCCGCAGCCCGATGGGCCCACAAGGGCGATGAACTCGCGATCGGCGACGTCGAGGTCGATGCCGTGAACGACCGGCACGGGGCCGTAACGCTTCACGAGACCTTTGAGGGAGACGGTGGCCATGGCCTATCCTTTCACCGCGCCGGAGGTGAGGCCGGAGACGAGATGTTTCTGGACGATGAAGGTGAGGGTGAGGGCGGGGATGATCATCACCACGGCAAGCGCGCACATGCCGCGCCAGTCGATGGTGAACTCCGCCGTGTAGTCGAGGAGGCCGACGGGCAACGTCTTCGAGTTCGTGGAGCGCGTGAGCTGCGAGGCCAGCGCGAACTCGTTCCAGGAGATCAGGAAGGCGAAGATGCCGGCAGACGCGATGCCCGGGCGGGCGAGCGGAAACTCCACCTGCCAGAACGCCTGCCAGCGCGTGCAGCCGTCGATCTGTGCTGCTTCGGCCAGATCCTTCGGCACCTGACGGAAGAAGCCGTCGATCAGCCAGATCGTGAAGGGCACGTTGAGCGCCACATAAGCAAGGATCAGCCCGAAATGGGTGTCGATGATGCCGAGCTTGGCATAGACGTAGAAGAGCGGCAGCGACAGGGCGATGCCCGGCACGGTGCGCGTCAGCATGAAGCCCAGGAAGATGGAGGACTTGAAGCGGAAGCGGTAGCGCGCGAACGCGTAGCCGCCGGCCATGCCGACGGCGAGCGCTATGACCGTCGAGGTGACGGAAATGACGAGCGAGTTGGTGAAATAGTCGATGACGGGAATGCCGCCGCTGCCGACGCCGGAAAACATGGCGACATAGGCCTCGAAGGACAATTCGCGCGGGATCCAGACCGGCGGCTTGGCCATGATCTCGACCGTCGGTCTGAGCGAGGAAAGCACGATCCAGAAGCCCGGCAGGCAGATGACGGCCATGGCCAGGAACAGACCGACGAGATGGGCTGCCTTGGCGAAGCCGCGCTTCAGGCGGTGTGCGGCGTTTGTATCCATCCTACCACTCCGCTCCCACCTGGGCACGCGCCTTGGCGAGTTGCCGGAAGAAGATGGCCGTGAAGACGATCGACAGCAAAATGGCGACATAGGCCATGGCGTTTGCAAGGCCCATGCGGGCGTCGGAATAGCCGGTGCGCGCGATCAGCGTCCACAGGATCTCGGTGCGTCCCGCCGGCCCGCCGTCGGTCATGATCTTCACGATGTCGTAGGCGCGCGCGATGTCGAGCGAGCGGATCGTCATGGCGATGAAGGCGAACGGCATGAGATAGGGCCAGGTGACATAGCGGAAGGTCTGCCAGGGCGTGCAGCCGTCCACCCTTGCGGCTTCCACCGGCTCGCGCGGCATGGCCATGAGGCCGGCGAGGATGAAGATCGCGAAGACGGCCGTCGATGACCACACCTCCGCCGTCAGGATGGCGATGAAGGCGAGCGTGCCGTCGATCAGCCAGGGGATCGCCTGGTCGGTGAGGTCGAGCGATTGCAGTGCGTTGTTGATCAGCCCGACATTGTCGTTGAACATGAACTTGAACTGGAAGCCGACCAACACCGGCGAGAACATCATCGGAAACATCATGATGGTGCGAAGCATGCGCTGGCCGCGGGTGGCCTTCTCCACCAGGAGGGCAAGGCCGAGGCCCAGCACCATCTCGAGATTGAGGGCGAAGGTGAGCAGAAGCACCGTGCGCCCGAAGGCGACCCAGAAGTCCCAGTCGGTGAAAAGCCGCTCGTAATTGCGCAGGCCGATGAAGGTCCAGATGGAATCGGGACGGGTGAGCCGGAACGGCGTGAAGCTCGACCACAGCGACAGGAGAAGCGGGACGACCACCACCGCCGCCAGCACGATGAAGGCGGGGAGCAGCAGAAGGAGGGGGGCGGGCAGGCGCCAGCGCCAACCGAACCGCCTGCCTTTGCCCAAGGGGGGCGTGAAGGAACGCCGTGCCTCTATGGTTGTCGCGCCGAATTTCATATCGCTCATCTGCAAAAGGCAAGGGCGCGGCGCGTGAGGCGCCGCGCCCCCATGGGAGGATACCTCAGAGTTCGCCCAGATCCTCGAGGATCATGGTCGCTTCCCCGGCGGCGTCGTCGAGCGCCTGCTGCGGGGTCTTGTCGCCGAGGATGGCGGCCTGAAGCTCGGGGTAGACGGCGTTGGAGATCTCGATCCAGGCGGCCGTCTGCGGCACCGGGAAGGCATGCTCCGCCGCCTTCTGGAACGCCGCCAGCACCTCCTGGCGGTAGGGATCGTCCTCGGCCTCCGCAATCACCCAGTCCCACACCCCCGTGCGGGTGGGCAACGGACCGGCCGAGGCTTCGAGCTTCTGGCTGTCCTCGTTGGTCAGCCACCAGGCCAGCGAGGCGGCGGCTTCCTTGTCGGCACAGTTCTCGGTGACCGAGAAACCGTGATGGCCGGACCAGCCGGTGCGCTTTCCGGAAGAGCCCTTCGGCTGCACCTTCACGCCGACATTGCCGGCGACCTTGGAGGATTCGGGATCGTTGAAGAAGCCCGCCCAGCCCGGCCAGTCGAGATTGATGGCGACGGTGCCGGAGGCGAAGCCCTGGCCGAGATCGTCCCACAGATAGTTGGTCGTGCCCGCCGGCACGGCCTTGGCCTCGTAGAGATCGACGAACCAGTTGAGCGCCCGCACGCCGGCCTCGGAGTTGAAGGCGGGACGGCCCTCTGCGTCCAGATATTCGCCGCCTTCCGCCACCAGCATCTCGTAGAAACGGCCGTTGATGGCCTCTTCCTTGCCGGCGAACTGGGTGCCGTAGAAATCCGGGGGGTCGGCGAAGAACTTCGCCTGGTCGGCGACCTCTTCCCAGGTGTCGGGCGGCGCCAGTTCGTAGCCGTACTCCTCTTGGAAAGCGGCCTTCTTCTCTTCGTCCTCGTAAAGGCTCTTCTGGTAGTAGAGCGCGGAGACGTCGAACTGCGCGCGCGGCAGCATGACGAGCTTGCCGTCGAGGGTGGAGGCCTTGATGTTGGCCGGCACGAAGGCGTCGATCTCTTCCTGCGGCAGGAGTGCCGAAAGATCCGTGTAGATGTCGGGATATTGCGGAGCGAAGGAGGAGTGGTTGGAACCCACGCACCAGCTGATGGTGCCGGTGGCGATGTCCGACTTGATCTCCTTGTCGAGCTCGAAATGGTTCTTCTTCGAGACGACGTTGACCGTCGCGCCCGTCGCCTCTTCCCATTCGGCGATGCGGGCATAGAGCGCCTCGTACTGCTGGCCGCCGATCAGCTTGGCGTCGATGGTGACGCCCTCGAAGCTTCCCGGCAGTTCCTGCGCGGCGGCGGGCGCGGCCGCAATCACCAGGGCGAGAACGCCGATCGAGGCGCCGCGGAGCGACTTTTTCATGATGACCTCCCAAGGCAAGCGCCCGCGGCAAAGGCGCCGGGGCTCCATTCGTTGCTCTCATTGGTGAGAGCTTAATTCATATACAAACATCTGCTATGATGGGCGTCAAGCGCAAACCGCAATTGCACCCTGCGTTCGGTTGCGTATATGAAGAACGGGCTTTATCGGAGAGGGCTGTGAAAGAGGAAGAGAACGAGCGCTACCGCGCGCCTGCCCTGGACAAGGGCCTTGATATCCTGGAGCTTTTGGCGGGCGTCGACGGCGGCATGACGCAGGCGGAGATCGCCAAGCACCTCGGGCGCAGCCCGAACGAGTTCTACCGCATGCTCGACCGGCTGGTGCGCCGCGGCTACGTCACGCGGATCGACGGCGACCGTTTCTCGCTTACCCTGAAGCTGTTCGGCCTGGCGCAGCTCCACGCGCCGGTGCGGCGGCTGGTCTCCTACGCCACGCCGCTGATGCGCGAGCTTGCCGAGGAGTCGCGCCAGGCGAATCAGCTCGCCGTCTTCGACCGCGGCTCGGCCGTCGTCATCGCCCAGCAGGAGGCGCCCGGCTACTGGGGCATCTCCATCCGCGTCGGCTCCCATATCGGCCTGTTCGATACGGGGTCCGGCCATGTGCTGCTCGCCTTCCGCTCACCGGAAGAGCGCGAGATGATGATCGCCGAGAACGCCCGCAGCAACGAGAAGCCGGCGCTTTCGCCGGAGTTCTTCGACCGGCTCGATCAGATCCGCGACCGCGGCTACGAGATGATGCCGAGTGCCCAGACGGCCGGCGTCTTCAACCTGTCCGCCCCGGTTCTCGGGCCGGACGGCAAGGCCATCGCCGCGCTCACCGTGCCCTACATTGCGCTCGTCAACACCCAGGGCGCGCCGGACATCTCCGGCACCATGCAACTCGTGCTCAAGACCACCGAGCGGCTTTCACAGCTTGCCGGCGCCGGGGTAGGCGGGGGTTAGTGTGATCGGTTCAACAAGAGAAGCCGGTGCGCTCTACACCCGCCTGTTCTGCCGGACAGAGGGTTATAAAGCGCCCCGACTGTCCGGGAACGGCTCTATTTTGAGGAAATAGCTGCACCTCAGAGGAGGGAGGACCAATGTTCATCGACACGCATCTGCACGTCATCGACCGCACGGAGCTCAGCTACCCGTGGCTTTCCGGCACGCCGGCGCTCGACCGGGATTTTTCCTACGAGGCCTATGCGCGAGAAGCCCGCCGGGTGGGCATAGAGAACACCCTGCACATGGAAGTCGACGTCGCAGAGGACGACATCGAGGCCGAGATCGACTATGTGGGCGGGCTGAAGGGGCGCCCGGACAGCCTGCTCGTCGGCGCGATCGCCGCCTGCCGCCCGGAGAACGCGGGCTTTGCCGCGTTTTTGGAGCGACAGCAGGAAAACCCGCTGGTGAAGGGCTTCCGCCGCGTGCTGCATGTCGTGCCGGACGACGTGTCCGAGGGGGCGCTTTTCCGCGAGAACATCGGCCGGCTTTCGGGCACCCGCTTTACCTTCGATCTCTGCGTCCTGCCGCGGCAATTGCCCAAGGCGATGGCGCTTGCCGACCTTGCGCCGGACGTGCAGTTCATCCTCGACCATTGCGGCGTGCCGGACATCAAGGGCGATGCGGTCGAGCCGTGGCGCGCCCACATGGCCGAGATCGCCCGCCGGCCGAACGTGGCGGCCAAGATTTCCGGCGTGGTCGCCTATGCCGACCCGGAAAGCTGGACGGTGGAGACCCTGCGCCCCTGGGTCGAGCACACGGTCGACTGTTTCGGCTTTGACCGCGTGGTCTGGGGCAGCGACTGGCCCGTCTGCACGCTGGGCGGCGGCCTTTCCACCTGGGCGGCCGCCACGCAGGTGCTCTTCGCAGGCGCAAGCGAGGAGGAAAGGGCGAAGCTCTTCCGGCAGAACGCGCGGCGGATCTGGGGGCTTTGACATCGTCGCGCACGCGTATGGACGCGAGCTATGGCCGAGGCTGAACTGGAATCACTGAAGAGACTGATCCTCGACAGCTTCCCCGAGCTGTCGGGCGCCAGCTTTACCCTTTTGTCCAAGGGTTGGGATTCGACAGGGGTGGATGTCGACAACCGCTGGATATTCAAGTTTCCGCGTCATGCGGAGGCCGAAAGGGCGCTCGTAAGGGAGGCGAGACTGCTCGCGGTTATCCGCCCGGCGGTTTCGGTACCGGTTCCCGAGTTAGCCGTGCAATCGGGCCCGCCCCTCTTCTCGCGGCACGAGAAGCTGCAGGGCGATCACCTGGTCACGGCCGACTATGACCGGTTGGAGGAGCGGGACCGGCAACGCCTCGCGTCGCGGATCGCGCTCTTCTACGCCGAACTGCATGCATTGGATCGGGACGAGCTGGCTGCGGCGGGCGCGGAACCGATCGAACCCTGGCTTGCTCCGGAGAAGATCCGGGCAAAGGCGATCCCCGTTCTTCCGTCCGAATTGCGCAGCTTTGCGGAGCGGACGCTGGCCGGATTTGAAGAAATGGGCGCCGACCCCTGCGGCAGCACCTATGGTTTCTTCGACGGCCATGGCTGGAACATGGCCTTCGACCATGAAACATCCACCCTCAACGGCATTTACGATTTCGGCGACTCAGGCTTCGGCGATCTCCATCAGGAATTCATCTACACCAATTTCATCTCCCGTGATCTGACGGCGCGGGTCGTCTCCGAATATGAGAAGCTGACCGGGCAGCCTCTCGACCGTCGCCGCATCGATGTTCTGACCGGAACCCATCGCCTTTCCGAATTGGCGGAGCTCGCCGACGACCGGCGGCATGTTGGCGAAATGATCGAGAGCGTCGCCCGCTGGGCATCCACGCCGGGCTGCCGCGAGGGCAGCTCATCCTGACGGTCGGCGTGACCTTGCAAACAGCCGGTTGAGGTCGGCTACGACAGCGCGGCCATCGTGCTTTTCCAGCAAGCCGCGGTTCACCCGCTCCGAGGCCTTCTCCTGAAAGGCCATGTAGCCATCGTGTCTCGGGCGCAGCCAGGCGCCTTCAAGCGTCATCCGGGTGGCGCGGTAGAAGTCGCCCGTCGCGGCGTTGACGGCGTCGTCCTCCCAGGCCTCGGCGTGGCCGGGCTGGCCGCCGGCCTCAGCGAAGGGACCGCGCTGGACCGGGCCACTCGCCACCCAGTAGGCGAAGTCGATCGCCGCTTCCCGTGCCGCCGAAAAGGCCGAGACCGCAATGCCCGTGCCGCCGAGGGCGGAGCCCACGGGACCGCCGCTGCCCATCGTCGGGATGTCGGCGAAGGACAGGCGGTGCGGTCGGAAACCTTCAACCGCGTAGCTGACGTAGCCATAGATGAGCGGCGCGCAGGCGATGCGGGCGCCTTCCTCTGCCATCGCCTCCGAAACGGCGATGGGGTCCATGTCCATGCAGGCGGAATCCACCAGATCCGCAAGCTCGCGCATGATCTCGAAGACGGTGGCGCCCGCCTCCTCATCGATCAGCGCGCCCTCTTCGCCGGACGTTTCCGCGCAAGGATGGCCGAGATGCGCGGCGAGGGTGAAGAAGCACATGAGCGAGTGCGGCGGACGCAGTGGCACGAGCACGCGCCCCTCGCGGGCGAGCGCCTGCACCTCCGTCCACACCGTCGGCGCGCGTTCCAGAAGGTCGGGCCGCCAGGCCTGCACCTGGGCCGCCGCGTCGATCGGAAAAGCCCACTGGTGCCCCTGCCATTCGTAGCTCGGATAGGATCTCCCGATACTGCCTTTGGCCAGTGCGGCGCGGTCCACCTCGCGCCCCGGCACGTCGAGCGGGGTAAGGCACCCTTCAGCCGTGATCTGGCCGACATGCGGGTGGTCGATGACAATCAGGTCGTAGCGGCGGGCAAGCTCTTCGACGGAAAAGGATTCGAAATCCTGCAGCGAGCGCGCGTCCCAGGCGATCTCGACACCGGTCCTTTCGCGCCAAAGCCGCGCGCAGGCGACCATCGGGTCGTAGCCGCGCGGATGGTTCCAGGTCATGCCTCTCAGTTTGACGGTGCTCACAGGCCGAACTCCCGACGGATCTTTTCGCTGTGTTCGCCGACGCGCGGGGCGGCGCGGTCGACCTTGGCCCGCTGTCCGCCGAGGCGGATGGGCGAGGCGGTGGTGGTGATCGACACGCCGTCCTCGCGGCGGACGGTCTGCAGCATGTCCAGATGCTTGAAGCCCTCGTGGTCCATGAGGTCGTTCCAGTCGAGCACCTTGGAACACCAGATATCCGCCGGCTCGAGGATCGCGAGCCACTCCCCGACGGTCTTCTCCGCCGTCCGCTCGGCGATGATGGCCTTGATTTCGTCGCGCTTGGAAAACCAGCTCGCCGGATCGTCGCGATAGGGCGCGAGTGCGGTGATCTCCATCAGCTCGGCGAGCTTGGGGAGCGGCGTCATGGCGATGGCGATGAAGCCGTCGCTTGCAGGATAGACGCCGTAGGGGGCGGCGAGATAAGCGTGCGCGCTGCGCACGGCCGAGCGTCTGGGCAGGCGGCGACCGTCGTTGAGGAAGGTCGTCAGGACCTCGAATTGCAGGTCCACCAGCACTTCCAGAAGGCTGGTCTGCACGTGCCCCCCCTTGCCGGTGATGCCGCGGCGCACGAGGCGGGCGAGAATGCCCTGCGCGGCCGCCGCGCCGGCCAGCATGTCGGCCACCGCGAGGCCGAAGGGCACGGGCCCCTGGCCGTCGTCGCCGCTCAGCCACATGACGCCGGAGCGCGCCTGCGCGAGCAGGTCCTGGCCGGGCCGCGCCACCCACGGGCCGTCTTCGCCATAGCCGCTGATCGAGGCGTAGACGATGCCCGGGTTGATGGCGCGCACGGAGGCATAGTCGAGGCCGAGGCGCTCGATGACCCCGGGGCGGAAATTCTGGATCAGCACGTCCGCCCGTTTCAGGAGCTTGCGCAGGGCGGCAAGGTCGTCCGCGTTCTTCAGGTCGACGGCAAGGCTCTCCTTGCCCCGGTTGATGGCGTGGAAGATGGTCGAATCCCCGCCGATCTCCGTGTCGCTCAGATAAAGCTGGCGGGACAGGTCGCCGGCGCCCGGGCGCTCGATCTTGATCACCCGCGCGCCGAGATCCACGAGACGCAGCGAGCAATACGGCCCGGAAAGGAATTGGCTCATGTCCACCACGACGAGCCCGGCAAGCGGGAGATCCTCGTCCTGTGCACTGTCGGCACCCGTCATCGGGCGTGCTCCCAGGCCGCCCGTCCGGTCCGGGGCGCGCCTTTGAATAGGTTCGGCATGTCTCCTCCACAAGGGTGAGCCTGTTTTCTTGTGAAGAAACTATTTAAATATGGGATATCGTGCAAGGGGCGTTTCGCGGCCGGGTCGACGGCGAGCGCTTGCCGCCGCGCGGCGAGGGATTGCCGGCGCTATTCCGATACCTTCAAGACAGAAGAGGCGCGAGAGGCTCCGCACCGAAAACCCGCCTCGCGCCGCAAACGGCCGAGGCCCTAAAGCGCGCCGTCGAGAAACGGCTGCAGCCGGTCCATGCCTTCTTCCGTGGCGCGCCTGTCCCCGAAATGCATGTCGAAGGCATAGATGATGCGCTGGTCGGGGACGATATCGAGAAAGCGCGCCTCGTAGACGAAGACCGGCCCCCACGACCCCCCGAGGCGCGGTTGAGGCGACCGCCCTCGTGCAAAAATGCGCGGCCCCTCTTTTCGCCGGCAAAACGGCTCCTAAATCATCGGCGAACTACCCGCATTCGGTGTTCCTTCGCCCGTTCCCGGGCACCCTTGTGATGCTTGCTCTAAAGAGGAGGTGTTGCCGATGAAGATCGCCCAGATTGCGCCGCTGGCCGAAAGCGTTCCCCCGAAGCTCTACGGCGGAACGGAACGCATTGTCTCCTATCTCACCGAGGAACTGGCCTGCCAGGGACACGAGGTGACGCTGTTCGCCTCGGGCGATTCGCTGACATCGGCGGAGCTCGTACCCTGTGCCGAAAAGGCGCTGAGGCTCGATCCCGCCATCAGGGACCCCATTCCCTACCACCTGATCATGCTGGAAGAGGTGCGGCAGAGGTCGGATGAATTCGACATCCTGCATTTCCACATCGATCTCCTGCACTTTCCCCTTATCCGCCCCTTTGCACACCGCACCGTGACCACCTTGCACGGACGGCTCGATCTCCCCGACCTCCAGCCCTTCTACCGGGCGTTCCCGGAAATCCCCGTGGTCTCCATTTCCGACGACCAGCGCCGTCCGCTGCCAATGGCGAACTGGGCGGCCACGGTGCAGCACGGGCTGCCGCTCGATATCCTCCCGTTCAGCCCGCACGGGCAGGGCGGTTATCTCGCCTTTCTCGGCCGCGTCTCACCGGAGAAGCGTCCGGACAGGGCGATCGAGATTGCGGTCAGGAGCGGCATGCCGCTGAAGATCGCTGCGAAGGTGGACAAGGCCGATGAGGACTATTGGCGCGACGTGATCAAGCCGATGATCGACCGCCATCCCAACGTCGATTACGTGGGCGAGGTGGATGAGACGGCGAAGGCGGCCTTCCTGGGCGACGCATCGGCACTTCTCTTTCCGATCGACTGGCCGGAGCCTTTCGGACTCGTGATGATCGAGGCGATGGCTTGCGGCACGCCGACCATCGCCTTCCGCTGCGGCTCGGTTCCGGAGGTGCTGGAGGAAGGTGTTTCCGGCTACATCGTCGGTTCCGTCGAGGAGGCGGTGAGCGCGGTCGGCCGGGTCGGCGCGATCAGCCGCGCCGGCGTGCGCCGCGCTTTCGAGGAGCGCTTCAGCGCCAGCCGCATGGCGAGGGACTATCTGGACGTTTACGATTCTCTGATGCACCATCGCATGCACATGATTCCGTTCCCGACAGAAGCTGCGGGAGCGGGCGTGCAGACAGTGGCTTGAGTTTCCAAGGCGCAAAGCGAATGGTGGGTGCAATGGACGAGCGCACCGATCCTCTCGCGCCGCAGCCGGACGAGTTCGGCACGGTACGAACACCGCAGTTCTTCATCGCCGCCACCGCTCCGCTCCAGGAGCGGCGACCGCGCACCCAGAAGGACGGCGACACCTTCTCCATGTTCGACCACAACGGGGACGCGCTCTCGGGACCCGGCAGCCCCGAGGGCATCTATTGCCGCGACACGCGCTATCTCTCCCACTTCTTCCTGACGATCGGTGGCGAGCGGCCGCTGCTGTTGAGCTCCATGCTGCGCGACGACAATGCGCTTCTCACCTTCGACCTCACAAATCCCGATCTTTACGCGGAGGGCGGGCTCGAGCTGCAGCACGACGTCATCCATATTCGCCGTACACGGTTCTTGTGGAACGCCACCTGCTTCGAGCGGGTGAGCGTGCGCAACTACGACGAGTCCACCCGGCGGGTGCAGCTCGAACTGGCCTTCGCCGCGGATTTCGCGGATCTGTTCGAGGTGCGCGGCGCGCGGCGGGCCAGGAGAGGCAAGTTGCATACGCCGAAAGTGTCGGCGGACCGCACCGTGCTCGCCTATACCGGGCTCGACGGTGTAGAGCGGCAGACGACGTTGCGCTTCGACCCGGCACCGAAGGAACTGACCGGCGGGCGCGCCGTCTACGAGATCGAGCTCAAGCCGCGGCAGACGCGGCAGTTCTTCGTCGAGGTGACCTGCGGCGAAAGCCCGTGGGAGCTGACGCCGCGCCGGCAGTTCTTCTCCGGCCTGCGCGAGGCCCGTCGCGCCATGCGCGCCGCCGTCGGAAATGCCGCTTCGGTGACCACATCGAACGACGTCTTCAACGAGGCCGTGCGGCGGGCCGTGGCCGACCTCTACATGCTGATGACGGAGACCGAAGACGGCCCCTATCCCTATGCCGGCATTCCCTGGTTCAGCACCGTCTTCGGGCGGGATGCGCTGATCACCGCGCTCCAGACCCTCTGGCTGGACCCGGCGATCGCCCGCGGTGTGCTCAGACATCTGGCCGCCAATCAGGCGCAGACCGAGGATCCGGCTGCCGATGCAGAGCCGGGCAAGATCCTGCACGAAGTACGCTACGGCGAGATGGCGGAATTGGGCGAGGTGCCGTTCCGCCGCTATTACGGCAGTGTCGATGCCACGCCGCTCTTCGTCCTCCTTGCCGGCAGCTATCTAGAGCGCACCGGCGACGTGGCGTCGATCCGCGAATTATGGCCACACGTCGAGGCAGCGCTTGCCTGGGTCACAAAATATGGCGACCGCGACGGTGACGGCTTCGTGGAGTATGGCCGGCGCACGGTGGAGGGTCTTTCCAACCAGGGCTGGAAGGACTCTTACGACGCCGTCTTCCATGCCGACGGCCGGCTCGCCGTCGGCCCCATCGCCATGGCCGAGGTGCAAGGCTATGTCTATGCCGCGTGGAAGGCGGCTGCACAGATGGCGCAGGCGCTCGGGATACGCGGGCGCTCGATCGAGTTCGAAGCTCGGGCCGAGCAACTGCGCGCGCAATTCGATCGGGCCTTTTTCGACGAGGAGCTGGGCACCTATGTGCTCGCGCTCGACGGCGACAAGCGCGCGTGCCGCATACGCTCCTCCAATGCCGGGCACGCGCTGTTCACCGGGATCGCATATCCCGAACGCGCCGGCTCCGTTGTGGATATCCTGATGGACCGCTCCTCCTTTTCCGGATGGGGGATCCGCACCGTCGCCACCACCGAGGCGCGCTATAACCCGATGAGCTACCACAACGGCTCCGTCTGGCCGCACGACAACGCGCTGATCGCCGCCGGACTCGCCCGTTACGGCTTCCGCGCAGAGACGGCACGCGTCTTCGAGGGGCTGTTTTCCGCCGCCACCTATATCGACCTGCGGCGCCTGCCGGAGCTTTTCTGCGGTTTCCCGCGCCAGCGCAGCCGCGGCCCCACCTTCTATCCCGTCGCCTGCTCGCCGCAAGCCTGGGCCGCAGTGGCCCCACTCTCCATCCTGCAATCCTGCCTCGGCATGGCAATCGATGCGGCGCAGGGCACGCTGACTTTCCACCAGCCCATGCTGCCGGAATTCCTGGAGGAGGTGACCCTGCGCGGCTTAACCCTGCCCCAAGGCCGCCTCGACGTTTCACTGCGGCAGGTCGATACCGAGGTGGTCGTGCATGTGCTCGAACGCGAGGGCGAGGTAGTGGTCACTACCACGTATTGAGGGGAAGCTGCTCGGCAGGACGCAGGAAGGCGCAAAGATGCACGACCTGTCGAAAACGACAGCCACTGGAGCAGGGTGCTCTATCTATTCGTTTTCGCCGCATTTGTGCCACGCCGAATGATTCCACTTGGCTGCGAAATGCTCTAGCCGAGCAGCGCCTCGGCCGTGGTCTCGTTTGTGATCAGGCCGCCGATCAGGCCGCCCTTCAGGGCGATGCGGATGCCGGGCAGCTTTCTGGGGCCCATGGCCGAGGCGATGACCATCGAGGTTTCCCGGCTCGGGATCGGCGCGCTCGCCACGCGCTCGTTGGTGATGCCCTCGATCAGGCGGCCTTCGCCGTCGAATGCCCAGCCGACGATCTCCGTCAGCCCGCCTGCCGCCTGCAGTGCCCCGAGTTCCTCCCTGGTGATGAAGCCGTCGAGGTAGAGCGGCGCTTCGTCATCGAGCTCGCCGATGCCGACGAAGGTCACGTCGGCCCTGGCCGCGAGATCCAGCGTCGTGCGGATCATGGGCTGGCTATGCAGGGTAGCGCGTTCCTCGCGGGAGGAGGCGATGACGGGCAACGGCATGGGGAAGAACCGCGCCTTCACCTTGTCGGCCATGGTGAAGACCACGTTGTAATAGGCGGCCGAGCCGTCCGGTGCGATGTTGCCGGTCAGCGAGACAACGCGGTGCTGGGGGCATTCGATCGTGCTGAGCTGTTCGACGGCGGCACGCAGCGTGCGCCCGGTGCCGATGGCGATGACCAACGGATCGGAGCGGCGCAGCCATCGCTCGATCTCCAGCGCCGTCGCCTGGGCGACGCCCAGCGTCGCCGACGTCGAATCGGGATCGGTCGGCACCACTTCGCAGAAGGACAATCCGTAGGTCTCGCGCAGCGCCTTCGAAAGGTCGAGACAGCGGGCGATGGGGTAGTCGATATGGACCTTCACCAGCCCTTCCGAAACCGCCAGCGAGACCAGCCGCTGGGCCGACTGACGCGATACGCCCAGCTTCGCGGCGATCTGGTCCTGCGTGTTGCCGGCGACGTAGTAGAGCCAGGCCGCGCGCGCGGCATCGTCCAGCTTAGCCCCATTCACGACCATTCATGTTTCTCCTGTCGAGCGTTTCAGCATTTACCAGCCTGAAGACGTTTGTGGAAATAGGCCTTGACCCTTCCCGTCGGGAAGTGGTCGAAGCAAGATCCTGGCTCGCTGCGGTTTCACCGGGGTCTTCTCGTGCTACGTTCCATCGACTGGTCTGCGCCGGCTGCACTTCGCGACAAGATCATGCACTGCGAAGCCGTGCACGAGATCGGCAGCCGCAAGGCGCTGCGCGACCGGCTGGAACCGGAGGACAGACGCTGCTTCGGCGATTTTCATCCCGGGGCGCCGGACGAACCGCTGATCTTCCTCTCCGTCGCGCTGATGCGGGAGGTGCCGTCGGCGATCGACGAGATCCTCAAGGAAGGCCGTGAGGTGATTCGCGCCGCGGAGGCCACGGTCGCCGTATTCTATTCCATCTCCAACTGCCGGCCCGGCCTGCGCGGCATCTCCTTCGGCAAGTTCCTGATCAAGGACGCGGCGGCGATCCTGCGCCGCGAACTGCCGCAGCTTGAAACCTTCGTCACACTGTCCCCCGTCGGCGGCTTTGCGGACTGGCTTGCCGAAGCGCGCGCGGCAGGCGGACCGGCACCACTCGACGACCGGCAGAGGGCGGCACTGGCGCTGCTGGACGATCCCGAGTGGCCGCATGATCCCGACAAGGCGGCCGCCCTGCGCCCGGCGCTCATGGCGGCCGCAGCCTTCTATCTCCTGAAAGCGCGCGATCGGCGCGGCCGCCCGATGGACCAGGTCGCGCGCTTCCATCTCGGCAACGGCGCGCGGCTGGAGCGGATCAATTTCGTGGCCGACCGCTCGCCCAAGGCCATGCGCGAGGCGCATGGGCTGATGGTCAACTACCTCTACGACCCGGAGGGCGGCGGCGCTTTCACCGAAGATGGCGAGCCGGCGGCGCGCGGGGTGTAGGGCTCTCTAAACAACAGGGCACTACCCCCTCTTTGGCAATTCTAAGGACTTGGCCCTCTACGACCGACGCCCCTTGCCCGCGACATCGATGCGCAAGGCAAACGGCGTGCCCTCGAAGGCCTCGGCGCCGCGGCCGATCGCGCGGATCGCCTCGACCATGCGGCCCTGGCGGCCGAGAAGGTCGTCGGCGAGCGCGATGATGCGGGCATTCGGCGTGGCTGAAGGAGCAAGGCGGCGCAGCTCGCGGGCAAGTTCCATCTCGTCGTGGGCGGGCTGGAGGGCGGCGGCGATCGTGTAGGCGGCCGCTGTGGAGCGGCTGATGCCGGCAAAGCAGTGCACGACGAGCGGCGCGGCACGGTTCCAGCCGTAGGCGAAATCGAGCAGATTTTCGACATGCGCGCGCGAGGGGGCGACCAGCTCCGGCATCTCCTCGACGATATCGTTCATGGACAGGTGAAGGCAGCAGGACGGATCGAGGTGGGCGGGCCGCGGCGGCTCGGCCTCGGTGGAGAGCAGAGAGACGAGGTGGCTGGCGCGCGTCGTCTCCAGGATGTCGGTCAGGCAGGAAAGGGGTGTCACATGGATCATGGCCAGGTTCCTAGCCCGCGTGCCGCCAGCGGCGGAGGGATCGGGAAAGCCGGTCGAACGCATCCTCATCGCCCGGTAATCCTACGCGCAAGGCGTGCAGGTCGCCACTAAAATTGCGCACCAATATACCGTCCCGCCCGAGCGCATTGAAAAGGCTTTCAGCCTCGTGTGTGCGCAGGAAGCGGAACAGCGGCGTGCCGCCGGCAGCGGCGATCCCGCTCTCGGCCAGCAAAACGTCGAGCGCGGCGGTTCGTTTCATCAGCTTCGCACGCATTTCCGCCTGCCACTGAAAATCTGAAAGGGCCGCGCGGCCGACCGCCAGCGCCGGGCCGCCGACGGCCCAAGGCCCGAGCCTGGCGCGCAAGACCTGCGCCAGCGGCCGGGCCGCGATGGCGAAGCCGAGGCGCAGGCCCGCGAGCCCGAAAAACTTTCCGAAGGAGCGCAGCACGACGATGCCACCCGCCTCCACGTCCCCGTCCAGCCGCTCCGCCTCGGGCCCCACATCCATGAAGGCCTCGTCCACGACGAGGAGACCGCCCCTTTCCCGCATGTGCCTGGCAAGCGCCAGAAGGTCGGCGCGGTTGATCACGCGGCCATCCGGATTGTTCGGGTTCACCAATATCGCAAGATCCGCGTCGAACAGCGTGGCGAAATCCTGAACCTCTCGCACGTCGTGCCCGGCGAGCGCGGCGGCGCGCCGGTGCTCGGCATAGGTGGGCGAGAGCACGGCGGCTTTGCCCGGCGGCACGCATGCTGCGACGAGCGGCAGCAGGATTTGCGTTCCCGGCGCTGCCGCGACGTTGGCGCCGGCCGGGGCGCCATAGGCGCGGGCGGCGATGTCGGCGAGGTCCCGAAGTGCTTCTTCTTCGGGAAGGCGTTCAAAGGCGCTGGCCGGAAAGTCGGGAAGCGGATAGGAGTAGGGGTTGATACCCGTGGAAAGATCGAGCCACGGCTTCGGGGCGCCCGGGAACAGCGTCTCGGCGCGCCCGAGGCTGCCGCCGTGATCGGTCACTTCACTGCCCAGGTCTTCCAGACGCGATGCCATGACCCTCATTCTAGCCTTCCTGTCGCTCGCCATCGAACGGGTGATCGGCTATCCCGACCGCCTGTTCGGCGCCATCGGCCACCCGGTCACCTGGATGGGCGGGCTGATCGGTTTTCTCGACCGCCGGCTCAACCGCGCCGAATGGCCGAAGGGCGGCCGGCGCGCTGGCGGCATGGTCGCGCTGGCGGTGCTGGTCCTGATCGCCGGCGGGATCGGCTGGCTCGTCCAGTCCTCGCTCGGCGCCGGCGCTGGGCTCCTCCTCACCGCATTGCTCGCCAGCACGCTCCTCGCCCAGCGCAGCCTTGCCGCCCATGTCGAAGCCGTGGCAGAGGCGCTGGAGACGGAAGGTTTGGCGGCCGGACGAAAGGCCGTTTCTCAGATCGTCGGGCGCGACACGGCCGAGCTCGACGAAGCGGGAATTTCCCGTGCAGCCATCGAAAGCCTGGCGGAAAACTTCTCCGACGGCGTGGTGGCGCCGGCCTTCTGGCTGGCGGTGCTGGGATTTCCCGGCGCGCTCGTCTACAAGGCCGTCAACACCGCCGACAGCATGATTGGCCACCGCACGCCGCGTCACAAGGCCTTCGGCTGGGCCGCCGCCCGTCTCGACGACCTGGCCAACCTGCCAGCCTCGCGGCTGACTGCACTGCTCCTCGTGGCGGCGGCGCGGCTCACCGGTGAAGCCTCGCCGGCAAAGGTCTGGCGTACCGTGCTGCGCGACGCCCGCCGGCACCGCTCGCCCAATGCCGGCTGGCCGGAGGCGGCGATGGCGGGCGCGCTCGGCCTGGCGCTCGCGGGCCCGCGCATCTATGGCGGCGTGGCGGTCGCGGACGCCACCATGGGCGAGGGGGGACGGCGGGAAGCGCGTGCCGCCGACATCCGCCGTGCCCTCAAGCTCTATCGCACGGCCGACGCGCTGCTGATCGCGCTTCTGGGCGTTCTGGCGGGGCTCGTCATGCTGCATGGCTGAGAAGCCCGTCAAGGTCGAGATGGGTTTCGAGATGCCGCGCCAGGGCATCCAGCGTGTCCTCCACGCCAGCCTCGTAGTCGAGATCCGAGGCCGCACCGCCGAGCCGTTCGAGCCAGGCCGAGCGCTGCCGGTCGTCGGCAAAGAGGCCGTGCATATAGGTCCCGAAGACCTGCCCATTCGCGGAGACCGCGCCGTCCGCCCGGCCCTCGGCAAGCCGCGCGAAGGGGCGCGTGCAGTCCGGCCCGGTCGTCCGGCCCATATGCATCTCGTAGCCCTTGAAAGAGATGCCGTCCGCCGTCCGGCCTTCGGAGGGGCGCAATGTCTTTTCCGCAGATAAGACGGTCGCGACGTTAAGAAGGCCGAGGCCTTCCACCGTGCCCGGCGGGCCCTCGATCCCGTTCGGGTCGGATATCGTGCGGCCGAGCATCTGGAAGCCGCCGCACAGGCCCACGACAAAGCCGCCGCGCCGCAGATGCGCGCGAATGTCGATGTCGAACCCGGCTTGTCGGAGCGCCGCGAGATCGGAGATGGTGGATTTCGAACCGGGCAGGAGGACGAGCGCGGCATCGCCCGGCAGCGCCGCGCCCGGCCACACGCGCACCAGCTCGACCTCCGGCTCGGCCTCCAGCGGGTCGAAATCGTCGAAGTTCGAGATATGCGGCAGGATCGGCACGGCGATCCTAATGCGGCCCCTGCCTTCGTAGGAGACATGTTTCTGCGTCAGCGCCAGCGCGTCTTCCGCCGGAAGCCGCCGCGCCTGATCGAAAAAGGGGACGAGCCCGAAGGGTGCCCAGCCGGTCAACCGTGCGATCTCTTCCATCCCCGAGGAGAACAGGGCCGGATCGCCGCGGAAGCGGTTGACGATGAAGCCGCGGATGAGTGCGGCGTCGGCCGGATCGATCACGTGCTTCGTGCCGACGAGGCTGGCGATCACGCCGCCGCGGTCGATGTCGCCGATCAGCACGACGGGGAGGCCGCCCGCCCGCGCGAAACCCATGTTGGCAATGTCGTTTGCCCGCAGATTGGTCTCCGAGGCACTGCCGGCGCCTTCCACCAGCACGAGGTCGGCTTCCGCCTTGAGACGGCGGAAGCTGTCGAGCACGTCGCCAAGCAGATCCGTCTTCATCGACTGGTAAGCGGCGGCCCCGGCGCTGGCGACGACCTTGCCCCGCACCACCACCTGGGCGCCCACCTCGCTCTGCGGCTTCAAAAGCACCGGGTTCATGTGGACGCTCGGTTCCTCCCGCGCTGCACGCGCCTGGAGCGCCTGCGCCCGGCCGATCTCCCCGCCGTCGACCGTCACGGCGGCATTGTTCGACATGTTCTGCGGCTTGAACGGACGGACGATGAGGCCCCGGTCGGCGAAGGCGCGGCAAAGCCCGGCGACGATCAGCGACTTGCCCACATCCGAGCCTGTGCCCTGAAACATCAGCGCGGGCATGGGCGCCTCGCGTGGGAGAACCAACAAGACGTGCCGGCGCCCCTACGCGCCTTCGCCGTCATCCCGACCAAGGGAGCGGAGCTTCCGCGAGCCGGGATCCATTCCTTCCCGCGTTCCGGAATGGATCCCGGACAGCCTCCGCTTCGCTGCGGCTTCCGGAATGACGAGGATACATGGGAGCGCACCGGCATTTCCGTCTATGCACCTTGAGGCCTAAAACTCGATCCCCTGCTGCGCCTTCACGCCGGCGCCGAAGTGGTGCTTCACCTGGCCCATCTCGGTGACGAGGTCGGCCGCTTCGATGAGCTGCGGCTTGGCATTGCGCCCGGTCACGACGACGTGGAGGTCCGCCCGGCGGGCCTGAAGCCCTTCCACGACCGCGTCCAGGTCGAGATAGTCGTAACGCAGGGCGATGTTGAGCTCGTCGAGGATGACGAGGCCGAAGGCAGGGTCGGCCATCAGTTCCTTGGCCTTCCCCCAGGCCCGCTCGGCGGCGGCGATGTCGCGCTTCAGATCCTGTGTCTCCCAGGTGAAGCCTTCGCCCATGGCGTGCCATTCCACCTGGTCGCCGAAACGGGCGAGGGCGTCTTTCTCACCCGTATGCCAGGCGCCCTTGATGAACTGCACGACCCCGACACGCCGGCCATAGCCCAACATTCTCAGCGCCAGGCCGAAGGCGGCGGTGGACTTGCCCTTGCCCGGCCCGGTGTTGACGATCAGGAGACCCTTCTCGATCTTCTTTTCCGCAACTTCCGCGTCCTGCACCGCCTTGCGCTTGGCCATCTTGGCCTTGTGGCGTTCTGCATCCTTGTCTTCGATCTCGTGCATGTCACTTCACCTTCATCGGCAGGCCGGCGACCATGAAGACCACGCTTCCGGCCCCGGCCGCGACCTTTTGGTTCAGGCTTCCCGCCGCGTCGCGAAAGCGCCGGGCGAGCGGGTTTTCCGGCACGATGCCAAGCCCCACCTCGTTGGAGACGACGACCCACGGCCCGCGCGGGCTTTTCAGAGCCTCGACGAGCCGGCCGCATTCCGCCTCGACGTCCCGTTCTGCCAGAATGACGTTGGTCAACCAGAGCGTCAGGCAGTCAACGAGCACCGGCTGGCCGTCCGGAACGTCGGCGAGCGCCTCAGGCAACGCGAGGGGAGCCTCAATGGCCCGCCAATTTCCCCCGCGCCGGCTGCGATGCTCGGCTATGCGCGCCTGCATCTCCCCGTCGAAGGCCTGCGCCGTCGCGATATAGGTCCAGGGCGCGGGACAGGCTTCGATGAGGGCCTCGGCGTGGCGGCTCTTGCCGGAGCGTGCGCCGCCGAGGACCAGGGTGAGGTGCCCCTCAGGCAAGGCTGCTTCGCGCCGTGCCCAGCCCCTCGGCAAAGCGCGTCCGCAGGAAGCCGGCAGCACCGCCCAGAACCACCCAGAAGACGAGGTTCGTCATCGTCACTGCCATGACGAAGCGCCGATGCAGATCCGCTGGGACATCCGTTTCGTGCGTCACCGGCTGCGGCGCGCCGACGATGTGCGGCGCTATGATCAGACCCACGCCGAGCACGGCCAGCAGCGGATTGCGCCCGAAGGCGATCAGCGCCAGGCCGGCCGCGGTGGCAGCGGCGGTGGCGACCCACCAGAACTGGCGCGCGAAGAGATCGGCGGCGGGCATGCCCGGCAGTTCCGGCGGCAGGCCAAGGCCCGGCGCCAGCGTGAAGACCGAGAAACCGGCCAAACCCCAGACGACCCCCTGCCGCCAGCCGCCGATGCCGCCGGCAAGCTCCGAGACGGCGACAAGCAGCAGGCCGAAGCCGATGCCGGTGACGATGTTGGCGAGCGCGGTGTAGAAGGTTCGCTCCGCGCCGTCGGCCGGCGCCCAGGCTTCCCCGCCGTGATGGTGGTCGCCGGCGGCCGCCTCGTGGGCGTGTTCGCCACCATGATCGTGCGCGGGCGCGGCCGATTCGTAGGTTTCGGCCTCGAGAATCAGCGGCACTGTGAAGAAGCTCTGCAGCCCCGTCATCACGATGCCGGCAAACAGGCCGGCAATCGCGGCGAGGAACACCGCATTCCTGAAAACAGACATGATATCGGCCTTTTTACGCTCAGTGGCAGGGAAAGGCCATGGAGTGGCGGTAGTCGTGTCCGGCGTTGTGGACGACGTCCATCTGGGCAAAGCCGGCGAAGCCGACAATGAAAAGCCCCAGGAAGCCGGTCATCAGGAGCGGGAGAACGCGCGATTTCACCGATTCGGCGGGAAATGTCGTGGAAGCTGTCATCGTCAATCCTTTCGCCCTCCGCCCGAGGGCATTCCAGGTTTCGTTTCCGCCGGCGGCAGGTCTCCTGGCTCGCGGGTCTCGGCTTCGCCCGCCTTCCCAAAGCCTTGAAAGCTCCAGTGGCGCTCGGGCTGAGCTCGCCGCTTACAGTTGCGGGGGCAGCCGCGGATCAGGGCCCTGGCCCCTACCGCGTTCCCTCTCTCGTCCCCAAGGGGAACCGACGACGCGCCAGACCTTAGCTGAAATGCGCGCGCGGGCAAGGACGAATTTTGCGCGCCACACCTCCGTCATCCCGGAAACCCGGAGGGTTATCCGGGACCCATTGGGCAGCGCGGCCGGGTATTCGCCGGGGCGCCCGCCATCACCGCCTCGCCGAACCCAGCATCCGCCTGCGCCTCTCAATGGGTCCCGGCTCTCCCGCTGGTCGGCCGGGATGACGCGGTGGGGTGGTTCGCTATCCGTTCAGTGTCTCGTAGAGATCGTCCCATTGCGGGTTCACGGATTCGATCAGTTCGAGTTTCCATTTCCGGCGCCATCTCTTGATGCGCTTCTCGTCTTCGATCGCGTCGCGGATGTCATGATAGTCGCGATACCACACCAGCCGCTTCACGCCGTACTTTACGGTGAAACCACCAGTGATGCCCTCGCGATGCTCCCAAATTCTCTGCTCGAGATCACTGGTAACTCCCGTATAGAGCGTGCCGTTTTTGCGCGATGCGAGAATGTAGACATACCCTCCCATGCATCTGACCAGAGCATAAGAACCAGGCGAGCTCAACGAGAAGTTACATTCGCAGAGATGACCCGGTATGTGAGCGCAATCGCGTTGACAGCGCCGTCGTGCCGGCTCTAAATGGCCGCCGACGGTTCTCGCGTCCCTTCCGGACGGGAGCTAAGAGGGAATGCGGTGCGCCTTCGGGCAATTCCGCAGCTGTCCCCGCAACTGTAAGCGGAGAGCCCTTCGCCACAAGGCCACTGAAAGCCCGGCCGGGCATTCGGGAAGGCGGCGGAAGGCGGTGATCCGTGAGCCAGGAGACCTGCCGTCGTGATTGTGAACGCCTACCGCCCGGCGGGTGACCCGGGCAAAGGATGCGACTTTGAAAAGCGACTTTCCAGAACCGGCGGATTCTTCTTCCACCAGCGATTTCTGCGAACCGGACCCGCTCGAGGCGGTGACCGTCGTCGTGTGCAGCTCGTGCCGGCGTCCGGGAGATGGCGACGATGTGCCCCGCCCGGGCAGCCGGCTTGCCAGGGAGGCGGCCCGGGCTGGCGCGGAAGGCGGTGTGCGCGTGCGGCAGGTGGCCTGCCTCGGCAACTGCAAGCGCGGCCTTTCCGCGGCGATCCTGCGCGAGGGGTGCTGGTCCTATGTCTTCGGCGAGTTGCAGCCGGGCAGCGGCGAAGACCTGATCGCGGGTGCGGCGCTGTTCGCCCGCTCCGAGGACGGCTTCATGCCCTTTCGCGGCCGGCCCCAGGCGCTCAAGCGGGGGCTTATCGCACGCATTCCCACCTATGACAGCCTGAAGGAGATTCCATGACCGCCGCTCTCCAACGCGTGCCCTGCACGGTGATCACCGGTTTTCTGGGCGCCGGTAAGACGACGCTGATCCGCAACGTGCTGGAACAGGCAGGCGGGCGCCGGATCGCCGTGCTCGTCAATGAGTTCGGCGATATCGGCATCGACGGCGAGATCCTGCGCAATTGCGGGCTCGAGGGGTGCACGGACGACGATGTGCTGGAACTGGCCAATGGCTGCATCTGCTGCACCGTGGCCGACGACTTCGCGCCGGCACTCGACAGGATCCTCTCACTCGAACCGAGGGTGGACCACATCCTGATCGAGACATCGGGGCTGGCGCTGCCGAAGCCCCTGGTACAGGCCTTCAACTGGCCGGGGATCAAGAGCCGCGTGACGGTCGACAGCGTGGTGGCGGTGGTCGACGGGCCGGCGCTGGCCGGCGGCCAGGTGGCGGCCGACATGGAGGCGCTCGCCGCGCAGCGGGTGGCCGACGAATCGCTCGACCACGACGATCCCATCGAGGAGGTCTTCGACGACCAGGTAGCCTGCGCCGATCTCATCATCCTCTCCAAGGCCGATCTTCTGAATGAAGGCGACCTCGCCAGCGCCGAAGGCCGCATGAACGGCCATGTCCGCGCCGGCACCAAGATCGTGCCCGGCATGAACGGCAAGGTCGATGTGGGCGTGCTGCTCGGTCTCGGGCTCGCGGTCGAGAACGACATCGAGAACCGCAAGTCGCATCATGACGGCGCCGACGATCACGAGCACGACGATTTCGACACATTCGTACTCGACCTGCCGGCAGTGGCGAGCCCCGAGGCGCTGGCCCGCAAGGTGGCGGCGGCGGCCGAAGCGGAGAACGTTCTGCGGCTCAAAGGTTTCGCCCATGTGGAGGGCAAGCCGATGCGGCTCCTGGTCCAGGCCGTCGGTCCGCGCGTGACGCATCATTACGACCGCCCCTGGAAGGCGGACGAGGCACGCGGCACGCGTCTTGTCGTCATCGGCCTCAAGGGCCTCGACCGGACGGCGGTCGAGAAGCTCCTGGCGGCATGAAACGATGCACATCCTCGCCACCAGCTCCGCCTCGCTCGACGACCTGATCGAGCCGGTCGACCTTCGCCAGAGCCCGGCGGAGATGGTGGCGCTGTCCTTTACCGACAGCGACCTTTCGGGCATTGCCGCGGCCTGGAAGGCAGACGAAAAAGCGCTGCCTTCGCTGAGGCTCGCCCCCTTGCGCGAGCTGCGCCATCCCATGTCGGTGGATCTCTGGGTCGACAGCGTGGCGGCCCATGCGCGCGTCGTGGTCGCCCGCATCCTCGGCGGCCATGACTGGTGGCGCTACGGTTGCGACCGCCTCGCCGCCATGGCGCGCGAGAAAGGGATCGCGCTGGCGCTCCTGCCCGGTGAGGGTGGGGAACGGGACGAGCGCCTGGCGACGCTCTCGACCGTGTCCGAAAACAGCTATGCGGCGCTGCTCGCCTGCTTTCACGAGGGTGGGCCTGAGAACATCGGTCTTGCCGTCCGCCACATGGCGCGGCTCGCCGGCCGCGAAGTGGAAACGGGTGAACCGCGCCCATTGGCAAGAGCCGGATGTTACGCGCCGGGGGCAGGCGTAGTGGGAGTGGAGTATTTTGCTCGACGTGTTTTGCCGGCCCCCTCTCTTGCAAATTCTAGGGACTTGGGCGTTGCCCAAGCCCAAGAATTTGCTTTCTCCCCCGCCAAGGGGGAGAGGGACCCCTCGCGGCTCCGTTCCTCCACATTTCCGGCATCTGAGAGTGGCAGCGGCGTTGAAGCCGGCGCCTATTTCCCCCTTGGCGGGGGAGATAGCGATTTCAACGTCTTAGCTGGAGCGAAGCGGAAGCTAAGTGTTAGAAATCGCAAGAGAGAGAGCCAAGCCGCATCCCAAGCTCAGGGCACCAGCCCCGTCGTACCCATCATCTTCTACCGTTCGATGCTTCTGGCCAGCGACGTCGCACCCATCGATGCTCTGACAAAGGCGCTGGAGGAGCGGGGCATACGCGCCGTGCCCATCTTCGTCGCCACCCTGCGCGACGACACCGCCCGGCAGCTTCTCGACGAGACGGTGAAGGCTTTGCAGACCGCCGCCCTCATCACCGCCACCGCCTTCGCCAGCAGCATGGAGGGCGAGGGCGAGGCGCTGTTCGACCGGCTTGGCCTGCCTGTCTTCCAGGTGGCCGTCGCCACCACGCGGCGCAAGGCGTGGGAGAAAGGCGACCGTGGCCTCGCGCCGGCCGATCTCGCCATGCATGTCGTGCTGCCGGAACTCGACGGGCGCATCATGGCCGGCGCCATCTCCTTCAAGGAGCCGCAGGAGACCGACCCCGCCCTTGCCGTCGGCCTGCAGGTGAACCGGCCCGAGCCGGACCGGGTGGAACAGGTGGCCGACCGCATCGCCGCCAACCTCAAGCTGCAGGCGACGCCGCGCGCGGCGCGCAAGCTCGCCATCATCCTGCCGGACTATCCGGCCGCCACCGGGCGCGCCGGCTATGCCGTGGGCCTCGACGTGCCGCAAAGCGCCATCGAGATGCTGCGCGACCTGAAGGCGGAGGGCTATCAAGTCGAGGATATCCCCGAAACGCCGCGCGATCTGATGCGCCTTCTGGAACGGGAGGGCGATTCCCTCTCCGGGCAAGACTACGCCGCGGCCTTTGCAAACCTGCCGGTGGAGGTGCGCGAGTCCGTGCAAGCCGCATGGGGTGTGCCCGAGGAAGACCTGATCGACGGCGCCTTCCGCTTCCGTGCCGCCCGCTTTGGCAATGTCACCATCTGCTTCGCGCCGGACCGCGGCCGCGCGGCCGACCGCCGGGTGGACTATCACGATCCCTTCCTGCCGCCCCGGCATCATCTCGTCGCCTTCGGCGTATGGCTGCGGGCAGCGCTCGGCTGTCACGCACTCGTGCATCTCGGCGCCCATGGCACGCTGGAATGGCTGCCCGGCAAGGCGGTGGCGCTGAGCCGCACCTGCTTCCCGGAGATCGTCGCCGGGCCGCTGCCGGTCGTGTACCCCTTCATCGTCAGCAATCCCGGCGAGGCCGCCCAGGCCAAGCGCCGGATTGCCGCCGTCACGCTCGGCCATCTCACGCCGCCGCTCGTCGGCGCCGGACTTTCCGAAGAGCAGCAGGAACTCGAGCGACTGGTGGACGAGTTCGCCCAGGCCGACGGTCTTGACCGGCGCCGCCGCGACCGGCTGGCGAAGCTGATTGTCGAGACGGCGGGGGAAAGCGGGCTTGCTCGCGAAGCAGGGGTGTCGGAGAGCGACGATCCGGAAGAAGCCCTGCTCAGGATCGATGCCTGGCTGTGCGACCTCAAGGATTTCGCCATCAAGGACGGCCTGCATGTCTATGGCCGCGCGGAGGACGGTGCCGAGCCCCTGCGGCGGGAAAGTGCCGAACGCGAGCGCACGGCCTTCATCGCCGCGCTCGACGGAAAGCGCGTGCCGCCGGGCCCCTCGGGCGCGCCGGCACGCGGGCGCACCGACGTGTTGCCGACCGGCCGCAATCTTTTCACCGCCGACCCGCGCACCCTGCCGACACCGACTTCCGTGGCGCTCGGCGAGGCTGCGGCCGAGGAGATCGTACGCGCCTATCTGCAGGAACATGGCGACTATCCGCGCGCGCTCGTGCTCGACCTCTGGGGCAGCGCGTCCTTGCGCACCGGTGGCGAGGAGATCGCTCAAGGGTTGGCGCTTATGGGTTGCCGCCCGCAATGGGACAGGGCGACCGGCCGCGTCACGGGTATCGAAGTGCTGCCGCCGGCCGCGATCGGCCGGCCGCGCATCGACGTCACCTGGCGGATTTCCGGCCTGTTCCGCGACATGTTCCCCGTGCAGATCGCGCTCATCGACGCCGCCGTGGCCGCCGTGGCCGCCCGCGAGGAGGCGGAGGACGAGAACCCGCTGGCTCTGGCCGCAAAACGCGAGGGCAGGGCGCCGGCGCGCATCTTCGGCTCGGCGCCCGGCACCTATGGCGCGGGCATCGAGGAGCGCCTGTCGCACGGCGACTGGGACGAGCGCGCCGAGCTCGGCCAGGCTTATCTCGACGCCGCCTCGCATGCCTTCGGCGGCGCGGAAGGGGAGGGGCGTTCTGTGCCGGGCGCCTTTGCCGAGCGTGTCGCCGGCGCCGATCTCCTTGTCCATGCGGGCGACGATCCCGGCCGTGACCTTCTCGAGGGCACCGCCGACGTCGCCTTCATCGGCGGCTTCTCGGCGGCCGTCGCCGCACTCGGGGGCAAGGCGGATCTCGTCGTGCTCGACACCACCGATCCCGCCCGCCCGCGTGCCCGTTCACTCGCGGCGGCGGTCACCCGCGCCGTCCGCGCCCGCGCGCTCAATCCGCGTTTCATCGAAGGGCAGATGCGCCACGGGCCGCGCGGGGCGGCGGAGTTCGCCGAGACCGTGGACCGGCTGGTGGGCTTTGCCGAGACGACCGAGGCTATTTCCCCCGCGCTGATCGAGGCCGTGCATAAGGCCTATCTGGAGGACGCGCACCTGCGCGACTTCATGCTGCGGGAAAACCCGGCGGCACTGCGCGCCGTGGCCGAGCGCTTCGCCGATGCGCGCCGCCGCGGGCTGTGGCATCCGCTGCGCAATTCCGTCGACAACGACCTTGCCGCGCTGATCTCCGAGGCGCGGGCGGAGGAGGAAGCGGCATGAGCAGCCGGCGCGGCGCCTGTCCCACCCTGCTGGAGCCGATGCAGACCGGCGACGGCCTGCTCGCGCGCCTGACGCCGGTGGCCGGGCTCTCCGGCCGCCAACTTGCCGGGCTCGCCCGCGCGGCGGCATGCTTCGGCAACGGCATTGTCGAGATCACCGCACGCGGCAGCTTGCAGGTGAGGGGGCTGACGCTGGAAAGCACCGGCGGGTTGGCCGCGCAGGTGGATGCGCTCGGTATCGCCGTACGCTCCGGATTGCCGGTCGAGACAAACCCGCTTGCCGGGCTCGACAGGGACGAGGCGGCCGACCCGCGTGAACGCGCGCGCGAGATCCGCGAGCGCGCCGAAGCACTCGGGCTCGCGTCACGGCTGGGGCCGAAGGTCTCCGTGACGGTGGATGGCGGCGGCGTGCTTGGCCTTGGCGGAATAATCGCTGATGTAAAGCTGGAGGCGGTGGCAGGAGAAGAGTTGGCTGAAAGGGCGAAGGGGCGCGGCATCTGCGCAGAAAGCGCCATCACCTGGCTCCTCCGTGTCGGCGGCTCATCGTCCACCGCCCGTGTGCTCGGCCGCTTTTCGCAAAGCGAGGCGGCGGAGATCACGCTGCGTGTTCTTGCCGCTGTCGCCGAGCACGGCCCGACCGCCCGCGCCCGCGATGTTTCCGATGCCGAACTGGCCGCGATCACCGGCCGCGTGCCCACGCCAGCGACCGGCCGATCAGAGCCGTGCCTGCCGGTCGGCCGTTTCCACCTCGCCGGCGGCGGGCAGGCGCGCGGCTTCGCGCTGGCCTATGGCCAGATCGACAGCGGCGCTCTTGCCCGCTTTGCCGAAAGCATTGGCGAAAACCGCGAAAACCGCCTCGCGCCGGGGCGCGGCCTGCTCGTTCTCGGCCTTTCAGGAAATGAGGACGAGGTGCTGTTGACGGATGCGGAGGAGGCCGGTCTCGTCGTCGACGGCGCCGACCCGCGTCTCTTTATCGCCACCTGCGCGGGCCGCCCCGCCTGCGCCTCGGCCCATCTCGCCACGAAGCGCCTGGCCGATCGGCTGGTGGCGCGGCGGCCGGATCTGCCGCGGCAAAACCCGGTCCACATCTCCGGCTGCGCGAAACAGTGTGCCCGGCCGTCCGGTCCCGCTGTGACGCTGCTGGGCGCCGAAGACGGCCACCAGATAATGCACGACGGCGCAGACCGCGCGCCGGACCTCGAGGCGCTGCTCGAAGAACTGGCCGAAGACGATCGCGCCTCCATGCAAGGGCAAAATTCATGAGCATCCATTCCGACTATATCCGCGACGGCACCGCCATCTACGAGAAATCCTTTGCTATCATCCGGGCGGAAGCGGACCTGTCGCGCTTCGCCCAGGGGGAAGCGGATGTGGCGGTCCGCATGATCCATGCCTGCGGCATGGTGGAGGCGGCGCGGGATTTCGTCTTCTCGGCCGGCTTCGTGGAGGCCGCGCGGGCGGCCCTCGCAAAGGGCGCCCCGATCTTCTGCGATGCCGAGATGGTGGCGCACGGCATCACGCGCGCGCGGCTGCCGGCCGGAAACGACGTGGTCTGCACGCTGCGCGACCCGCGCACGCCGGAGCTTGCCGCAAAGATCGGCAATACGCGTTCGGCGGCGGCGCTGGAGCTGTGGCGCGACCGGCTCGAAGGCGCGGTGGTCGCCATCGGCAACGCACCGACGGCGCTCTTTCATCTTCTCGACATGCTCGAGGCCGGCGCGCCGAGGCCGGCCGCCATCATCGGCATGCCGGTGGGCTTTGTGGGTGCCGCGGAATCGAAGGAGGCACTTGCGGCTGGCGATCACGGCATCCCGTTCGCTATCGTGCGCGGGCGGCTCGGGGGCAGCGCCATGGCGGCGGCTGCGGTCAATGCGCTCGCGAGGGCTGGCCTATGAGCGGGCGGCTGATCGGCGTCGGCACCGGGCCGGGCGACCCGGAGCTCATCACGCTCAAGGCGGTCAAGGCGCTGGCGCAGGCCGACGTCGTCGCCCATTTCGCCAAGCGGGGGCGCATGTCCAATGCGCGGACGATCGTGGCGCGTTACATCCAACCCGACGTGGTGGAACTGCCGCTTCTCTATCCGGTGACGACCGAGATCCCAAAGGACGACCCGACCTATCGGCGCGCTATCGAGGCGTTCTACGAGGAGTCCGCCCGCACCGTCGCGGCGCATCTTGAGGCTGGCCGCACGGTGGCCGTTCTGAGCGAGGGCGACCCGCTCTTCTTCGGCTCCTACATGCACCTGCATGTGCGGCTCGCGGGCCGCTATCCGACCGAGGTCATCGCCGGCGTCACGGCCATGTCCGGCTGCTGGTCGGCGGTCGGCCTGCCGATCGCCCAGGGGGACGATGTGCTGTCGGTGCTGCCCGGCACGTTGCCCGAGGCGGAGCTGACAAGCCGGCTGGCGAGCGCGGACGCCGCGATCGTCATGAAGGTCGGGCGCAACCTGCCGAAGATCCGCCGCGCGCTGGCAGGCGCCGGCAAGCTGGATGAGGCGATGTTCGTCGAACGGGGCACGATGGAATCAATGGTCGCCATGCCCCTCGCCGACAAGCCGGACGACAGGGCGGCCTATTTCTCCATCGTGCTCGTGCCCGGCTGGCGAGAGCAAGACGAAGACGCCGGCGCTGCCCCCTCACCGGCCCGATTCGCGGGCCACTCCGGATCAGGTCCGGGCCAGGAAGAGCACCCTACGTCGCGGCCGGCGGCTTCTCTCCCCCACGAAGCGGGATCGGTGAGGGGGAGCAGCGCTGCAGCCGCCGCCGCCCTTGCAGAACCGAGGAACCGGCCATGACCGGCAGCCTCACCGTCATTGGTCTCGGCCCCGGCAATCCCGACCAGACGACGCCGGAAGCGCGCGCCGCGATCGAGGCGGCGAGCGATTTCTTCGGCTACGGCCCCTATCTCGACCGGCTGGAGCTTGCACCCGATCAGACGTGCCACGCCTCTGACAATCGCGAAGAGCTCTCCCGGGCCCGCGCCGCGCTCGAAATGGCGGCTTCGGGCCGCAGCGTGGCGGTCGTCTCGGGCGGCGATGCTGGTGTCTTCGCCATGGCTGCGGCGATATGCGAGGCGATTGAGCAAGATCCGATCAGCGGCCGCGAAATCGACTTTCGCGTCGTGCCGGGCATCACCGCCATGCTCGCCGTCGCCGCCCGCGCGGGCGCGCCGCTGGGACACGATTTCTGCACCGTTTCGCTCTCGGACAATCTGAAGCCCTGGGACGTGATCGAGGCGCGGCTGCGGGCAGCCGCCGGCGCCGGCTTCGTGCTCGCCTTCTACAACCCCATCAGCCGCGCCCGGCCGTGGCAGCTTGGGCGCGCTTTCGAGATCCTGCGCGAAATCCTGCCGGAGGCGACACCGGTGATCTTCGGCCGCGCCGTCGGCCGGGCCGACGAACACATGGCCGTGGCCACGCTCGGCGAAGCCCGCCCCGACCAGGCCGACATGGCGACCTGCATCATCGTCGGCTCGGCGGAGACACGCGTGATCGAACGCAAGGGCAGGGCGCCGCTCGTCTATTCTCCCCGTTCGACCGGGAGACCCGCCATATGACGGATGCGCGCCGCCGCCTCCTCGACCGTGGCAATGCCGCCCTCCGCCGGCGGCCGGGGCCGGCGCACCATGACGACGGGCAGGCCGAGCGCACGCGCCGCGGCGATCTTGCCGTAGGTGGCCTCGCCGCCGCTGTTCTTGGCCACGACGATGTCGACGCCGTTTTCTTCAAGCAGCGCCCGCTCCGCCGCCGCGTCGAAGGGCCCGCGTTCGAGGATGAAGCGCGCCCCGGCCGGCGCGTCCTCTGGCGCTACCGGATCGACGCTGCGGATGATGTAGGCGTGCTGGGAGAAGGCCGCGAAGGGCACGAGTTCCTGCCGGCCGATGGCGAGGAAGACCGTGCGCGGTGCCGCGCCGAGAAGGCGCGCGGCTTCCGCCGCGTCCGTGGCCTCGACCCAGCGGTCGCCCTCGACGGCCTGCCAGGGCGGGCGCTCCAGTTTCACGAGCGGCACTCCGGCTTCAGTCGTCGCGCGCTCGGCATTCTGCGAAATGCGGGCGGCGAACGGATGGGTGGCGTCGACCAGGATGCCGATGCCGTTCTCGCGCATGTAGCGCACCAGGCCATCGGCGCCCCCGAAGCCGCCGACGCGCACATGACCTGTCTGCGCGCGCGGGTTCGAAGTACGTCCTGCCAGGGACAGGGTGACGCTGAGGGCAGGCTCGCCGGCCAGCGCTTCGGCAAGCCGTCGCGCTTCGCCCGTGCCGCCGAGGATGAGAACGTGCCGAGGGTTCATCATGCCATCTAGAGAATGGACCCGTGCCGGCGCAACGGAGAAATGGCTCGTCATCGTCGGCATCGGCGAGGACGGCGCCGACGGGCTGAGCCCGAAAGCGCGCGATCTCATCGCGCAGGCGGAATTCGTCTTCGGCGGCCGGCGTCATTTCGATCTGGCCGGATCGCTGATCGGCGGTGAGGCGCGGCCATGGCCGGTGCCCTTCGACAGCGCCATGACCGAGGTGCTGGGCTTGCGCGGACGCAGGGTCTGCGTGCTCGCCTCGGGCGATCCCCTTCATTTCGGCGTGGGCGCCACGCTGGCGCGCCACGTGGACGCCGCCGAGATGCAGGTCGTCCCGGCACCTTCCGCCTTCAGCCTTGCCGCCGCCCGGCTCGGCTGGGCGCTCCAGGAGGTGGAGACCGTCTCGCTGCACGGCCGGGCGGTCGAGCGCATCCTGCCGCTGCTCCATCCGGGCCGGCGCGTCATCGCGCTCACCTCCGACGGCGACGGACCGAAGGCGGTTGCCGCCCTGCTTCGGCGCAACGGCTTCGGCGCCGCGCGCGTGCACATATTGGAGGCGCTGGGCGGCCCGCGCGAGAAGGTGAGCACCTTCCCCGCCGGGGAACTTGACGAGCGCGCTTTCGATCCGCTCAACGTGGTGGCGATCGAGATGCGGGAAGCTGCCGGTGCGCGCGTCCTGCCACTCGGCCCCGGCCTTGCTGACGATCTCTTCGATCATGACGGGCAGATCACCAAGCGCGAAATCCGCGCGGTCACGCTTTCCGCGCTCGCGCCGCGGCGCGGGGAGTTGCTGTGGGACATCGGGGCGGGCGCCGGCTCCGTCGCCATCGAATGGATGCTGGCGCATCCCTCCATGCGCGCGGTGGCGATCGAGCAAGACGCGGAACGGGCACGGCGCATATACGGGAACGCCGCGGAACTCGGCGTGCCGGACCTGAGGGTGGTCGAAGGCGCGGCGCCCGGCGCGCTCGAAGACCTGCCCGCACCGGATGCGATATTCGTCGGCGGCGGGGGCAGCGACGAAGGCGTGATGGATGCGGCCGTCGCGGCGCTTGCGTTCGGCGGGCGCCTGGTTGCCAATGGGGTGACGCTGGAGATGGAAGCCGTTCTCCTTCATCTCCATGCCCGCATCGGCGGCGATCTCACCCGGATCGCGCTCTCCCGCGCAGCACCCATCGGCGGGATGACCGGCTGGCGACCGGCCATGCCGGTCACCCAATGGGCCTGGAGGAAGCCATGAGGGTCGCAGGGATCGGCTGCCGCAAAGGCGTGGCCGTGGGCGACGTACTCGCGGCGGTGGAGGCGGCGCTGGCTGCGTTGTTGCAACAGCATCGGCCGACCCCCTCTCTTGTAAATTCCAAGGACTTGTGCGCTGCCCAAGCCCAGGAATTTACTTTCTCCCCCGCCAAGGGGGAGAAAGAGGCGCCGCTGCTGCGCCACAACTTGCCGGCGGTGGAGATTGATGGCCTCACTGGTGCGGGCGCCTTTCTCCCCCTTGGCGGGGGAGAAAGCGATTTCAACGGCTTAGCCGGAGCAAAGCGGAGGCTAAGTGTTAGAAATCGCAAGAGTGCGGGTTTGCCGATCCTTTCGGGAGATACGTCTCAACCCGTCGGCGGGGCAGAGGCGCCACACCCGCAAATCGACGCCCTCGCCACTGCTGCCTCAAAAGGAGACGAGCCTGGCATTGCCGGAGCGGCGGAATTTTTGGGATTACCTCTGATAACAGTTTCAGAATGCGATCTGAAGCGCGTCTCGGCCCGCTGCCTCACCCGCTCGGCCGCTTCCCTGGCCGCGACCGGCGTTCCTTCGCTCGCCGAGGCAGCCGCGCTCGCTGCAGTGGGCGAAGAGGGGCGCCTTCTGGGCCCGCGCATCGCAACAGGCAACGTCACATGCGCCATCGCGCAAGACAGGGACGACACATGACCGTACATTTCATCGGCGCCGGCCCCGGCGCGGCGGATCTCATCACCGTCAGGGGACGCGACCTGCTCGCCCGCTGCCCGGTCTGCCTCTATGCCGGCTCCATCGTGCCCGGCGAACTGCTTTCCCATTGTCCGGCGGACGCCAGGCTCGTCGACACCGCGCCGTTGTCGCTCGACGAGATCGAGGCCGAATATCTGGCCGCCCACGAGGCGGGACGCGACGTGGCCCGGCTGCATTCGGGAGACCTTTCGGTCTGGAGCGCGGTGGCCGAGCAGATCCGGCGGCTGGAGCGGCTCGGCATCGACTATACGCTCACGCCCGGCGTGCCGGCCTTCTCCGCCGCGGCAGCGTCGCTGGGGCGGGAGCTCACCATCCCGGAGGTCGCCCAGAGCCTCGTGCTGACGCGCGTTTCCGGCCGTGCCTCGAAGATGCCGGAAGGCGAGACGTTGGAAGCGTTCGGCCGCACGGGCGCCACGCTCGCCATCCACCTTGCCATCCACAAGCTCGGGGAGATCGTGGCGGAGCTTACACCTCTTTACGGGCGTGATTGCCCGGTGGTGATCGTCGCGCGTGCCACATGGCCGGACGAGCGCATCGTGCGCGGCACGCTGGCGACGATCGAGGGCGAGGTCGCACGCAGCCCGATCGAACGGACCGCGATCATCTTCGTCGGGCATGGCCTCGGGGCGGAAGGCTTTCGCGAAAGCGCGCTTTACGATGCCGCCTATCAGCGGCGCTTCAGGGGCCGGGAGGGGCTATGAGCCTTGGTGACGCGATAGCGCGGCTGGCTTACGCCCCGGCGGCCTTCGAGCCGGGCCATGTCTGGCTTGCCGGCGCAGGGCCGGGCGGGCTCGGCTGTCTGACGCTCGACGTGGTGGCCGCGCTCGGCCGGGCCGATACCGTCATCTACGATGCACTCGTCGAGCCGGATGTATTGAAGGCGGCGGCGGGCGCGGAGCGTCTTTTCGTCGGCAAGCGCGGGGGCAAGCCCTCCACTCCGCAGGACGAGATCAACCGCCTGATGGTGGAAAGAGCGCGGGCCGGCCGCCGCGTCTTGCGGCTGAAGGGCGGCGATCCGAACACTTTCGGCCGCGGCGGGGAGGAGGCGCTGGCGCTCGCGGAAGCCGGCATTCCCTTCCGCTTCCTGCCGGGCATCACCTCCGCCTTCGGGGCGCTCGCCGCGGCCGGCATTCCGGCCACGCTGCGCGGCGTCAACAAGGCCGTCATCCTTGTCACCGGCCACGCAGCGGGTACGGAAGACGATCTCGACTGGGCCGCGCTGGCAAAGACCGGTCAGCCGCTGGTGATCTACATGGGCATGCGCAACCTGGACCGGATCGCCGACGCCCTGACGGCGGGCGGGCTTGCGAAAGCCACGCCGGCCGCCGTCCTCATGGCCGCGACCACGGCCGAGGAACGGGTACTTATCGGCACGCTGGGCGATATCGCAGAAGAGGCGCGCGCCAGGGGCTTTGGCGCACCGGCGCTGATCGTCGTGGGCGAGATCGTCGGCATGCGCGAAACGCTGCACCGATTGCAAGAGGAAGGAGCATTGGCCTTATGACCACCCGTGGCCTCATCGTCGGCGCGCCGCGTTCCGGCTCCGGCAAGACCAGCGTCGCCATCGGCCTGATGCGGGCGTTGCGACGCCGGGGCCTTGTCGTCGCCGGCGCCAAGTCGGGTCCGGACTATATCGACCCCGGCTTCCACGCCGCCGCGACCGGGCGACCGGGCGTCAATCTCGACAGTTGGGCGATGGCACCCGGATTGCTGGACACCTTGCTTTCCAGACAGGCCGACGGCGCCGACGCGCTCATTGTGGAAAGCGCCATGGGGCTTTTCGACGGGGTGCGCACCGAGGACGGGCGCTCGGGTGCGGCCGCCGATCTCGCCCGGCGCCATCGGCTGCCGGCACTGCTCGTGCTCGACATTTCCGGCCAGTCGCAAACGGCGGCGGCCGTCGCCCATGGCTTCGCCACCTTCGATCCGGACGTGAAGATCGCCGGCGTGGTGCTCAACCAGGTCGCCAGTGAACGGCACGAACGGCAGGCGCGCGAGGCCATCGAGGCGGCGGGACTTGCCGTCCTCGGCGCGATCTACCGCAATCCCGACATGGCGCTTCCCGAACGGCATCTGGGTCTCGTTCAGGCGAGCGAGCACGCCGCGCTCGAAGCTTTCATCGAGCGCCTGGCGGACGTCATGGAAACATCGCTCGATCTCGACGCGATCCTGCGCGCCGCAGCCTCCCTCTCCGCCGCCGGAACGGAGGAGGGACACTTCCTGCCGCCACCCGGCCAGCGCATCGCCATCGCGCAGGATGCAGCCTTCTCCTTCGTCTACCCCCATTCGGCCCGGCACTGGCGCGAGGCGGGGGCGGAGCTCATCCCCTTCTCGCCGCTCGCCGACGAGGCGCCGGAGGCTTCCTGCGACGCCTGCTGGCTGCCGGGCGGCTACCCGGAGCTTCACGCGGGGAAGCTCGCCGCTGCCGCCGGTTTCAAGGCAGGGCTCGCCCGTTTTGCCGAGACGAAGCCGGTGCACGGCGAGTGCGGCGGCTACATGGTTCTGGGGGCCGCGCTGGAGGATGCCGACGGCGTCACCCACGCCATGACGGGCCTGCTCGGCCATGTGACGAGCTTCGCCCGGCGCAAGATCAATCTCGGCTACCGCGCGGCACGGCTTCTTTCCGACTGCCCCATCGGCCGGGCCGGCGAGACGGTGCGCGGCCACGAGTTCCACTATTCTCGGCTGACCGAGCGCGGCACGGACGAACCGCTCGCCGCGCTCGCCGATGCCTTGGGCAATGCGCTCGGGCCCTCCGGCGGCCGGCGTGGCCTGGTCACCGGCACCTATTTCCACGCTATCGCGCGGGGCTGAACCATGGAGCGCGAGATGCCCGACCGTCGAGACCTGGTCGCCGAGGCGAAGGCATGCATCGGCTTCTACACGCGTCTGCCGATTTCGGCGGAGGTCGATTCCTTCGCCGCGGCGCAATGGGCGGCCCCCGTCGCCGGCGTGGTGGTGGGGCTGGTCTCCGGCCTGGTGCTGCTCGCCGGTCTATGGGCGGGTGTCCCGGTGCCGGTCGCCGCGGCAATTGCGCTCGGCGCGTCCATGCTGTTGACCGGTGCGCTGCACGAGGACGGGCTGGCGGATCTCGCCGACGGCTTCGGCGGCGGCAAGAGCCGCGACGAGAAGCTCGCCATCATGCGCGACAGCCGCATCGGCACCTATGGCGTCCTGGCGCTCGGTATCACCTTGTTGGTCCGCTGGACGGCGTTGTCGGCGCTCGCCGCCCATGGCGGCGGAACCGCCGTTCTGGGACTCGTGGCCGCGCATGCCGCCTCCCGTGCACTGATGCCGCTTTTCATGCAGCGTGTGCCACCGGCGCGCGAAGACGGGCTCTCGGCCGGTACCGGGCGCATTGAAGGACAGACGGCCTTCGCGGCACTCCTGATCGGTCTTGTCCTGCTGATCCTCATGGGGCCGGGGGTCGCCGTGCTTGCTGCCGTCCTCCTCGCCCTCTGGTTCTGGATCCTAGAGCGGCTGTGCCGGCACCAGATCGGCGGGCAGACGGGAGACGTGCTCGGTGCGCTCCAGCAGGGCGGCGAAGCCGCCGTCCTGGTCACAGCTTCCGCAATGCTTGCCTGACGGAGATCTTGATGTCCGAGCTTTCCTCCATCGACGCCATCCGCGCCGCCTGCCGCAACCTGCCGGCGGGCGACGAGGTCGCCGCGCGTGCCGCCGCCGACCGGCAAAATACGCTGACAAAGCCGCCCGGCAGCCTCGGCCGGCTGGAGGAGATCGCCATCTTCCTGGCGAAGTGGCAGGGCAGGGCGAAGCCGGCGCTCGACCGGGTGGACATCCTTGTCTTCGCCGGCTCCCACGGCGTTGTGGCGCAGGGCGTTTCCGCCTTCCCCGCCGAGGTCACGCAGCAGATGGTGGCAAATTTCGAGGCCGGCGGCGCGGCGATCAACCAGCTTGCCGAGGCCGGCGGCGCGCGGCTCAACGTCATGCCGCTCGCCATCGCGCAACCGACGGGCGATTTCACCCGCGCGCCCGCCATGGCGGAAGCCGAATTCGCAGACGCGGTGCAGAAGGGCTTCGACGCGGTCTCCGGCGATGCCGACCTTGTCTGCCTCGGCGAGATGGGCATCGGCAACACGACGACGGCGGCCGCCGTCGCCGCAGCCCTTTTCGGCGGCACGGGCGCCGACTGGGTGGGCCGCGGCACCGGCGTGGACGAGGCGGGCCTGAAGCGCAAGGCTGAGGCGGTGGATACCGCATGTGCCCGCCATGGGGACGCACTGGCCGATCCGCTCGAAGCGCTGCGTCTCGTCGGCGGGCGGGAGCTTGCCGCCATGTTCGGCGCCGCCCTTGCCGCGCGGCGCAAGCGCGTTCCGCTGCTGATCGACGGCTTCGTGTCGACGGCGGCGGTCGCGCCGCTGGCTCGGCTCGACAGCCAAGGCCTGGCGCACGCGCTCGCGGGCCATGTCTCGGCCGAAGCCGCGCACGGCAAGCTGCTTTCCGCCCTCGGGTTTGACCCGCTGCTCGATCTCGGCATGCGCCTCGGCGAGGGGTCGGGCGCGGCTGTTGCAATCTCCGTCCTGCGCGCTGCGCTCGCCTGCCACAACGGCATGGCGACCTTCGCGGAAGCGGGCGTTTCGGGAGGATAGGGCGATGCGCAAGCTCCTCGTCATCGGCATCGGCACGGGCAATCCCGAGCACATGACCGTGCAGGCGATCAATGCGCTGAACCGCGCCGACATCGTGCTCGTGCCGCGCAAGGGCGAGGAGAAGGAGGATCTGGCAGAGCTGAGGCGCGAGATCTGCCGGCGCTATCTCACCAATGAACGGACCCGGCTCGTCGAATTCGACTTGCCGGTGCGCGATGAGGCGGAGCCCTCCTACGGCAAGCGCGTGGCCGACTGGCACCAGGCGATCGCCGCCACCTATCGCGACCTGATCGCCGAGCACACGGGCCAAGACGGTACGGTCGCCTTCCTCGTCTGGGGCGATCCCTCGCTCTATGACAGCACGCTGCGCATCCTCGACCGGCTGGGCGACGTCGCCGGGTTCGCCCTCGCCCGCGAGGTTATCCCCGGCATCACCAGCATCCAGGCGCTGGCCGCCAGCCATGGCATCGCCCTCAACACGGTGGGCGGGGCGGTGCAACTCACCACCGGGCGCAATCTTTCGGCCGGCTTTCCCGAGAATGCCGACACCGCCGTGGTGCTGCTCGACGGCAAGACGGCGTTCCGGGCGCTGCCCGGTGACGATTTCACCATCTATTGGGGAGCCTATCTGGGCGCGGAAGACGAGATCACCGTCTCCGGGAAGCTCGGCGAGGTGGCCGAAGCGATCGCCGACAAGCGCGAGGCCGCCCGCCGGGCCAAGGGGTGGATCATGGACACCTACCTTCTGCGCCGGCGGAGCGGGCGGTGACCATCGGCGTGCATGCTTGCCAGACCTTCCGGCTGGACAGCCGGCCCGGGGCCGCATCTACCAGATATCGACCGGGCGGGTGATCATCAGCCAGAAGATCGCCATGACGGCGGCGAAGGCAGGAAAGCCGAAGGCGAACCAAAGTCGGAAGAGTTTATGATAGCGCGCGGGCAGCGGCGTGCCGTTCGCAACTGCCGCGTCGGCAAGCCGCCGCATTTCCATCTGCATCCACACGACGGGCAGCCAGAAGGCGCCAGTGACGAGGTAGAGCAGGATCGACAATACGATCCAGCCTTCCCAGATAGGGTAGCCGAGGTGCCACACGAGGAGAAAGCCCGTCAGCGGCTGCGCCACCACCGCGGTCGCCGTGAACAGGAAGTCGGCGATCACGACGATGCGGGCGACGCCGGCGATCACGACGGCATTCTTCGTCCGGTGGGCGAGAAGCATGAAGAAGGCGATCCCGGCGCCCGTGCCCAACAGCACCGCGGCGCCGATGATGTGCAGATATTTGAGAAAGAAATAAAGCACTAACGTTCTTCCAGAATGCCGAGCGCCACCAGGTGAAGGACGAGGATCGGCCAGATCTTCATCAGCGGCCCAAGCGGCTCGTTCCACAATTCGGGCAAGAGGATCGTTCCTGCAACGATATAGAAGACCGAGAGCGCGATCGCGCCATAGAGCCCATATCGCGCCGCAGGGCGCCAGGCGATGGCAAGGCCGACGAGGATGTCGGCAATGGCACCGGCCACCACGCCCGGCGCGGCAAGCAGCCCCGTGCCGGCTCTCCGCATCAGCTCCATGCCTTCGCCGAAGCCGGTGCTGAGCGAGACGATGCCGGTGGCGATCCAGAAGACCGGCAGGACAACGAAGATGACCGGTTTGAGAAAGTAGAGCTTCGCGAACCAGCGCTCCTGCACACTGGCAGGCCGCGCTTTCAGCGCTGCGGACAGAGATTGCGGCGGGATGCCGGTCACGCCCGTCCATTGCGATGGATCGCCGACGGCGCCGTGGGCGATCTCCTTGCGGGCCGTGCTGCGCATGGGCGGACGCCAGCCGAGCGAACCGGCGAAGTCGCCCAAACGGTAGGTCAGCGCCGTCAGCCAGTCGGGCAGCGTGAATACCCGCGCCGGCGGCCAGCCGAGCCAGCGGCGATAGGTGGCGACTACCTCACCCATGGAAAGCCGCTCCGGCCCGGCAAGCTCGAGCGTCACCCTCGCCGGCGCGCCGGGATCGAGGAAGAACGCCACCGTCTCGGAGACATCGTCGAGCTGGACCACCTGAAGCGGCCCGGTGCCCCTCATCACCGGAAGGACCGGCAGCGCCGCCAGCCCGCGGAAGAGAGCGCTGGCGCCGAAGATCGCGCGGCCGAGCACGACCGAAGGGCGCAAAATCACCCAGTCCAGATCACGCTCCATCAACAGCTTGTCGCCTTCCAGCTTGGTGCGCGAGAAGGCAGACGCTTGATGGCGGTTGATTCCGATCGCCGAGATATGAACCACACGGCGTACGTCCTGCTTTTCGCAGGCGTCGAAAAGCGCCGCCGTGCCGGTGACGTGGACGCCCCTGGTGCTGTCGCGCGGATTGTCCTGGAAGACACCGACGCAATTGACCACCGCATCGACGCCTTTCAGATGCGGCACCCAGGCTTCGGGCCCGGCGGCCTTCGCCACGTCGATCTCGGCAATTCGGCCGACGGCCATCGGCAGCGGGCGGCTACCCGGCCTGACGGCCGCGACGATCTCGTGTCCGTCCTTGGAAAGCCTGGCGCAGATAGCCGAGCCGATCAGGCCTGTGGCGCCGGTGACAAGGACTTTCATTCGGTCTCGTCGTCCAGCTCCGCCGTGTCATGCGCCTTCAAGGGCATTACCGCCGGACCGGCGATCACCTCGCCCCATTCGTCGAAGCGCGACCCATGGCAGGGGCAGTCCCAGGTGCGGTCCACCTCGTTCCAGCCGACGATACAGCCCATATGCGTGCAGACGGCCGAAAGCGCCGTGGCCGTGCCATCGGTGCGTTTGTGGACGGCAAGCTGCTCGCCGCCATGGGAAATCACGCCGCCGCTTCCCGGCGCGATGCTTTCATAGGGAACGCTTGCCCGCTTAAAGACCCGGTCGCCGACCAGATGGCCGGCGGCCTTGAGGTTTTCCTTGGTAAACTCCGCGCCGCCCGCAATGGGCTTGATGCGGGTGGAGTCGAAAAGCGCGGCCGCGCGGTGCTCCCTGCCCAAAATGCGCTCGGCGAGAATATCGGCCGCGACCGTGCCCTGACTGATCCCCCAAGCTTCAAAACCGGTTGCCACGAGCAGGTGATCGGAGCCGCTGCTGACAGGCCCCACAAAGGCGGCATTATCCATTGGTCTGAAATCCTCATTCGTCCAAAAATGCGAAAGCTGCTTTATCCCGAAAGCGCTGTCAAGGAAGGCGGTCAGGTCATCGACCATCTGCCTTTCTTCATCCGGCTCGCCGTTCTTGTACTCACCGCCGGCGGCGATCAGGTAAGTGCGGCCCGCCTTCTCGGCCGTGCGCAACGAATGGGAGGGGCTGCCTGCGCTGATGAACATGCCGTCGAGGGGCTTGCCTTCCGGCAGCAAGGCAGCCGCCACGGGATGGGCGAAAGGAAATGCCTTGGCGAAGAACATGCCTTCATTGACGACGGGCGTTTGCGTGGCGATCACGACGTGGCGGGCCGTCACGGTGCGGCCGTTGACGCTCAGCCGGCAGGGGTCGCCGTCGTCGATCTCCATGACGCGGCTTTCCTCGTAAATGGGCACGGCGGCACGCACCGCTTCGGCAAGGCCGAGGAGATAGCGGTAGGGATCGAACTGATACTGGCCGGTGAATTCCAGCAGTGAGACCGCGGGGAAGGGCAGTCCCGCATTCTGTACGATGCGCGACGGCAGGCCCAGTGCGCGCGCCGCCTCGTCCTCGTCTTCCAACTGCTCGGCCTGTTTTTCATCGGCCGCGTAGATGTAGGCGGAGCGCGGCTCCAGGCCGGCCTGCCCGTCCATGGCCGAGGCGAGCGCGGCGATCTCGTCGACGGCCCGCTGGTTGACCTCCGCATAGAGCCGCGCGCCCTCATCGCCGAATTTGGATCTGAGCATCGAATATTTGCGGCCGTGCTGGGCGGTGACCTTCGCGGTCGAGCGCCCGGTGGCCTGGCGACCGATCCTGCGTGCCTCCAGAACGACCGTCTTGAGGCCGCTGTTCTGCAGCCGGTGGGCACAGGTCAGGCCGACGATGCCGCCGCCGATGATTGCGACGTCCGCCTCCACGTCTTCGGTGAGCGGCGGATGGGCCGGCGCATCGACGCCGTCAAACCAGAACGGAATCCCGGATTTCATGGTGTTTCCTCATTCAGCTTGCGCCTCGCCTTTCGCGTCGGGTGCCCGTCCGCTTGCAAACACCTCGTCTGCGGACCGTTCGAGTTCGTTCAAAGCGGCGGCGAGCGTGCCGCCCCAGACGACATGAACGGCGATCATCAGGAGGTTGCGTCCGACCGGGTGCTCGGTGGCAGGCTTCAGGATGCCGAGGCCGGGAAGCCAGCCGAGATAGCTCGCCGCCCAGACCGTAAGCCCGTAGACGACGCCGTTGCGCCGGCGTTCCGGCAAGAGCGCGTAGGCCGCTCCGACAACGGCGCCGAAACCGAAATGCGCGAGCACGGAGAAAAGCCGCTTCGAACGTTCCGGAGCCGGCGGCGCAGTATCTTCCACGATCTCGCGCGGCGGCAGCGGATAGCGATCCTGCGGCTCAAGTCTGGGCCAGAGGTGCCGCATGGCCGCGGTCATCGCCATTGTGGCGGAGAGCCCTGCGAGGGCACCGAATGCGAGCCTTTCCACGCTGCCTCCAAAATGCCGACGGTGCTTCCCAACAAGGGGGCGGGGGGAAAGTTCCGGGAGGCGGCTTCTACAACGGGTACTTGTCCTGGGCCGCCAGCCCGCCGGCGGCAAGGCCGAGTGCCATGGCGGCGAAGATGGCAGCGACGGCACGGCCGGGCAGGGCGAGTTCCCACCCGGGGGTCAGGCGCTTCGGCACCACGCCGTAATCGAACGCCGCGGCAAAGGCCGACAGCAGGGAGGCCTCGCCCAGCATGTGCAGCGGGGTTCGCGGCGGCCGGGAAACAAGCCAGCGGGCGAAAGGAAGCGCCCAGAAGGCACACGAAGCGAAGTGGGTGATGAGGGCAGGGGCCGTGTGTGCAAGGTCGGCCCGGCGCACCGCCGCCGCCTTTTCACCATGAAGCCAATGGCTGGTCGCGTTGACGGGCTGCAGCGGATGCTTTCCCGCGCGCCGGGCGGATACCGTCATGGCGGCGAGGGTGGCGAAACCCGCCGCCGTTCCGCAGCAGATAACATACCGCGCAATGGTCATTCGACGCTCCCTTGCAGTCTCTTCGCGTCTCACAACGTCGGCGGGCACCCGACCGTTCCGCACCTTCCGCTTCGCTCGAGGGAACCGAGCCGCCCCGCGTCCGGTTGACACTCCACAGGCTGGCGGCGGGGATAGACAGGCTGGAAGACATCCGGCCTTTTGGCATCCATACTGCGGACGCACATAAGTTCTGGAGAAAGCGCCGTGAGTACAGACTCATCGACCCTGAGCGCAGGCCCGGTCGCCAATGTGGCCACGCCGCGGATCGTCGTCATCGGAGCCGGTTTCGCCGGCCTCGAGGTCGCGCGGGAACTCGGCCGTGCCGGTCTGCCGGTGACACTCGTCGACCGCCAGAACCACCATCTGTTTCAACCGCTCCTCTACCAAGTGGCGACGGCTGCCCTGTCGGCGGCCAATATCGGCGAACCGATCCGCAAGATCCTGCGCCGACATAAAAGCGTGCAGATCCTCCTGGGCGAAGTGACCGATATCGATATCCATGCACGCTCGGTGCTATTGGCCGACGGCACACGGCTCGCGTTCGATTACCTGGTGCTGGCGAGCGGCGCCACGCACGGCTACTTCGGCCACGACGAATGGGCCCGCTTCGCGCCCGGGCTGAAGACGCTCGGCGACGCGCGGCAGATCCGCGCCCGCGTGCTGCTCGCGTTCGAACGCGCCGAACGGGTGACCGATCCGGCCGAGCAGGCGCGGCTGATGACGATAGCGATCGTCGGCGGCGGACCGACCGGGGTCGAGCTGGCCGGTTCCCTCGCCGAGCTTAGCCGCTTCACCCTTGCCCGCGATTTCCGCAACATTCGGCCCGCGACAGCGCGGATCATGCTCATCGAGGCCGGTCCGCTTGTCCTGCCGGGCTTCTCCGAAAAGGCGTCGAACTATGCGCAGCGCCGACTGGAGAAGCTGGGCGTGGAAGTCCACACCGGCACACCGGTAGAGAACATCGCCGAGCGATCCATTACTTTCGGAGGAGAGAGCGTGCCCGTCGGGCTGGTGCTGTGGGCGGCCGGTGTGGCGGCCTCGCCGCTCGCCCGAAAGCTCGGCGTGGAGACGGACAAGTCCGGCCGGGTGCCTGTGGACGAGACGCTGAAGGTGGGTGGTCTCGACAACGTCTTCGCGCTCGGAGACGCCGCCCTCTTCACGGACGAGGAGGGACAGCCGCTGCCCGGCCTCGCCCAGGTCGCCAAACAGCAGGGTACACATCTCGGTCGCAGCCTTGCCGCGCATCTGAAGGATGGTACGCCGCTCAAGCCTTTCGCCTATCACAGCCGCGGCAATACTGCGATCGTAGGCCGCCACGCCGGCATCTTCGAGCAGGGCCGCCTCAAGATGACGGGCTGGACGGCATGGTTCGCCTGGGCGCTGATCCACGTCTATCTGCTCGTGGGCTTCGAGCACCGGCTGATGGTCTCGATGCAATGGTTGTGGCGCTACCTGACCTATGAGCGCGGGGCGCGACTGGTCACCGACGACAGCCTCGACAAAGGCCCGGAGCGTCAGCCGCAGGACAAGGGCGCGGCCGCGCGGAAGTCGGGCGACCACGTCTCTTCCTCCTCCGGCTGAAAGGTACTGCCGGGCCGTAACGGCCGGGTGGGAACACGACAGCCGCCACCCGGTTGGAACGGCATGAGCCGGTCGTCCATTCCCGTCCTTTCCGCCTTCGACAGCAGCGTGGCCGTCCTCAAGGAGGGCTATCGCTTCATCGGCGACCGATGCGATGCGCTGGGCAGCGACATTTTCCGCACCCGCATCATGCTGTCCGACGTCGTGTGCATGCGCGGACCCGCCGCCGCTGAAATCTTCTACCGGAAAGGGCGCTTCACGCGTCGTGGTGCCATGCCGCGCACCGCCCTCGCGCTGCTGCAGGGCCGGGAAAGTGTGCAGATGCTCGACGGGGAGGCCCATCGCCATCGCAAGCACATGTTCATGGAGATGATGAGCGACGGTGCCCTGGCGCGGGCAGCCGATCTCTTCCGCGGGGAATGGGAAGCCGTGATGCAGGATCGGACCGGTCGGCACATCGTCCTTCACGATGCCGTGGGCAGGATGCTGACGCGCACCGCCATCCGATGGTGCGGCCTCGGGCTCAGGGATGCGGAGCCCGAGCGGCGGGCGGAAGAGTTTGCCGCCATGATCGACGGGGCGGGGCGCATCGGTCCCTCCCATGCCAGGGCGCGCCTGTTGCGCCGGCGTTGCGAACGCTGGGCGCGCGGCGTCATCCATGGCGTTCGCAAGGGCCTGCTGCTCCTCGACCACGGCATGCCGGCCGAGCGCATCGCACTTCACCGCGACCCCTCGGGTGACCTGCTGTCACTGAAGACCGCCGCCGTGGAGCTCATCAATCTGTTGCGCCCCATCGTCGCGGTCGGGCGCTTCGTCGTCTTTGCAGCCCATGCCCTTCACACGCAGCCCTCGGCCGCCGGCCGTCTTTCCGCCGACGCGCCGGAGGAGGAGGTGACAGCCTTTGTCCAGGAAGTGCGGCGCTTTTATCCCTTCTTTCCCGTTATCGGCGGCCGCGTGCTGGAGGCCTTCACCTGGCGCGGGCATCAATTCGCTCCCGGCGACTGGGTGCTGCTCGACCTCTACGGCACCAATCACGATCCGGGCGCTTGGACCGAGCCGGAGACATTCGCTCCGGCGCGCTTTTACGATTGGGCGGGAAACGCTTATATGCCCGTCCCCCAGGGCGGCGGTGGATTTCTTACCGGGCATCGCTGTCCCGGCGAATGGCTGACCATTGCGCTCACCGGCGAGGCGGTACGCCGGCTTCTGGCGACGGAGTATCACGTCCCCGCGCAGGATCTGGAGATTCCGATGAACCGCTTCCCGACCGGCCCGCGAGGCGGTTTCGTCATGGAAATCCCGGCCCCCTCGAAATGAACGAGGCCCTGCCTGTGAACTTCACAGGGTTTTGAAGCCCTTCCGTCAAATTCGAACAATCCGTTCAAGGCGCCGTTTACGGGACTTGCCTACAGACGCCACATGCGTGGGCGGGCAACTTCAATCATTGCACGAGCCTCTGTCGTCACGGTGGTCGCCGTCGCCGCAACCTATGCGGTTTTCCTTGCCGCCAGGGGCTTTCTCGGGGTGCCCTACACAAGGCTCGACTTGGTTGAATGCGGTCTCATCCCGGTGGTCGTCGGCTTTCCGATCGCTTCCTACGTCTTCCTGCAGTTGGAAAGGCTACGCGCCGCGCGCGATGCGCTATCGGCCCTGAATGCGGAGATGCAGTCCGCCCATCGCCAACTGAAGGTCGCGCACGAACTGATGGCCTATGCGGCCAGCCACGACAAGATGACCGGGCTGCCCAACCGCGAACGCTTTCTCGACCGCCTGGAGGATGCGCATCGGAACAGCGAAGGGGATGTGCTGCTGATCGTCGACGCCGACCACTTCAAGCAGATCAACGATCGCCTGGGCCACCTCAAGGGGGACGATGCGCTGGTTGAAATCGCCCGTGCCATCCGCAGGTCGGTGCGGGAGAAGGACGTCGTCGGCCGGATCGGCGGAGAGGAGTTCGGTGTCCTCCTCAAGGATGTCGACCTTGCGCAAGCAGCGGAAACCGCCGAGCGGATGCGGCGCGCGGTCGAGCAGATTCCCTGGTGCGCGCCGAACGGACTGAGCAGGGCACTGACCGTGAGCATCGGCGGGGCGGCCCTGCGCGATCACCCGGCCAAGGTCTCCGACGTGCTCAGCCGGGCCGACCGCTGCCTCTACGCCGCCAAGCACAGTGGGCGCAACTGCATCGCCTTTAAATGCTCCATCGGCGAGGTGGCTTGAGCCCGCTCAACCGCTGTTGCTTGCGCTGCGGTTGAGCTGAGTGACGGTGGGAATGCGCAGTGCCTCCCCGGCTTCGGGGTCGAGCCGGTCCGCCAATGCGATCAGCAATGCCTGCGCAAGGCACATCGGCGCGGCAAGGGAACGGGAGAAGGTGTATTCGTCTTCCGGAATCGAGAACTGGACGGTGGCGCACTTGGCAAGCGGCGACAATGTGCTGTCGGAAATGGCGACGATCGGGATGCCGGCCGCGTTGGCTGCCTCGGCAATATTGACCACCTCCTTGGCATAGAAGCGGAAGGAGACGGCGATCAGGCAGTCGCTCGGGCGCATCACCCGCGCCATCTCGGTCGACAGCCCGCCATCGGCGTCGAGCAGCACCGCGCGGCGGCGCAGCATGCTCAAGACATAGCGCATGAATACGGCGATGGGGGCCGAGCGGAGCTGACCGACGATATAGATCGTGTCGGCACCCGCCAGAATGTCCACGGCGCGGTCGAGATCCTCCTCCGGCGTTTCACGCAAGAGGTCCTGGAGGGAGGCGATGTCGCGCGCCACGAGGTTCCCGAGCAGGCTCGCATAGCCGTCCTTGCGGTGCATCTGCAGTTCGGTCTTGAGCGCGCTTACCCGCGCCTCGAACCCCTGTGCGGCCGTGGCGAGCCGGCTCTGGAAAACGATCTGCAGCTCCTTGAACCCCTTGTAGCCGAAGAGTTGGGCAAAGCGCACGAGGCTCGAGGGGTGCACTCCGCCCCGCTCGGCCAGGGCGGAGATGGACTGCATCGCCACGTCGTTCGGATTCTGGGTCACGTAGCGCGCGATCTTCTGGTAGCCGCGGCTGAGCTTCTCGTACCGGTCGTGAATCGCCGCCACGATCTCCTCGTAGCTTTGCGGCGGATTATCGGGCATGACCTCCCCTTCCCGGTGCGTTGCTCGCGCGGCGAACAGTACTTTGCATAACTTGCAATCACGGAAAGTTTGTTGCAACTTCTTTTTGCCGATTGCAAGTGCAGGGACGGAGGCGGCACCATCGGGCGACCGAGTAAATTCGAGAAATGCCGGGCTGAAAAGCGCTCCGGAGGCGGCATTGAATTGCGTCATGGGCCGTACCGGGGGATTTCACCCGCGGGAGGAGGCGATCATGGGTTTGTTGGGTTCGGAAGTCTATCCGCAGGCGGAGCGACGGCTGCGGCTGGGCATGGTCGGCGGCGGGCGCGGAGCGGTGGTCGGCCAGTGGCACGCCTCGGGGGCCCGGCTCTCCGACCGCTGGGAGATCGTGGCCGGCGCGCTTTCCGCCGATCCCGAGACGGCGCGCCGGTCGGGCCGCGACTGGATGCTTTCCGACGACCGGATCTATACCGACTATTCCGGGATGGCCCGCGCCGAGGCAGCACGCGGGGACGGAATCGACGCGGTTGCGATCTGCACGCCGAATTTCACCCACAGGCCCATCGCCGAAGCCTTCATGAGAGCGGGCATAGACGTAATCTGCGACAAGCCCATCACCACCACGCTGGAGGATGCCCGGGCGCTGGCAGAGCTTGCCCGCGAAACGGGTCTCGTCTTCGCCGTCACGCATCCTTATGCGTTTCATCCGATGGTGCGCCAGGCGCGTGAGATGATCGCTCAAGATGCTGTCGGCGAGATCACCCAGTTCACGATCGAATACGCCCAGGACTGGGCCACGGAACCCGACGACCCGGACTTCAAGGCGGTGCAATGGCGCCGCGACCCTGCCAAGGTCGGGCGGGCGTCGGCTACCGGCGACATCGGCACGCACGCGCTGCATCTGCTCGAATTCGTCACCGGCCGGCGGGTCGCGCGGCTGCGCGCCGACTTTCACGTCTGCGGCGCGCCGAAGGCCATGGAGGACACGGCCTTCCTCAATCTCCGGCTCGACAACGACGCCCCGGGCGCCATGTGGCTCACCCAGGCCGCCCCCGGCAACTACTGCGGGCTGCGCCTGCGCGTCTATGGCCAAAAGGGCGGGCTCGAATGGGATCAGGAAAAGCCCGAATATCTGCGCTACACGCCCCTCAACGAGCCGGAGCGGATGATCGTGCGCGGCCACGGCGCCGGCGTGCTGCCTGCGGCGGAGCGGATGGTGCTCCTGCCGCGCGGCCACGGCGAGGCGCTGAGCGACGCCTGGGCCAACCTCTATCGCGAGATCGCCATCGCCGTGGAAGCGCGGCGCGCGGGCAAGGCGCTGCCGGACGGGCTTGTCGCGCTTCCGGGCATCGACGACGGCGTCCGCGGCGTCGCCTTCGTCCACGCCGCCGCAGACAGCAACGAAGCCGGCGGTGTCTGGACCGACCTTTAAGGACAGGCGGGACGGTTCGGCCGTTCCGAAACAATCAGGATTTCAAAGCTTCACCAGGAGAAAACCGCATGCAGCTGGGACTGGGGCTGATCGGCTCGGGCTTCATGGGCCGGACGCACGCCTTCGCCTTCAACAACGTCAATCGTGTCTTCGACCTGCCGGTGAAGGTGCAGCCCGTCATGCTCGCCGATGCGAACGAGACACTCGCCGCGCGCGCCGCCGGCGCGCTCGGCTTCGGCGAATCGACCGGCGACTGGCGGCGTCTCGTGACGGATCCGCGCGTTCACATCGTCTCCATCACCGCCCCCAACGTGCTGCACAAGGAGATGGCGCTTGCGGCGATCGAAGCGGGCAAGCACGTCTATTGCGAGAAGCCGCTGGCGCCCGGGGCAAGCGACGCGGAGGAAATGACCCGGGCCGCCGAGGCAAGGGGCGTCGTGACGGCGGTCGGCTTCAATTACCTGAAGAATCCCATGATGCGTCTTGCCAGGGAGATCATCGACAGCGGCGAGATCGGCGAGATCCGCGCCTTCAGCGCCATCCATGCCGAGGACTACATGATGGATTCGGAAGCGCCCTGGACCTGGCGGCTGGACCCGGCCGGTGGCGGCGGCGCGCTGGCCGACCTCGGCAGCCACTTGATCGCGGCGGCACGTTATCTCGTGGGGCCGGTCGCGGAGGTCTGCGGCGAGGTGGCGACGCTGGTGCCCACGCGCCCCGACGCCCCGGGCTCCGCCCGCCGCGTGCCGGTGGAGGTCGAGGATGTCGGCCGCGCCTTCCTGCATTTCGAGAACGGTTGCAATGGTGTCTTGGAGGCCAACTGGCTGGCCGGCGGGCGCAAGATGCGACAGGATTTCGAGATCACCGGATCGAAAGGCTCCATCGCCTATTGCGGCGAACGCATGAACGAGCTCGAGCTCTACGTCGCCTCGGGCCAATCCGGCCGCGCGGGTTTCCGCAAGATCCTGTCCGGCCCCGCCAACGAGCCTTACGGCGCCTTCTGCGTGGCGCCGGGCCACCAGCTCGGCTTCAACGACCTGAAAGCCATTGAGGCCCGCGACCTCCTGCGCGCGATCGCCGGCGAAGAGACGGGCCACGCCGATTTCCGCGAGGGGCTGGCAGTGCAGCGCACGCTGGAGGCGATCTATCGGTCGGCGGAAAGCCGAAGTTGGGAGACGGTGGGGTAGGCAGACAAGGTGGAACCGAGACCGGCAAATCGCCCTCACCCTCGTCCTTCGACAGGCTCAGGATGAGGGTGAGGGCTGGGGTCGGCGCTACCCATCAATGTCGAAGCTGGCAGGGCGCTGAAATGCCTTCGCTCCCATCCTCGCCTTCAGGCTCAGGATGAGGGTCAGGCTGGGGTCGGCGCCATCCGTCGATATCGAGACTGGCAAGACGCTGAAATGCCTCCGCCCTCATCCTGAGCCTGTCGAAGGACGAGGGCGGAGGCACACGCCATGCGTTTACCGCGCTCTAAAAAGGTGGCGGCGCGAATAGCTCGTCCGATCCGGAAGGTGGCTCTCCAGGTGCCCCGCCGGCCATATGCGCGGGCGCGCGGACCTTCCGCGTCACATCGTGAAATTCATAAAGCGTGCCGTCATTCGGGAAGGCGAAGATGCGGTCGGCAAGCAGCGGGAAATCGCCGCCGAAATAGCTGTTGAAGAGCACCCGGTAGCTGTTCACGGGCGTGATGTCCGGGCGCAGCAGCCGGTAGTCTCCGTTGGGGAAATAGTACGCGTTGAGGATACCGGTCTTGATGCGCAGTTCCTCGGTCGAAGCCTGTTGCCACGGCACGCGGCCGTCGCGCTCGGGGAAGGGGCCTTCGTCCGCCTGGATCAGGATGATCGGAGGCTCCCGGTCTTCGCCCTGCAAGGTGGTGACGATCTCCTCGATGATGCGGTTGGCATAGGCGACCTGATCGATGAAGCCCTGCCTGCTGCCGCGCTCGGCCGACTCCTTCTGACCAAGGCAGCGCCCGTCGGCGGCGAAGGGGTACGGCCCATGCGGCACGAGGAAGTGCGCGAAGACATAGACCGGCTCTTCGCGCGGGCCGATGGCCCTGATCTCCTCCACCTGGCGCGCGACGCGCTGGCATTGGGCGTTGTCCCAGTCGAGGCGCATGGTGAGCGGGGTGTCGGGCAGGGCGTGGAAGAGGGGCTTCAGCATCGTGCGGCGCAGATAGAGCATCCCGAACTCGCTGAAGCCGTGCGGACGGTTCTCGTCGGCCAGCGGGTTGTGGAATGTGCCGACCCACCAGGAGCCGAACTGGATGAAATCGTAGCCGCGCGCCTTCAGGAAACGTGCCACGCGGTGATCGTCCAGCATCTTATAGATTGGATGCCAGTTGGCGCCGGTCGCGCGGCCGTCGTCCGCCAGCACGTCGAGATAATCCATGTAGAAGGTCGAGGCGAGGGAATGGCCGGTCTTCTGGTAATTCGAATTGCTGGCATGGGCCACATAGAAGCCGTGCTCTTCCAGGAACTTGACGATGGCACTGTTATCCAGACCGTAGTGCCGCGCCAGGACCTCTTCCGAAGCATAGCGGTCGAAAACGAAATGGTAGATGTCCGGCGGGCGCGAGGCTTCAGCGTTCGCCGGGAGATGCTGCTGCATTTCAGCATAAGCCCGATCCCCATCGTAGGCCGCGCGCGCCTCGCCGTGGCGCCACTCATAGGACGCAGCCTGCCAGGCGGGCGTGATGAAAAGCACCAGCGCAATGCCGTTCAGAACGCTGTGGCTGAAGCGCGTGATCCTGCGCAACCGCAGGGCGGCCACGGTCACGACCGCAAGCACGAGGAGCGCAACGGGCAGGGAGCGCAGCATGGAATAGCCGCCGTCGAGCAGCCCGTTCAAGCGCCCGAACAGGTCGGCATAGAAAAGAACGCCCGCGACCCAGATGCTGGCGATCACCGCACCGGTGGCGTCGAAGCGCCGGCGGAGTGCCGAAACGGCAAGGTAGAGAACGAGCGCGAAGGCGAGCGAGCCGAGGAGCGAGGGCGCGATATCCGCCGGCGAAGCATGGTTCAGGTTTCGCACCCACAGCGCGAAGACGGCCGCCGCGGCAAACAGAAAGGGATGAAGCGGATAGGTGCGATCCCAGAGGCCGGCAGCTCTGCTTTCGCGCATTGCGTGTGGCCCGTCAGCCATCGGCGCACTCTCCTCCCCCGCGCGCGACAACTGCTTTCCGGCGGGAATTACTCGGAAAATCGGCTCACCTTCGTGACCGACCGCGTGTATATGACGAATTTATGTCACTTTCTTGAAGCAACAAGGAACAGTCTCGGCTCGGCTACGTTGAAAACCGTCAACCCTGTCCGCCACTGTTGGACGAAAGGCAGCCTGATGCGCGTGAAAATTTCATCTTCTCTTCATCTCGCAACCCTGTCGCTTCTCTTCGTGGGCATGTCCGCATCCGGCGCCCACGCCTATCTCGATGCCGGCACCGGCAGTATGATCCTTCAGGTCCTGCTCGGCGGTATTGCCGGGCTGCTGATCGCCGGCAAGCTCTACTGGTACAGGTTCCTTTCCCTGGTCGGCATCAGGCGGGAGCAGGGCCAAGCCGGGGAAGCCGAGGACGAGCGCAAGGCCCGCCCGCAGATACGGCCCGATAGGTGAACGAAGCACGGCCGCAACGCCCGCCGGGTTCGGCCCCGCCGGCGAGCGGCGGAGGCGCGAGCTCGGTTCCTTCGGACGGCGCGGGCGAACCAGAACCCGGCTCTTACCGCGATCGCAACGGTGCCGTCTTTTACCGCGACGGACGCGTCTTCCGCTTCCTGAGCAACCGCGCGCTCGAAAACTGGCGGCAATTGCAGCAAGCGTCCTTCTTCAAGCGCCTGTCGCGCGAAGGCCATATCGTCGAGACGCGCGAAGCGGACCCGGAAGGGAAAGGGATCGGCCTCGACCGTTGGGCCGGCCTTCTGGAGCACGCGCGGATCCCCTACGTCTCCTATCCCTACGAGTGGACCTTCGGCATGCTGAAGGACGCCGCGCTGCTTCATCTCAAGCTGATGCGCGAGGCGCTCGCCGACGGCATGATCCTGAAGGATTCGTCGGCCTACAACGTCCAGTGGGAAGGTGTGCACCCGGTCTTCATCGACGTGCCGTCCTTCGAGCCGCTCCGGCAGGGCGAACCCTGGGTGGGCTATCGCCAATTCTGCGAGCTGTTCCTCTACCCGCTGATGCTCGCCGCCTACAAGGGCATCGACTACCGGCCCTGGCTGCGCGGACAGATCGACGGCATTCCGTCGGGCCAGATGCGCGCGGTGATGTCGAAACGCGATCTCCTGCGCCCGGGCGTGCTCCTGCACGTGATGGCGCAGGACGCGCTGCAAAAGCGCTATACGGGCGGCGGCAACGTGCGCGGCGCGCTGGCGGAAGCCGGTTTCGACAAGGCGCTGATCGAGCGCAACGTGGAAAAGCTCACGGCGCTGGTGACGCGGCTGGAGCCCGCCGGCACGAAAACCACGTGGGCCGACTACGACCGCACCCATTCCTACGAAGAAGCGGAACTCGAAAAGAAAAAGGCATTTGTCCGCAAGGCGGCGGCCAGGCGGCGCTGGCGGCTCGCCTGGGATCTCGGCGCGAACACGGGCACCTTTTCCCGGATTGCCGCCGAACACGCCGATTACGTGGTGGCCATGGACGGCGACTGGATGGCGATCGAGCATCTCTATCAGCGTGGAAAGGCGAGTTCGGACGGACGCAGGATCCTGCCGCTGGTCGTGAATCTCGCGGATGCCTCGCCCAACCAGGGCTGGCGCGGCGTGGAGCGCAAGGGCCTCGCCGAGCGCGGCCGGCCGGACCTCACCCTTTGCCTGGCGCTCGTCCATCACATCGTCATCAGCGCCAACATTCCGCTGGCCGACTTCATCGGCTGGCTGGCGGGACTTGGCACGGCAGTGGTCATCGAGTTCGTGGGCCGCGAGGACGAGATGGTGCAAACGCTCCTGGCCAATCGCGAGGACCAGTACGACGACTACACGCTTCAGACCTTCCGTGCATTGTTGGCCGCCCATTTCGAAATCCGCGCCGAAGCGCCGCTGAAGGGCGGCAAACGGCACATCTTCTTTGCCGAGGCGAAGAAGGGTGAGTGACGTGCAGCGTCCGGAAAGGCGTTCTCACGTCGGGCGTGCGAGCCGTTTCTCGTAGCGCCACACTTCAAGCGGAAACGGGCCAGTCGACGTTTCCGCTTGATTGACCACCGTGCCGGCCAGGCGCCAGCCGCTCTTTTCATAAAACCGCGCCGCGCGCTCGTTGCCGATCGCGCAAGCGAGCCATGCCGTCTCGACGCCGGACCCGGCGAGCCGTGCCTCCGCGTCGGCAATCAGTGCCGCGGCGACACCCGAGCCTCGTGCCTCGGGGCGACACGAAAAGCTGATACAACTCCTCACCCTTCAGGACGCTGAAGCCGACGGGAGCACCGGGCGGGCCGGCAACGCGGGTATCCGAAAGTGCCGCCTGCAACCGCTCTCGAAAGCTCTCGAGGGTGCGGAGGCGCGTGAGATGTGGCGGCAGCAACGGCGCATGCGTCTCGTGCCAGCCCTCATGCCACAACCGCGCGAGATGATCGATCTCGGCGGCGTCGGCGGATCTTATTTGCATCACCGATACACCGTCAGGTCTGTAGCAGGGATGTTGGCTCACATGCTGTCACATATCCAAGAGGGCGACAATCGGCATCCGTGCCTTGCCGCAGGGCAAGGGCGAAGGCGCGCCTCGCCGATTCCGTCTTAATTCATCCCGCTGCCAGGAGCCACAGGCCGGCCGCGAGCAGGGCTACCCCGGCGGCGCGGGAAAGAAGCCTGCCCGCGGGCACGATCTTTTCCAGCAGCACGAAGATCGCGATGGCGGCAATCCAGGCGATGTTCATGACACCACCCACGAAGAGCAGGGCCATCAGCATCCAGCAGCAGCCGATACAGTAGAGGCCGTGCCTGAGGCCGAGCCGCAACGAGCCGGGAACATCGCGCCGAAACCCGCCATGCTGCTGGATGAAATGCAGCGGAGACTGGCAGCGGCTCAGGCAGACGTCCTTCTGCGGCGTCCACTGGTAGAGGCCGGTGGCCATCAGCAGAAGGCCGCTGAAGCGCGCACTGGCGCTGCTCATGGTCGGGCTTAAGAGGAGCGCACTTTCAAGCGCCCACTGGCAGACCGTCGCCGCCAGGGAGAAAACGCCCCAGGCGAGAAGATAACCGGCGACGAACACCCCGGTGGCCGCCAGCGGTTTGCCCTGCGCGGCGGCCTGCCGGCCGACCCGCGCGTAGATGAGGATCATCGGCGTGACGGACGGGCTCATCATGCCGATCATCATGACGAACCACATGATGAACATGAAGCCGAATTCGGCCGGGGACCACATTGCCAGCCCCGGTGCCATGACACCGCCCGGCATTGGGTCGCCGCCCATCGCGGGCATCCCCATGCCCGCCATGGAATCGGCGAGCCAGAGAAGATACGCCCAGGCGAGGACCGTCAGCAGCGCCAGCGCGCCGGCGACGATGACCCTGTCGCGACGTAACAGGGATTCGAGTGCGGTCTCGCGCATCGGATCAGTGGACGACGCCGGCGCCCGTCATGTTGAGGCTGGCGAAATGGGCGTGCGAATCCTTGAGCGATATGGAGATCGGCCCTTGCGTCTCGCCCCAGCCCCTGCCGACCTCGCACGTGTCGTACTCGAATCCGTGCGGCAGGGTGATGCGTGCGCGATGCTCCTCACCCGAGACGGGATTCTGGATGGGCTCGCCCCGGCCTTCGACCAGGCCCGGAACGTTCACCCGCGCCATGCGCGCACCCGGATCAACCTCGAAATCGATTCGCGTGAAGACCGGGTCGTGGATCTTGTCGAAGGTCGTCGAGAAAACCTGGAAGAAAGTGGCGCCCGGCTCGGTATCCTCGCCGCTCATGATGCGCAAAAGCGCCTCCCGCTGTTCCTCGCTCGCCCGCTCATCGACGATCGGAACGACCTCGCCGCCGCCCTCATGGATGGCGCCCGGCCAGCGTACGACGATGCCGATATTCAGCCCGTCGAGCTTCGTATCCCCATGGTGGCCCTCCCGGATCTTCACGAAGCCGATGGCCTGACAATCCCCGTGGGTCGGCAGAGAATTGAACTGGCAGGGGCAGCCATACGCACAATTGCAGTGGATGAATTCCTGGCCCTTGATGGCCCATTGAACATCGCCCATTTTTTCCTCCCTCGCGCGAACAGGAAACCTGGTCGAGCGTGCCATTGTGCTCCTCCAGGCCTTGTTTAGCGACTACACCGTAAGCGGTAGAAGCCTCCCAAGAAGGGACCAAGCGGGACGTGGCGAACCCCGCTGCACGGACAAAAAAAAGCACCCGCCGGGGGAGGAGGACCGGCGGGTGCTCTTTAAGTCGGCCAGCACTTGGGAGGAGGAGAGCGCTGACCGCGCTCGACGAAGTTGGGAGGAGGAAAACCCCGTCGAGAACTTGACCCCTACATAGTCCGCGTCCGGGGACGTTTAAAGGGCTCGAATGCATATCTGCCTTGCATTTTTGTGCAGTGCGGCATTCGGGCGCGCCCCGGTCTTCTCAAGGTTCGGAATAACCGACCGCCTCGAGCACCAGCCGTCCCTGCCGCGGGTCTTCGCTGAACAGGAGACCGCCTTTCTGCCACGAGTGCGCCGGCACGTAGTCAAGGGTCACACGGCCGGTTTCGAACGTTTCGCCGCCGCGTTCGATCCGGCCCTCGACCTCCACGCCCGCAGCCGTGGCGCCGCCGCGGTTCACGGCGCGGAAGATCACGCGGAATCCGTCGCCGGCCGGTTCGATCGTCTCCGCCACGACTTGGAGTTCCGGACGCGTCGATGTCGCGGTGAGGGCCTGGTAGAGGACGAATCCGATCATCGCCAGGACGAGGAGCGCCGAAGCGGCACCGATCACCCATTCCAGAATGTGAGGGCGCTCGTCCTGCGGTCGCCCTTTCGCGTGTGCGCGGCCCGTCTGTTTTGTGCGCTGCTCCATTCGCGTCCGCCTCAGATGATCAACCGTGCCGCGGCCGCGCCGATGGCCGCGGGGAAACCGAGAACGACCACCGACATCAGGATCTGCACGAGCGAAACGTCATCGGTCCGGCCAAACGTCCATAGGGTGTACAGGCTGATGAGCGACGCAATCGCGTATCCCGCGACCGTGAAGCGCAAAAAAGCGCTCCACCACGGTGTGCCGGGCGGCAGGGCGGGATCACTGCCCTTGAACTCCACCGCATAGACGAAGGCGTGCATCAGCAGCATGGAAAGCACGATCAGCGCCAGCGCGTGCCATTCCGTCATCTTGTAGGAGATCAGTACCATTTCTTCCGTAGGCGCCACGTTGAGGCCCAGAAAAAGCGCGCCCACTGCCATGAGGAAAAGCTCGCTGGCGTAGCTCGCCTGCTCCGTGCCGCCCTCGGGACGGGCTTTGCCGCCGCCGAGCTGGCTGCGGCCGAGCAGTGCACCGATGCTGGCCGGCACGGACTGGACGGCGATCTTGCCGACAAACTCTCCGGGCGGCATGGCCAAGGTGATGATGCCGAAGACGCTCAGAGCGACAAAGCTGGAGACGATACCGATTGCGTAGGCGACGGCCATGTCGCGCAGGTCGTCACGCCAGAAAAACGTCTCCTCGAAACCGGCATAGTGGGAAAGGATCGTCAGAAGCGGCAGGTTGAGAATCAACAGCAGTGCCAGGCGGAAGCGGTCCATGTAGAAGCCCAGCCACCACATCTCCATGGTCATCAGCATCGGCAGGCTGAAGATCAAGGCCCCGCCGAAGCCGCGGCCGAGCCCGACGAGGATCTTGCGTTGCGGCGAGGCAGGTGCCGGCGTCTGGCCGGCACCTGCTGCCTGGCGCTGTGTCACCATGGCGCGTTCTACCGTCTCATTACTTGGCCTGCAGCGCCTCCTCGTTGGCAACCTTGTCGGCGACCTTGGTCAATGCCTCGTCGGTTTTGATCTCCTCGCTCAGAGTCTGGTCGAGCAGCTTCACCGCATCGTCCATCTTCATGAGCTGCGCCCAGCGCTTCAGCGTACCGTACCGCGAAATCTCGTAATGCTCCACGGACTGCGCGGCGGCTACGAGGCCCGCATCGATCGCCGGCGCGCCCTTGTACTCGTCGAGAATCTCGGCGCCTTCCTCGATGATCCCGTCGATGGCCGGACAGGTCTTTCCCTTGGCGGACTTGCCGATGATCTCGAAAACCTGCTCGAGACGCTCGACCTGCGCTTCCGTCTCGTCCCGGTGCTTCTCGAACGCCCGGCGCACTTCCTCCGACTCCGCGCCGCGCGCCATCTTCGGCAGCGCCTTCAAGATCTTCTTTTCCGCGTAGTAGATGTCTTTCAGGGTGTCGTGAAAGAGGTCGTTCATCGTCTTCTGTTTTTTGGCCATGGCCGGAACTCCTGAAGGGGCGCTGCTGTGCATCGCCGTTGCAAGACGCTGCCACACCACGGGTGGGAAGCCTTGCGGGAAATATTCCGTATGGGCAAAGGTTCCTGGACCGGGCGAGAAAAGATGCTCTCCGGACCGTTCAGGCCGCTTCCACCCGGCGGGACGCCGTTGCGGCAATGTTGCATGCCACCCACCTGCGCACATAGGCGTTGGCCTTGCGGGCAAGCCCGGTGTTCAGCCGGTTGAAGGCATGCGGCGCCTCCGGCACAACGACGCGCTCGACATTGACGTTGGCGCTTTGCCACCGCTCGGCCATCTGCAGCGTGTCGTCCAGAAGCGGATCGAGAGCCCCCACCAGAAAGAGGGCCGGCGGCAGATCGCGCAGATCGGCGTAGAGCGGGGAGATGTCCGGTCTGCGCCTTTCCGCCTCACTGCGGTCTGCCGTCAGACGCTTGAGGTTGCTGAACGCGGATGGGCCGTGCAGCACCAGCGTCTCCGGTCCCGCCGCGCGCAGGCTTCGGCTGCCCGACAGGTCGAAGACGCCGTAAAACAGCACCGCCCCCGCAATCTTTGCCTGCAGTCCGCGGTCACGCATGGCGAGCAGCGTGCAGGCGGCGAGGTGCGCGCCGGCCGACTCACCGCCGATGACAATGCAGTCGGTGCCGAATTCGCGCACGCAGTTCTCCACAAGCCAGAAGGCCGCATCCCGGCAATCGCGGATGCTGAGGTCGAGCCGGTTGTCGAGGGCGAGATGATAGTCGACGCTGACGACCGCCATGCCGCACTCCACGGCGATCATCGCATTGCAGGGGTCGTCACAGCGCGCGTTGCCGACGATCCAGGCGCCGCCATGAATGTCGAGATAGATACCCCTCGGCGGCCCGTCAGGCCTCAGTATGCGCAGCGAAACGCTGTTTCCCCCATATTCGACATGGCGGGTCTCCACGGTGACGCCGAGCCTTTTGAGATAAGACTGCGGCTTCATCTGCATGACCTTCATGGCGCCCTGCATGAGCGCCGCCTTGATCCTGCCCCGCGGCCTGAACTTCGGCATCCAGGCGAGCTTCCGGTTCAGGCGCTTGGCTTCGGCAATGTCGGAGGGGTGGAGGTCAAGGGACATGACGGCGGCAGTTTCGTTCGGCGCAGTATTATGATCATGCAAAATTCTTTTGAAGCCAATACCGGACGCTGCCGCCGCGCGCGCCCGGTCGCGTGAGCGGCAAAGCCCGGTTTGCGTGTGCACCGGCTTTAATGTTTCGCCGTCGCCTCGGTTGCCTCGCGGGCGAGAAACTTTTGCGTGAGGTCTTCCAAATGGTCCTCGAGCCATTTGGCCATGGCCTTCTCTTCCTCCAAAATTTCCTCGCAGACGCGTTGCACTTCCGGTTCTCCAGCCTGCTTGGCGGCCCCGACCAGCATCCTGTAGCTGGCGATTTCCATATGCTCGAAGGTGTAGCAGGCGAGCACGCCCTTGGCGATTTCATCACTGGTGAAGATCCCGCTGATGCCCTGGCCGAGACCCATCAGCTTGGTGCCTACGGCCTTGAGCATCGAGGTATCGGAACCAAGACTCTTGAGGCATTCCTCGACCCGCGCGCTCTGCCGCCGCGTCTCGTCGATGTGTTGTTCGATGCGGGCCTTCAGTTCGGGGTAGTTCTCGATACGCCTGTCGAGATTGCTGAGCATGGTAATGGCCTGCTCCTCGGCCGCGTGGGCATCTTTCAGCCACGATAACAGATGGTCTCTGGGATCCGGCATCATCGGTCTCCATTATTTTGACGGCTGTCCAATCGACGGCGGGCGGAAATGTTCCCAGCTTCATTCGCCGTCATTGTCATGCACGCCGAACAGGCTCAGCACCACGAGGCTCGTGAAATTCACGAGGCTCAGAACGAGGGCGATATTGGCACGGCCGAACCCGACAGCGACCCCGATCGCACCGGCGTTCCAGATGCTGGCCGCGGTCACCAGGCCCCTGATGCTGGTTCCGTGCTTGAGGATTGCGCCGCCGCCGATGAAGCCGATGCCGGTGACAACGCCCTGCAGGACACGGGCCCGCGCCTCGATGTTTTCGGCTGCCGACGTATCGATGATAATGGCGAAGCCGCAGGAGGCGACTGCCACGATGGGCAGCGTGCGAAATCCGACGCTGTGGTGACCCTTGCCGCGTTGCCAGCCGATGGGCAGCGCCAGCACGAATGCAAGCAGCACCAGGGCAACGTCGCTGGCCAGTTTCTGGAGATCGAATCCGAACTCGGGCACGCGCCGACTCCGAAACTGCGCCTCACCTCAACGCGGGCTCATCGTCTCGGAGGCGCGGGCATACCCGGGCACCCTCCGGGTGGTCAGGCCCGCGGCGATCTCGACCAGGCCCACGATCAGGTGCGGCCAGAACACCGTGTCCGCAAAGCCGAAGAGCCAGGGCGAAACGGCCAGGATCGCGCCACCGGCGATGTCGAGACCGAGGTGAATTGGCATGGGGATCATTGCCGAGACACCCAGCTCATAGTCCGTGAGCAGGCTGTAGGCGATCAAGCCGAGCCCGAGAATAATCGGCACCCATTGGGCGGCACCGCCATTGGCAAATCCGAGGAGCCACGGAGCGATGATCAACAGGATGCCGATGAGATAATCGGCGATTCCATGTGTTCTGGTCGAAATGAACCTCATTTTTGCGGTCTCCATCCGTTGCCCGAAGACCCAACAACCGACAAACGGCCAAGTTCCCGGGTTTTCAACCGCTCAATGCGTCGCTTGCCTGGACTGTGCGCCGCGAATCATGAAACCCTTCGATTTGCGGCGGACCTTCACGGTACCCGCGGGGCCGGTCTCAACGCCCCTCACTCCCGGGGGCGCCGGCCCCTTTTTCGCACGGAGGGAATGGGCGTTTCATATATCGGTACGGCGGGGCAGGGAGGATTTCTTCTGCTCCTCGAGGCTCGGCGGCGCGTCACCGTCCCAGCCACGCAGTTCGCTTCGCCCTGTCTGTGCGAGCTGTATCGCCCGCTCCAGCTCTTCGAGTGCCAATCGCGCGGGCCTGTCGTCTTCCGCTGTGCGGTCCGCACTCTCCTGGATCCGCATTTCCGCCCGCTTGCGCAACGCATCGACGGCCGCCTCGCCGCCGGTCTCGACAAGCTGGCGCACCGCCGCGCACAGAAGGAGGTCGCCGAACATTTCGGCGGAACGGGAGCGCAGCAGCGGAAACTCTTCCGGGGGCGTGGCTTGCCGTTCATCCATCGTGCCTATCCTCACCGCTCCAATCAGCCGGCCACTAGGGCAGGGTGCGCTCACATTCGTTCGCTTGGGTGCTCTATCTATTTGTTTTGGCTGCATTTGTGCCACGCCAAGTGAGTCCACTTGGCTGCAAAATGCTCTATCCCGGCCCGCACACGAGACCTATCCCGGTCGGGTTCCCACCCAACCGAACAGGTCCTTGCATTGTTCCGCGTGGGATGGGGAGTTGCGCATCAAAGAGCTATTGAGTCCCCTTCGCGCCCTGGCGCCTATTCCTTCAAACAGGCTGCAGCGCGCGGATGCGGCGGTAGGTGAAGGCGGCATCCTCGTCCGCCTCTTCGGCCAGCGCCAGCACACGCTCGTGGAGCGGCGACTTGGAGCAGACAGGATCGGTGGCCGCTGCGTCTCCGGCGATCGCCATCGCCTGGCAGCGGCAGCCGCCCCAGTCGATCTCGCGCCGCTCGCAGCTGCGGCAGGGCTCCTGCATCCAGTCCGTTCCGCGGAAGGCGGTGAAGGCGGGCGAATCCGCCCAGATCTCGGAAAGCGACCGCTCGCCGAAACGCTCGAAGGTAAGCGTCGGGATCGTCTGCGCGGAATGGCAGGGCAGCACCGTGCCGTCCGGGGCCACGGCGAAGGCATCGCGCGCCCAGCCCCCCATGCAGGGCTTGGGGTAGATGGCGTAGTAGTCCGGCGGCACGAAATCGATGTTGAGCACCCCGCGCAGGCGGATACGGGCGGCCTCGACGATCTCGATCTCGCGTTCGATCGCCGCGCGGCTGGGCATCAGGGCCTTGCGGTTGAGCAGCGCCCAGCCGGAGAACTGCACATTTGCGATCTCCAGCCTTTCGGCGTCGAGGGTCAGCGCAAGATCGATGAACTCCTCCACCTCCTCGATATTGTGCCGGTGGATCGGCGCGTTGACGGTGAGCGGCAGGCCGGCCGCACGCACGTGCCGCGCCGTCTCGATCTTCTTTTCGAGCGCGCCCTTGTAATGGCCGATGCGCTCCGCCGTCTCGGACCGGGCGCCCTGGAGGCTAAGCTGCACATGGTCGAGCCCGGCATCGGCCAGCGCCTCGATGCGCTGTGCCGAAAGGCCGACACCGGCGGTGATGAGGTTACTATAGACGCCGCGCGCGGCGAGCCTTGCAACGATCTCTTCCAGATCGCGCCGCAAGGTCGGCTCCCCGCCGGAAAGGTGCACCTGGAGCACGCCCATATCCGCCGCCTCGTCGAACAGATCGAGCCAAGGGCCCGTCTCCATCTCGCGGTTGGCCTTCATCAGCTCCAGCGGGTTCGAGCAATAGGGACACTGCAGCGGGCAGCGGTGCGTCAGCTCCGCCAGCATGGCGATCGGGGGCAGGAGAGGGGCGTTCATGACAGCCTCACAAGCAGATTGTCCGACCATTCCTGCAGAAAGGCCAGCACGTCGTCCTCGACGTCCTCCTCCTCCGCGTCGTATTCGGCGGCGAGCGCCTGGACGATGGCGCGCACCGAAGTCTGCCCGTCGCAGCGGCGCAGGATGTCCACGCCGATTTCGTTGGGCCAGAAGATGCGCTCGGGCGAAAGCACGGCCCAGGCCTGGCGAACGGGGTCGAACTGCAGGCGGACATGCCGCGGCAGGACGGGGCGTGCGCGGCGGGTAACGACGGCCCTTTCGCAAAGCACTTGCATCACGGCTCCTCCGGCCGGAATGCCCCCGGCGGGATATGACCCTTTTCGCCATAGGAATGCATCAGTGCGTCCAGCATAGACCACAACACATCACACTTGAAGACGAGGGCGTCGATAACCGCCTGCTGCTTTTCCGGCGTGTCGGCACGCTCCAGCACATAGGCGAGCGCGAATTCCGCGTCACGCGGCGCCTGGCCGAGACGTGGCTTGAAATAGGCGAGCGTCTCTTCGGTGATGTAGTCGTATCTGGCGAGCATGGCCGGCACCCGCTCGCCGATGATGACGGGCGAGAAAAGCTCGGTGAGCGAGGAGGCCACCGCTTCCAGGAGCGGCCGTTCCGTGCAGAAGGAGAGGTAGGCCCCGACCGCAAAGCGGGTGGCGGGCAGGGCACGGCGCTTGCTCTTCACCATTTCCGCATCGACCCCGAGACCGGTTGCGAGCTTCAGCCAGCGGGCGATACCGCCGCTCCAGCCGTCATCGCCGTCATGGTCCTCGATGCGCGTGCGCCAGGCGGCGCGGAAGGCCGGATCGTCGCTGCGCGCCAGGATCATGGCGTCCTTGCGCGGAATGACGGCCTGATAGCAGTAGCGGTTCAGCGCCCAGGCCTGCATCTGGCCCTTCGTCAGCGCGCCCTCGGTCATCAGCCGGTGGAAGGGATGCCGGTTATGGTAGCGCTCGGCGCCGACCTGGCGCAGCACCTCTTCGAGCTCTCTTGCCGAGAGCCCGTTTTGCGCTGCGTTGGCGAAATCCGTCAAAGCGTTATCTCCATGCCGTCGTGGGCGACTTCCCAGCCGGCCGCCGTCACCGCCCGGCGCTCGCGCGACGCCTCATCGAGGACGGGATTGGTGTTGTTGATGTGGACGAAGACGCGGCGCCCGATCGCCACCTCAGCAAGCCCGGCGATCGAGCCGTTCTCGCCGGACATGGCGATATGGCCCATGCGCGCACCCGTCTTCCGCCCGACGCCGGCCGTGATCATCTCGTCGTCGGTGTAGACCGTGCCGTCGAAGAGCAGGCAGTCGGCGCCGTCGAGCCGGCGCAGGAGATCCGCACTGATGCGCGCGCAACCGGGGATGTAAAAAGCGGCGGCGTCCGCCTCGCGCGAGCGGATCCTGAGCGCGATCGTGTCGCCCTCCTCGGACCCGTAATCGGCGTCCGGACGGCTCAAATCCTCCAGATAAAGCGCCACCTTGCCGGGAACAGCAAAGCCTTCCACCGTAAGCCCGGTGGGCACATCGGCCGCGTCGCGCAGATCGCACGCGCCGTCGGTGGCAAGTTCGCGGCGCGGCACGATGGCCGGATCGAGTACCTTGAAAATAGGGTTCTCCTCGAGCACGTCCAGCACGCGCCGCGTGGCGTAGAGCGCGAAGGGCTGTCGCTCGCGCAGGCTGAGCAGCCCGGCGATGTGGTCCACATCGGCGTTCGTCAGCACCACCGCGGCGATCGGCGTGGCCCGCAGCGGGCCGTCCGCGGCCGGCTGCAGTTCGGGCGTTTCGGCGATCTGCTGCCGGATGTCGGGTGAAGCGTTGAAGAGAACCCAGCGCTTGCCGTCGGCCGAGGCGGCGAGGCTCGACTGGGTGCGTGCGCGCACGCTCTGGGCGCCGGTTCGCGCGGCGCGGCTTAGCCGGTAATTGCAGTTCCACTGGGGAAAGCCGCCACCCGCCGCCGATCCGATGATCTTGAGGCGCATCCTTCTCCGTTTCGCGAAAAGAGCAAAGACCGCTTGGCACCCACGGCGCAGTACGCCATTGACGCCAAGCGCAGGACCTTCCCTCTGCGAGAAAATGCGCGTGCCCTCACGGGCACGCGCACCGCAGCTTACTTCTTGGGAGCGATCTCAGCCGGGAGATACCGCGAGATTTCCATGCCGGCCGGCACCTGGCACATGGAAGGTTTCTTCCAATTCTTCTTCATGAGTTTCCTCCTATTGCTGGCGACCGAAGTCACCGGTTGCTTGCCGCCACTGCAGAGCACCTTTGCAATAGCGGGTCCACTTCCTCGCAAAAATGGACAAATGAATATATAGGTTCTCAAACATTATAAAACAAACACCGTGCGCGCTCACCTCCTTTTCACATGGTCCCACATTACTGGGTAATCGCTTGATTTTGCTCATCCAGCAACGGGACGTTATATTCGAGCAGAATGCGGTTGATCTCGTCCTGATTGTCCCGGATGAACCGGTTGAGCGTCCGCTTCCATTCCTGGTCCGAGGGCCGCACGCCCATGGTGATGCGGTAAGTCATCCGCGAACCGGTTTGTTCCTTGACGAGGGGCACCATAACGAGGTCGGCATCCGCCTGTTTCACGTAATAGCCCGCCATCGGCCCCCAAACCGCGGCCGCGTCGATCTTGCCCTCGACAAGGTCCGCGACCATGGTTTCGGCGACACTGGGCGCAAAGCGCGTGTCCACCATCAGCGGGTAGACCTTGGCGTTTTTCATCAGCCCCGCCGCGGCGATGTTGCTGGACGGCGGCGTGCCCTGGACAATGCCGATCCGCTTGTCTGCAAGCTTGCCGTCCTCGATCGTTTCCACGCCGTCGAGGCCGTCACCCTTCTTGTAGATCAGCACATAGGCGGAGCGGTAATATGCGTTCGTGTTCTGCACGAGCTCGTCGCCCTGGGCATAGCCCATGATCACGTCGCAGCGGTTGGACCGCAGCGTGTTGCGCACGAAACCGGTCGCCATCGGGAACCATTCGTAGCGGACGCTCTCGCGCCCGAGCTTCTCGGCGACCAGCTCGGCGAGCTTGTTTTCGAAACCCTCCTCGCTTTCGTCCGTGAAGGGCATGTTGGAGGGATCCGCACAAACGCGCAGGTGATCCGGGTCGACCAGCTCCCACGCCGCGTTCGGCCCGGCCGCCCGGGAAGCGGTCGCCCCGAGGGCAACCGCCGTCGCCAGAACGGGCAGGCAGAGCGTCACGGCGATGCGGGAGAGCCTGCGGTCCGACACGGTCATCCCTCCATGCAGCTTGCTTCAAATTCTCGGGCGGCCTCGGGCTTGTCCTCCTTCTTGGGAGGCCGCCCGCGCGGGATGCCGCCCACGGCCCGCGCCCTGAGATAGACGTAGATGTCGTCCATGAAGCAGTAGACGTTCTTGTTGTCGCCGAAGGCCGGCATGACGTTTTCCTTGCCGGCGCCGAGATCCTTGCGACCCTGTGCTACCACCGACAGGAAAGTGCCGTAATCCATCCTCTTCAGCGAATCGACGAGGGCAGGTGCATAGGACGATCCCACGCCGTCGGGCCCGTGGCAGGTATGGCATTCGCCATGATAGCGGCGGTATCCGCTGTAGGTGTACCAGTCAACCGTTCCATCGTCCTGGATGTTGAAGGTCGGGACGCCGTTCGCGTCGAAATACTTGCCGTCTTCCTCGCTCACGGCCGCCGCCTTCTCCTTGGTGTCCCGACCGTCCTGGCCGTGGGCGACACCCAGGGTGAGCAATGTGGCGGCGAAGGCCGAGAGTGCGATACGAACTGCCATTGAGGACCTCTTGTTCAGCCACTGGCACTGCGCACGTCGTTCCGGCGCAGAGGGGGCTCCCTATCTCGCTTGTCTTGAGGTGGGAGAGCCCGGATACGGCACCGGTGCGATCCGAACTCTCCCGATTTACTGCCCCTTGCGGGACCGTTCATTTCGGTCTGCCGGATCAGTCCGGAAGGCCGAACACCGTCAGCTGACCACCCAAGGTGGTGTAGTCGGCCAGCGCGGCATAACCACCGACCGCGCCGAGGCCGGCGGTTCCGATCGCCGTTTCCTCATCGGTCGGAGCCCGCTCGCCGGCCACAGCCGTCTGCCAGGCTTCAGCGCCTTCGGCTTCCAGCAGGCCGCCGGCCAGGCCGATACCGGCCCATCCGCCGACACCCGACAGCACCGCGATGTACTGCTTGCCGTCGTGCTCGTAGGTGTTGATGTTGCCGATGATGCCGGAGGGCGTCTTGAACCTGTAGAGCTCGTTGCCTTCCGTATCGACGGCCTTGATGTAGCCTTCGAGCGTGCCGTAGAAAACCACGTCGCCGGCCGTGGCGAGCGCACCCGACCACACCGAGAAACGCTCGGGGATCGACCAGACGATCTCACCCTTGGCAGCGTCCCAGGCGATGAAGTTGCCCATGCCGCCATGGCTGTCGGGCGTGGGATACATCGACACCGTCGCGCCCACATAGGGCTGTCCGGCCGTGTAGCTCACCCGGTAGGGCTCGTAATCCATGCAGACATGGTTCGTCGGCACGTAGAAGAGACCGGTCTTGGGCGAATAGGCCGCCGGCTGCTGGTCCTTGGTTCCGAGGGCCGCCGGGCAGATACCCGTCGTGTTGGTGTCCTCGCCGTTATGCTGTGTCGAATACTCCGGCACCACCTGCGGACGCCCGTACTGGTCGCTGTCGCGATCCATTTCCACATGGGTCGCCCAGTTGACCGTCGGGTCGTACTTCTCGGCTACGAGAAGCTCGCCGGTCTCGCGGTCGAGCGTATAGGCGAAGCCGTTGCGGTCGAAGTGCACCAGCACGTTGCGCGACTCGCCGTCGATCTCCATGCCGTCGACAAGGATGTTCTCGTTGACGCCGTCGTAGTCCCACTCGTCGTGGGGCGTCATCTGGTAAACCCACTTGGCCATGCCGGTATCGGCGTCACGCGCGAAAATGGTCATCGACCAGGCGTTGTCGCCGGGGCGCTGTACCGGGTTCCACGTCGAGGGGTTGCCGGTGCCGTAATAAACGAGGTTGAGCTCCGGATCATACGCGTACCAGCCCCAGGTGGTCCCGCCACCCTGTTGCCACTGGTCGCCTTCCCACGTGGCAATGCCGGAATCGACTCCGACCGGCTCGCCCAGATGCGTGGTGTTCTCCGGGTCCATCAGCGTCTCGCTGTCAGGTCCCGTCGAATAGGCGCGCCAGGCCTCGGACCCGTCGGCGAGATTGTAGGCCGTGAAATGGCCGCGCACGCCGAACTCACCGCCGGAGATGCCGACATAGACCTTGTCGCCGACGACCATCGGCGCGGACGTTCCCGATTCGGCCAGGCTGCCGTCGGTCTGCTCGCCGTTCTGCACTTCCCAGGCCACCTCGCCGGTCTCGGCATTGAGGGCGACCAGCGTCGTATCGGCCTGGTACTGGAGAATCAGCGCCGGGCGATCGCCTTCCGCAGGTGCGTAGGCAACGCCGCGGTTGACCGTGTCGCAGCACATGATCGGAATGACGTCGGAATTCTGCTCCGGCTGGTATTTCCACAGGATGCGCCCGTCCTCGTTGAGGTCGAGGGCGTAGACGATGTTCGGAAACGGCGTGTTGAAGTACATCACGTCGTCGACGACCAACGGTCCTCCCTCGTGGCCGCGCAGAACACCTGTGGAGAAGGTCCACTTCACCTGCAGGTCCGAGACATTGTCCTTGTTGATCTGGTCCAGCTCCGAATAGCGGGTGTTGGCATAGTCACCCGTCGGCATCACCCAGTTCTTGTCGTCGCCCGACATCTGCTGAAGCTGTTCATTGGCCTGGGCTCCAAAAGCGAAGGAACAGGCCAAAGCCGTCACAGTCAGCGGAATGAGGGCATTTCTCTTGAGTACACGCATGAAATCCTCCCGACGTTCACAGACCACAATCGCGTGTGACTCCTCCCAGGAGGCACGTCTGCGATATTGTGAGGGGAAGTATTTCCGGCAGCGTGTCACGACCTAAGCCAGATGAGCAGCGGGCACCATAACTGCCCACCTCACTTGGCCTACGAAAGACAAACTCCGCTCCCTAAGACAGAGAAGTCCTTGAAGCCGGAAACAGGGGAAGGTTATGCTAGAAGATCGCGGCACACAAGAGAAAAAATTCAGCGTTTTACATTGCAGTGCAGCAATGATTTGGTGCGACGCGAAATCCCCGGAAAATTATTGCTTCAACTTGAAAAAACTTGGCGCAAGCGCGTGTTTTTCTTGCGAAACCCGAAGGAGGCCACTTTCTGCAGGTGAAAAGGAGAGTGCTTACATGGACTGCGCGCTTGTAAACTTTCCGCATCGGCGCGAAACGGCTTGACGGGGCCGCCGACTTGTTCCCATGCTGCCCTCTAGCGGAGGATGATGATGAAGAAACGCACGGGAATGCAGGCAATCCTCTTCAGCCTGCCGGCCATACTTCTGCTGCCGGGCGCTTCGGCGCAGGCGGCCAACAGCTATCCCACGGTCGCGGTCGCCGATTACGTGCTCGGCTGCATGATCGCCAACGGGCAAACGCGCGAGACGCTGGAGCGATGTTCGTGTTCGATCGACGTCATCTCCACGATCATCCCGTACGAGGAATACGAGGCGGCCGAGACGTTCCAGCGGATGGGACAACTCCCCGGCGAGAAAGGGGTGATCTTCCGCCAGACGGCACCGGCCAGGAACACGACGGCCAACCTCAGGCGCGCTCAGGCCGAGGCGGACATGCGCTGCTTCTGACCCAGGACGGCAATGCACGTCTGCGGCCACCCGGCGGTCTCAACGGTGCTCGGGGAACCTTTCCCTGAAGGAACGCAGGAGATCCTCCATCGTCTGCGGCTTGCGGTATTCCCGCGGCAGGCGGACGAGAAAGGTGCCGAGAACCCGGGCCGGTCCCGGCGAAAGCACGATGATGCGGTCCGACAGCATCAGTGCCTCGCGCAGGTTGTGCGTGACCATCAGCGCCGTCGTGCGGCGCGCGGACCAGACGGACAGCAGGAGATGGCGCAACCTTTCGGCCGTCCGCTCGTCGAGCGAGACGAAGGGTTCGTCGAGGAAAAGGACGGCCGGCTCGGTGGCGAAGGCCCGCGCCAGAGCCGCGCGACGGGCCAGCCCCAGCGAAAGCTCCGCCGGGTAGAGCGCACGCACCGCGGTCAGCCCTAGGCTCCGGAACAGGGAATCGAGGTCCTTGTCGCGTTCCTTTCCGGGCAGGACGAGGCGCACGTTTTGCTCCACCGTGCGCCAGGGAAGAAGCGTGGGCTCCTGGAAGACGGCGGCGACCCGCCCGTCGCTGCCGTCGGGGAGCCGGAACGTGCCGGAGAATTCCTTGTCGAGGCCGAGAAGGACGCGCAGCGTGGTCGTCTTGCCGCAGCCAGACGGGCCGAGGAGGCACGCAAACTCCCCTTCCGGGACTTCGAAGGACAGGTCGCGGATCGCCACCAGCGGCACGCCCTCGGCGGAACGGAATGCCTTTTCGGCGATGTCGACCTTAAGCGGGCTTTCCGCGCCAACGGGTGGAGTATCGTTCAAAGGGCTGCACCAGGAGTAATTCGACCACAAGCATGATGGCGACGAAGGCCAGCGTGTAGGCCAGAATCGACGCCACGTCGAAGAGCTGGAAATAAAGGTGGATCTGGAACCCCACGCCGTTCGGCCGGCCGAGCAGCTCGACCACCAGGACGATCTTCCAGATGAGCGCGATGCCGGAGCGGGCGGCGGCCGCGAAATAGGGCTGAAGCTGGGGAGCGAGGATATGGCGGACGCGGTCGAACGGCCCCAGCCGGTAGACGGCGGCCATCTCCGCGTAGCGCGGCTCCAGCGCCCGCGCGCCCTCGCGCATCGTCACCACCACATTGGGAATCTTGTTGACGGCGACCGCCCCGATGGCGGCGATCTCGTTGAGGCCGAACCAGATATAGGCGAGCACGATGACGACAAGCGCGGGGATGTTGAGGAACAGCACCACCCAGGCGTTGAAGAAGCGGTCCGCGCGCCGGCTTATGCCCAGGAGCACGCCGACCACCGAGCCGATCCCCATAGCCAGGACGAAGGCGGCCGCCACGCGGCCGAGTGTCATGCCGAGATGGAAGAAGAGCTCGCCGCTTGCGGCTTGCCGGACGAGCGCGTCCCAGACCGCAGGCGGCGTCGGCAGCGCCCGGCTCGGCCAGGCGTTGGCGGCAAGCTGCCAGACGAGGCACAAGCCGGCAAGCGAGAGGAAAACGGTGAGCAGGTGAGACCGCGCCAGGGCCCGCAGGACACCCCGCGCGCCGCCCAGGGCCGTCCGTTCGCCCTGCAGTGCACCACGCACGAGCGTCATCGCATCACACCGGTCCAGTAGGTGCCGGGCGCCATGTCAGGGGAGGGTCCCACCAGCGCCTCCCCGCCGATCTGGGCTAGGATGTCGTAGAGCCTGGCCGCGTCGGCCTCTTCGTCGGATATCGGGCGCCTTGGGATGCCTTCGCGATAGCGCTCGCGCAGCTTTTCCAACTCCTTGCCCTGTGCACGCGCGAGCGGCGCCAGGCGCTGCCACTCTTCATCGGAGGTGGCGAGCAGTTCCTTCGCCGCCGCCGAGGCCCTGGCGAAGCCGGTGATGGCGGCAGTATTGCGGGCCGCCCAGGACTCGTGAAAAACGTAGCCGAGCGCCGAAACCTTGCCGGACGCACCGAGGGCGCGGATCGCATCGTCGGCGCCGAACAGGCGCCGGAAACCGTCCGCCTCGAGTCGCGCGCAGTAGTGCCAGAAGTTCAGCACCGCATCGAGCTCGCCCTGCATCGCCTTTTCCGCCAGCAGCGGCGGCGCGCCGTAGACGAGCTCGTTTTCGCCGGCCAGATCGAGATCGTGGTCGCGGCGGGCGACCGCCCGGATGAGAAGCCAGCTTTTGTCCAGCGGACCGCCGGCAATGCCGATTCTCCGGCCCTTCAGGTCGGCGAGCGTGGTGAGCGGGGAGTCCTCCCGCACCATGATCGCCCCCACGGCGGCGGAATAGGGCAGCAGCGTGAGATCGTCGCCCATCGCCCGCTGGCGCGACACCCACAGCCAGTCGGAGACGATGATGTCGACTTCGCCTGCCAGCATGGCGACGTTCGAGGCGTCCTCCCCGGCGAAATGGACGATGTCGAGATCGATGCCGTTCTCTATATCGAAGCCATGATGCTTGATCGTGTCGAGCGCCCAGCTCACCGTGCCGAATTTCAGCACGCCCACCCGGACCCTCTCGGCCGCGGCTGCCGGATACGGCCGGAGTGCGAGACCCGCCTGTGCGGCAAGCGCAAGCGCCAGATAAAGAACATCGCGTCGCGAATACATGCGCCGTCTTCCTCCCCGTCGTCGGCGTATCTTAGAGGCTCTTAGGGACCCTGGATGAGGGGTGTGCCGGCCTGCCGCGTCGAAGGCCTTGCCGGTACATATCATGCCGGCCGCGTTCTTCTTCCGACATCCGGCCTTCCATGCCCAACGCAGCCTCCGTCCAAAGTCCGTAACAGCCTCTAGATGTCCGTGTACTCTGGGACCGAGCAGTGCCAGCGTACGACCCGGAACTCGGGATGATCCTCGGTCCATTGCGCTATATAGATCGGGGCGCGCAGCATGCATTGCATCATCGAGCCCGTGTGCTCGAAGTAGATGTGCTCGGTGCGACACGCATTCGCGTTTGCCACCAGGCAAACCGTCAGAACGAGATCAATCAGGCTCAATTGGCACCTCTGGGTTGATCACGCAGTCAAGCCCATGCGCCTCCGCGCTATGCGGAGGGCGCCACGGTTTCCCACGGTGCCCGGGCGGGAAACCGATCTCAAAATAAGCTACGCGCAAGGTATCACGGCGTCAACACGCTCGGCACACGCTCCGAACCCCTCCTCATCTTGTTGACTTCCTGGCCCCGCAAGCTAGCCTGCCATATAGTGCTGCCACACCTCGACGCCCGGCGCGAGGGGTGCGGACGGACACGACCCGGGCACCATAACCAGGGCACCTAGAAAAACCGAGGAAATGCCTATGCGATTCATTGCACTCGTTTTGCCGGTCATGGCGCTGGCCGGCCCTGTTCATGCCCAGGATGCCGAAGCCGGGAAGCAGGCCTTCACCCAATGCATGGCCTGTCACAATGTGGAAGACGACAGGAACAAGGTCGGCCCCACGCTGATGGGTGTGATGGGCAGAACCGCGGGCGCGGTCGAGGGGTACAGATACTCCACCGCCATGGTCGAGGCCGGAGAAAACGGCCTCGTCTGGGACGAGGAGAGCATGTCAGAGTTCCTCAAGAATCCGCGTGAGGTGGTGCCGGGCACCAAGATGGCGTTTCCCGGTCTCAAGGATGACGAGGTGGTCGCCAACGTGATCGCCTATATCGCTCAATTCTCCGAATGAATTTTCACTTCGGCCGCCGCCTCCGCGCGGCGGCCCTCAATGCCGCCGCCCGGTATCAAGCCGCGCTGCGCATGTGCCGCAGCGCCGCCGGCAGGTCCGCAAGACCTTCGCACACAAGATCGGCATCCAGCTCTTCGACCGGCACACGCGTATAGCCCCCACGCATCACGACGACGGGAACGCCGGCCGCGCGCGCGGCGGCGACGTCGGTCGCACTGTCACCGACCATCAGCGCCTCTTCCGGCGGGACGCCGAGCTGTTCCAGTGCGAAGAGCAACGGGTCCGGCGACGGCTTTCCACGGACCACGGCGTCGCCGCCGACGATCGCACCGAACCGTTCGGCAAGATGGAAATGCAGGAGGATGGAACGGGCCGCAAGTTGCGGTTTGTTGGTGACGAGACCGAGACGGATGCCGGAGGCGTGCAGTTGGGCAAGCGTCTCCGCCGCGCCCGGCATGAGCTCGGTCAGGCCGGTCAGGTGCCGCGCATAGATGCCGGCCATGGCGCGGTTGGCCTCCTCCAGCCGATCCTGCGAAAGTGGCACGCCAGAGGCGGCGAAGGCGCGCTCGACCAGTTTCTTGACGCCTTCGCCGATCATGGACCTGACCTGGGTAAGCGTCAGCGGCGGCAGGCCGTAGAGCTCGAGCAGTTCATTGGCGGCGGCGGTGATGTCGGGTGCCGAATCGATCAGCGTTCCGTCAAGGTCGAATAGGACGGCCCGGGGCTGTCCGTCGAAAACATTCCTGCCCATGATCAATCGGCGCTCCTTCCTTCAGGGGAAAAACAGATGAAGCCCCGTCGCCCGAAAGGCATGCTGGGGCGCAATCGCGACGGGGATAAGGCGGACCCCGGCGGCCATCAAATCGAAGGCGGCTTACGCCGCCTCCCGCAGTCCATCCCGCGCCGCCTGGCGCAGGGCGTCCATATTGCTCCGGTAAGCCTCCGCAGTACCGCCGCGGAAAACGGCCGAGCCGGCCACCAGCACATTGGCGCCGGCGGCGGCCACCGCACCCGCGGTCTCCGGCGCGATACCGCCATCGACCTGAATGTCGATCGGGCGGTCGCCGACCATGGCGCGCACGCGGCGGATCTTGTCCAGCACCGCCGGGATGAAGGCCTGTCCGCCGAAGCCGGGGTTGACGGTCATCAGGAGAATGAGGTCGAGCCGGTCGAGCACATATTCGATCACGCTTTCGGACGTCCCGGGATTGAGTGAGACGCCGGCCCTCTTGCCGAGCGCCTTGATCGCTTGCAGCGAGCGGTCGAGATGCGGGCCGGCCTCGGCATGAACGGTGATGATGTCGCAGCCGGCTTCCGCGAAGGCGGCGATGTAGGGATCGGCCGGCGCGATCATCAGATGGCAGTCGAACACCTTGTCCGTGCGGCCGCGGATCGCCTTCACGACCGGTGGGCCGAAGGTGATGTTGGGCACGAAATGGCCGTCCATCACGTCGAGATGGATCCAGTCCGCGCCGGAGCGGGCCACCGCTTCGACCTCTTCGCCAAGGCGGGAAAAGTCCGCCGAAAGCACCGACGGCGCAATGATGGTTTGCCTCGTCATGTCGTCTCCTGCGCTTGCGCCTCGAAGACGCGGCTCGCCCGGATGTCCTCATCCGAGATGGTCGAAAGGGCGTCGGCGCCGACGGGCCCGTCCGCGGTCTGGAACAGTCGGTTCGCCTGGCGCAGCCGCGCGCGGTCGAGCGCATTGCGGATCGAGCGCGCGTTGGCGAAGTGCGGCTGCTGCCTTCGCCTGCGGATATAATCGCGCATGGCCTTCAAGCCGGTTTCATCGAAACGGTAACTCTGCTGCTCCAGCATCTTCTCCGCAATCCGGACCAGTTCCTCGCTCTCATAATCGGGAAAATCGATGTGGTGGGCAATACGCGAGCGGAAACCCGGATTGCTCTCGAAGAAGCGATCCATGCGGCTGCCGTAACCGGCCAGGATGACGACCAGATCGTCTCGCTGGTTCTCCATCACCTGCAGCAGGATCTCGATCGCTTCCTGTCCGTAGTCGCGCTCGTTCTCGGGTCGGTAAAGGTAATAGGCCTCGTCGATGAACAGGACGCCGCCCATCGCCTTCTTGAGGATCTCCTTCGTCTTCGGCGCGGTATGGCCGATATATTGCCCCACCAGATCGTCGCGCGTCACCGAGACGAGGTGGCCCTTGCGGATATAGCCGAGCCTGTGGAGCAGATCGGCCATCCTCAGCGCCACGGTCGTCTTGCCAGTGCCGGGATTGCCGGTGAAGCTCATATGCAACGTCGGCGTATCGTGGGCGAGCCCCATGCTGCGACGGGCGCGCTCGACGAGCAGAAGCGCCGCCGTCTCGCGGATACGCTTCTTCACCGGCGCCAGGCCGATCAGGTCGCGGTCGAGCTCGGCCAGCACATCCTTGACGCCGGAAGCCTCGAACTCCGCGTGCAGATCGACAGCGGTGGGAAGTTCTTGCGGTGTCTCTTCGGTGATTGCTGCTGCCGACATGGAAATCTCCTGCCTTTCGGGTGCAGTTGTCGTTGTTCATGTTCGCGGCTTGCGGCCGCGAGCCGGGATCCATTCCGTGACACGGCCATGTTTCGGAATGGACCCGGACAGCCTCCGCTACCGCTCCGTCTTCCTGGATGACGTGCGGGGAGGGGTTCACGCGTACCTGTTTCCCGCCGGGCGGTCCGCCGCGTAGGGCTTCGTCGTGTAGCGGAGCATGCGGCCGCCGATCTCCTCGCGCTCCAGCCGGTAGCCCGGCTCCTCAGCCGGCCGGTTGACGATGAAGGAGAGCTTCACCGACTCCCATCCATGAGTAGCGTCGAATGCCACCACGCGGATGTAGCGGTCGCCATAGACCTTGCGGCACTGATCGAGCTCCATGATGAGCGCGGCCGCGTCCGGGTTGTCGAACATCGGATGGCCCCACATGTCCCAATAGGTGTTGCGGGGGTGCGGATCGTCCGTGAACTCCAGGCTCACGGCCCAGCCATTGTCGATGCAGTACTGCACCTGTGCCCGGATCTGGTCTTCGGTCAGATCGGGGAGGAATGAGAAGGCTCCTTGTGTCACGCGCATGATCGTGTTCTCCATCTTCTTGAATTGGACCGGATCACTTCATCTGCGTCCGGTGCGTTCGGCTCTCTCGGCAGCCGCGTTGCGGCTGCCCGGGGTGGCGCGGCCAGGCGGCGGGCCGAAGGGCCACGGCGGCGTTCCTCTCCCACGTGAACGGTGAGAGGATCAGGGCCAGCGTGAGCGCAATCAGGAACGTCGCCATGGTCACTACGCCGCTGCGGTTGCGACCGGGACGAAGTCCGGCGAGTCGGTCGAAGCGTAGTTGAAGGTGACGTCCTTCCAGGTCTCGAGCGCCTGCTTGAGCGGCAGGCAGTGGCGCGCCGCAGCCTCCAGGATCTCCGGCCCTTCGTTGACGTAGTCGCGGCCTTCGTTGCGGGCCATGATCATCGCCTCCAGCGCCACGCGGTTTGCCGTCGCGCCCGCGGCGATCCCCATCGGATGGCCGATCGTGCCACCGCCGAACTGGAGCACCACATCCTCGCCCAAAAGGTCGAGGAGCTGGTGCATCTGGCCGGCATGGATGCCGCCCGAGGCCACCGGCATCAGCTTGTTGAGCGATGCCCAGTTCTGGTCGAAGAAGATGCCGTTTTCGAGCCGCATCGGATTGAACTCCTCGCGGCAGACGTCGTAGTAGCCCTTCGTCGTCGCCGGATCGCCTTCGAGCTTGCCGACCACGGTTCCCGCGTGGATGTGGTCGACGCCGGCAAGCCGCATCCACTTGGCGATGACGCGGAAGGAAACGCCGTGGCTCTTCTGCCGGGTGTAGGTCGAGTGGCCTGCGCGGTGCAGGTGCAGGACCATGTCGTTCTTGCGCGCCCACTTCGCCATCGACTGGATGGCGGTGTAGCCGATCACGAGATCGATCATGACGATGCAGGAGCCGAGCTCCTTCGCCAGTTCCGCGCGCTCGTACATGTCCTCCATGGTGGCGGCGGTGACGTTGAGATAGGTTCCCTTGACCTCGCCGGTTTCGGCCTGCGCCTTGTTAACCGCCTCCATGCAGTAGAGGAACCGGTCGCGCCAGTGCATGAAGGGCTGCGAGTTGATGTTCTCGTCATCCTTGGTGAAGTCGAGCCCGCCCTTCAGCGCCTCGTAGACGACGCGGCCATAGTTGCGGCCAGACAGGCCCAGCTTCGGCTTGACCGTCGCGCCGAGCAGCGGCCGGCCGAACTTGTCGAGCCGCTCGCGCTCGACCACGATCCCGGTCGCCGGGCCCTGGAAGGTTTTCACATAGGCCACCGGCAGGCGCATGTCCTCGAGCCGCAGCGCCTTCAGGGGCTTGAAGCCGAAGACGTTGCCGATGATCGACGCCGTCAGGTTGGCGATGGAGCCCGGCTCGAACAGGTCGAGATCGTAGGCGATGTAGGCGAAGTACTGGCCCGGCGCGTTGGGAACCGGATCGACGCGGTAGGCCTTGGCGCGGTACTTCTCGCAGGCCGTCAGCCGGTCGGTCCACACCACCGTCCAGGTGGCCGTCGAGGATTCGCCCGCTACCGCCGCCGCCGCCTCGATCGGATCGACGCCGTCCTGCGGCGTGATCCGGAAGAGGGAGATGATATCCGTGTCCTTCGGCTCGTAGTCAGGCTCCCAATAGCCCATCTTCTTGTATTGCATGACGCCGGCTTTGTAGCGCTCGGCTCCGGTGACGGTCTTTGTGGTGTCTGCCATGGCACTGGTCCTCTTCTTGTGTCGGTCGCTTGCTCAGGCGGCCTTGGCGGTTGCGATTTGCGGATCGAGCTGGCCGGCGGCATAGCGCTTGGCCATCTCGTCCAGGGGGATCACCTTGATCTTCGCGGCGCGGCCGGCCGTGCCGAAGCGCTCGAAGCGGTCGCGGCACAGATCGCGCAGCGCGTCCATCGCCGGCTTCATGAACTTGCGCGGGTCGAACTCGGCCGGGTTCTCCGTCGCGATGCGGCGGAACTGCCCGGTCATCGCCATGCGGCAGTCGGTGTCGATATTCACCTTACGCACCCCGTGGCGGATGCCACGCTCGATCTCCTCGACCGGCACGCCGTAGGTCTGGGGCATCTCGCCGCCATGGCGGTTGATCACGTCCTGCAGCTCCTGCGGCACGGAGGAGGAGCCGTGCATGACGAGATGCGTGTCGGGCAGCTTCTCGTTGATCGACTCGATCACATGCATGGCCAGGATGTCTCCGTCCGGCCGGCGCGTGAACTTGTAGGCGCCGTGCGAGGTGCCGCAGGCGATCGCCAGCGCGTCCACATGCGTAGCGGTGACGAAATCCACCGCCTGGTCGGGATCGGTGAGCAGCTGGTCGTGCGAGAGCTTGCCTTGTGCGCCGTGCCCGTCCTCGGCCTCACTCTCACCAGTCTCCAGCGAACCGAGCACGCCCAGCTCGCCCTCGACCGAGGCGCCGACCCAGTGGGCCATGCGGGCCACGCGCCCGGTGATCTCGACATTGTAGTCGTAGCTCGCAGGCGTCTTCGCGTCCGCCGTCAGCGAGCCGTCCATCATCACCGAGGTGAAGCCATGCCGGATGGCGGAAAGGCAGGTGGCTTCGTCATTGCCGTGATCCTGATGCAGGCAGATCGGGATCTCCGGATACATCTCGGAAAGCGCCTGGATCATCCGCGAAAGCATGATGTCGCCGGCGTACGAACGCGCCCCGCGCGAGGCCTGCATGATGACCGGCGCATCGCAGGCCCTGGCCGCCTCCATGATGGCGAGGCCCTGCTCCATATTGTTGATGTTGAACGCCGGCACGCCGTAGCCGTGTTCGGCGGCGTGGTCGAGCAATTGTCTGAGCGTAATCAGCGCCACGGTCAGGCCTCCTCTGTCATCGTTTCGTTTGCGCCGCACGATGCGTGCATGCAGCCAGATCCCATGCATCGCGGCACGAACCGTCGGTCCCTTCTCACGGGACGAGCCGCAGGGCCGCCTCGGTCACGGCTGCCTCAGTGATGTTGAAATGCCGGTAGAGGTCGCCCGCCGGCGCGCTGGCGCCGAAACCTTCCATGCCGATGAAGGCGCCGTTCTCGCCGATCCAGCGGTCCCAGCCGAGCCGCGCGGCGGCCTCCACCGCGACGCGCGGCGCCGTGCCCAGCACGGCCCTGCGGTATTCGGCATTCTGCTCGGCAAACAATTCCCAGCAGGGCATGGAGACCACCGCCGCCTCGACGCCGTGGTCGGTGCGCATGCGGCCGGCTGCGGCCAGCGCAATTTCCACCTCCGAACCGGTGGCGAGCAAGGTGATAGCCCTTTCGCCGCCTGCCTCGCGCAGCACATAGGCGCCGCGCGCCGAAAGGTTGCCGTTGCCACCGTCCGGGCGCACCGCCGGCAGGCCCTGGCGCGACAGCACGAGCACGCTCGGCCGGTCTTCGCTCCTGAGCGCCAGTTCCCAGCACTCGGCGGTCTCGACGATATCGGCGGGCCGGAAGACGTTCAGGTTCGGCGTCGCCCGCAGCATCGCCAGGTGCTCGATCGGCTGGTGCGTCGGTCCGTCCTCGCCGAGGCCGATGGAATCGTGCGTCATTACGTAGATTACGCGCTGGCGCATCAGGGCCGACAGGCGCATCGCGCCGCGCGCATAGTCGGCAAAGCACACGAACGTGCCGCCATAGGGGATAAGCCCGCCATGGAGCGCGATACCGTTCATGGCCGCGGCCATGGCGTGCTCGCGGATGCCGTAATGGATGTAGCGGCCCGAATAGTCACCCGGCGCGACGGAGCGCAAGCCCTTGGTCACCGTCAGGTTCGAATGTGTGAGGTCGGCCGAGCCGCCGACGGTCAGGCCGGTCGCCTCGTTGATGACCGAAAGCACCATCTCGGAAGCCTTGCGTGTCGCCACCTTGGTGGCCTTCTGCGCATGGTCGGCCCGGAAGGCGCGAATGGCCTCGAACACGGATTCGGGCAGGGCGCCGGCGATAGCCTTGGAGAAGGCTGCGCGAGACGGGGAGGCGGCAAGCCTGCCCTCCCATGCCTCGCGCGCCTTCTTCCCGCGCACTCCCACCTCACGCCAATTGGTGATGATCTCCTGCGGCACGACGAAGGGCGGGTACGGCCAGCCGATATTCTCGCGCGTGGCGGCGACCTCGTCCTCGCCCAACGGCGCGCCGTGGGTCTTTTCCGAGCCCTCCAGATTGGGCGCGCCCTTGCCGATGGTGGTGCGGCAGGCGATCAGCGACGGCCGGTCGTCCGCCCTGGCGCGCTCGATGGCGGCGGCGACAGCCTCTGGGTCGTGGCCGTCCACCGCCTGAATTTGCCAGCCAGCGGCGGCAAACCGCGCCGGCTGGTCCATCGATGTCGACAGGGAAGTGGGGCCATCGATGGAAATTGAGTTGTCGTCCCAGAAAACGATCAGCCGGCTAAGCCGGAGATGTCCGGCGAGGTCTATGGCCTCGTGGCTGATCCCTTCCTGCAGGCAGCCGTCGCCGGCGATCACATAGGTGTCGTGGTCGACCAGGTCGGCACCGAAGCGTGCGGCCATCATGCGCTCGGCAAGCGCCATGCCGACGGCGGTCGCGATCCCCTGGCCGAGCGGGCCGGTGGTTGTCTCGATGCCCAGCGCATGGCCGTATTCGGGATGGCCGGCCATGCGGCTGCCAAGCTGGCGGAAGCGCTTCAGCTCTTCCATCGGCATGTCCTGATAGCCGATGAGATGATGCAGCGCGTATTGCAGCATCGAGCCGTGGCCGGCCGACAGCACGAAGCGGTCGCGGTCCGGCCAGTCCGGGCGGGCCGGATCGAGCTTGATGAAGCGGGTGAAGAGCACGGTCGCCACATCCGCCATGCCCATCGGCATGCCGGGATGGCCGGACTTCGCCTTCTGGACGCTGTCCATCGCAAGCGCGCGGATCGCGTTGGCCATGTCGCGCTCGGAAACGGCGGCGGAGGCGGCGGTCTGGACGGCTGCTTGATGGGTCATCGTCTCCTCCTCAGGACACGCGCCTCTGGCGCTCGATCAGTTGCAGGATGTGGGGCGTGAGGATGAGCTGCATCGCCAGATCCAGCTTGTTGCCCGGCACGACGATGGAGTTTGCCCGCGACATGAAGGAATCGTGGATCATCGACAGGAGATACGGGAAGTCGATGCCGCGCGGGTTGGCGAAACGGATGACAAGCATCGATTCGTCCGGCGTCGGGATCCAGCGCGCGATGAAGGGGTTCGACGTGTCGACGATCGGCACGCGCTGGAAGTTGATGTCGGTCTCGGTGAATTGCGGCGTGATGTAGCGGACATAGTCCGGCATGCGCCGCAGAATCAGGTCCATCACCGCCTCGACGGAATAGCCGCGCGCTTCCCGGTCGCGGTGGATCTTCTGGATCCATTCCAGATTGATCACCGGCACGACGCCGATCTTCAGGTCGCAATACTTGGCGAGGTTCAGCTTGTCCGTGACGACGCAGCCGTGCAGGCCCTCGTAGAAGAGAAGCTGGCTCGGCGGGAAATCGCGCCACTCGGTGAAGGTGCCCGGCGGGGTGCCGTACTGCTCGGCCTCCTGCGCGTCGTGCACATAGGTGCGCGTGCGCCCCGTGCCGCGGCGGCCATATTCCTCGAAAACGGATTCCAGGGTCTCGAGCTCATTGGCCTCGACATTGAAATGGGTGAAGTTGGGATTGCCGTTTTCGGCCTCCTCCGCGACCTTCTTCTTCATCGCCTCGCGGTCGTAGCGATGGAAGGCGTCGCCCTCGATGAAGGCGGCCTCGATCTTCTCGCGGCGGAAGATCTGCTCGAAGGTCCTCTTGACCGAGGTGGTTCCCGCACCCGATGAGCCCGTGACGGAGATGATGGGATGACGTGCCGACATGATTGCCTCCCTCAGGCGCGCAGGAGGCCGCGGCGGCCGAAAAGCGGCGCGCGCTCGGCGATCATGCTGGGTTCTGCCTGATAGCGTGTAACCCGAGCCACCTCCTCGGCGGAGCCGAAGACGAAGGGCACGCGCTGGTGCAGGCTTTCGGGCGTAAGGTCGAGGATGCGCGTCATCACGTTGGTTGCCGCGCCGGCGGCCTGCTCGACCAGGAAGGCGACCGGGTTCGCCTCATAGACGAGGCGCAAACGCCCGTTGTGGTAGCCCTTCCTCTCGTCGGCGGGATAGAGATAGATGCCGCCGCGCATCAGGATGCGGTAGCACTCGGCCACCATGGAGGCGTTCCAGCGCATGTTGAAGTTCGCCTCGCGCGGACCCTCGCTGCCCTTCAGGCAGTCATCGACATAGAGGCGCACGCCGCCGTCCCAGTGACGGTAGTTCGACATGTTGATGGCGAACTCGCGGGTGCGCTGTGGGATGACCGGGCTCTCGGGCGCCTGGACGAAGGTACCGAGGCGCGCGGAATGGACGAAGATATGCGTGCCGCTGCCGAGCGTCAGCACCAATGCCAGCTGCGGCCCGTAGATGAAGAAACCGGCCGCGACCTGCCTGCTCCCCGGCTGGAAAAAAAGGGCGGCCGGGTCTTCACCCGGCACGCCAGCTGCGGGGAGAAGAGAAAAGATGGTCCCGATGGAAACGTTCGTGTCGATGTTCGAGGAGCCGTCGACGGGGTCGATGGCGATGGCAAGCGGGGCGGTGCCGTCAAGGCGGACGGCGTTTTCCTGCTCCTCGGAGGCGTAGACCGCCACCGGTGCGTTGCGGCAGGCCTCCAGGAAGAGCTGGTCGGCATAGACGTCCAGTCCCTTCTGGTCGTCGCCGTCGCCGTGGGAGCCGCGCTTGGCGCGCAATTCCGTCCCCAGCGGGCCCTGGTTGATCGCATGGCGGACTTTCAGGGCCGCCGCGGCAAGCTGGTGCACGACGGCCACCACGGCCGGCCGGACGCTATCCTGCTGAAGGGCGTAGGAACTCAGAAACGCATCGAGCGTGGCGGTCAACGCTAAGTCCTCCTCTTGGCGACCCGCTCTCGGATCGGCTTCAGGAGAGCAGCGCCGCGATGTTAAGTACACTTTAATTACTTTACGGACGTACTAAATTTTGCTTATGTTATGACATGCGAAACCTCACTCTGAGACAGTTGCGGACCCTTCAGGCGATTGCGGAACACGGCAAAATCGTCAATGCAGCCAAGGCGTTAGGGCTCACCGCGCCGGCCGTCACCATCCAGCTTCGCCAGCTTGAGGAGGAACTCGGCCTGGAGCTCTTCGACCGCACCGCGACGGGGATGCGTCCCACTGCCGCAGGGCTCGTCGCCACCGACGCTGCCCAGGCGATCGAGGAACGGCTGCGGCTGATGGTCGACGCGATCGACGCGATCAAGGGCGTGCGCGCCGGCAGCTTAAGGCTCGGCGTGGTCTCGACGGCGAAATATTTCGCGCCGCGCATGATGGCGGCCTTTATGCGGGAGCATCCCGATATCGAGATGCACCTTCTGGTCGGCAACCGCGCCGAGACGATCGACAACCTGAAGAGCCACGCCGTCGACGTCGCCCTGATGGGCCGCCCGCCAAAGGGGGGCGTGCCGGTGGAAGCCGTGCCGTTCGGGGACCATCCGCTGGTGATCGTCGCGCCGCCGGACCATCCGTTGGCGGACGTCCACGACATCCCCAAGAAGCGCATCGCGGGCGAGAACTTCCTGATCCGCGAGCGCGGCTCGGGCACGCGCATCTCGCTGGAGATATTCTTCAGCGACATTCCCGGCCGGGTGGATAATCTCGGGCTGGAGATGGACTCCAACGAGACCATCAAGCAGGCGGTGATGGCCGGGCTCGGCATCGCCTTCATCTCCGCCCATACGATCGAGGCCGAGGTGGAGGCCGGCAGGCTGGTCATTCTCGACGTGGCGGGTCTGCCGATTCGCCGGCAATGGTTCGCGGTCAGGCGCTCCGACCGGAGCATCTCGCCGACCATGGCCGCATTCCACGATTTCCTCACGCGCAAGGGCGCAGCGCAACTGCCGCTGGTCGGCAAGCTCTATCCCGCCGATGCCGTCTCACCCACCGTTTGAGGGCGCGAGAAGCGTGGCGACCGTGTTGGCGAGCCGGTAAAGCCGCTGCTCAATCAGGGTCGGCACCTCGCAGACATAGGTCAGCGATTGCGCGCGTTCCTGATAGACCCGTGTCTGGAAATCGAGCTGCCGGACGCGTTCGGCCACCGCTTGCGGATCGGCGTCCGGGTCCTTACGCAGCCGGTCGACCGCGTCCGTCTGCTGGCGCAGCGCGTCGGCCATGCGCACCTGTTTGCGCGTGTAGCGCTCGATCCCGGCCATCACCTCCGAACGTTCCGAATCCATCTGATCGAACAGGCCGCGCACCAGCTTGAACAGGCGCTCCTCGCGCTTGTCCTCGGAGACTTGCCCGGCAAAATCGCGGATCTGCTGTTGTGCCTCTTCGAGCGGCACGCGCCGCTGGGCGACATCCGTCACCAGGGCGGAAACCTCCGGATCCTCCTGCCAGTTCTCGGCCGCTTCGGGCAGTTGCGGCCCGTTCCAGATCTGCGGCAGCGAAAGCTGCGGCACCTTGCGCTGCACGCAGGGCCAGAATCCATCCGCCTGTTCCTCGAACGACAGGGCCGGGGCCGCGATCGTCATCGCCAGGCCGGCGATGGCCAAGCGGTTTGCAAGCCGTTTCCAGCACATCAGGCATTTCCTCCCGTTTCCTGTTTCCGGTTCATGAGCCCGCGCGAGGGGTCGTAGGCGATGATCGCGCCGACGAGAAAGACGGCCGTGAACCCGATGACGACGGCGAGCGAGGTCCACTCCACCTCCTGGTAGAAGGCGAAGCGGATCAGCTCGACCACATAGGTGAAGGGGTTGGCGAGACAGATCTTGTACAAGAGCGGGCTCGATTCCTGCACGCGCCACAGCGGATAGAGCGCGGAGGAGGCGAAATACATGGGAAAGATCACGAAGTTCATGATGCCGGAGAAATTCTCGAGCTGCTTGATGAGCGAGGACAAAAGCATGCCGAGCGAGCCCAGCATCAACCCCGACAGAAACAGCGCCGGCAGTGCGAAGAGATAGCCGAGTGGCGGCGGCTTGACGCCCCAGAACCAAGCAATCGCCAGGAAGACGTAGACCTGGGCAATCGCGACGGTGACCCCGGCGAGAAGCTTGGAGACAAGCAGATACCAGCGCGGGAAGGGGCTGACGAGCAGGGTGCGCATGTTGCCCATCTCGCGGTCGTAGACCATCGACAGCGAGGACTGCATGCCGCTGAAGAGCAGGATCATGCCGGCCAGGCCGGGGGTGATGTAGACCTCGTAGAGGACATAGGTCTTGTAGGGCGGCACGATGGACACGCCCAGCACCTGCCGGAAACCGGCGGCGAAGATGAAGAGCCAGATCAGCGGCCGCACGAGAGAGGCGACGAAACGCTCGCGCTGGTGCAGGAAGCGCAACCCCTCGCGCACCAGAATGCCCCTGAGGCAGACGAGATAGTTGCGCAGGCCGAAGCGCTCTGCGGGCAGGGGGGTGGCGGCTGCCGATTCCTTCGCCGGTGTGCTCATGGCGAATGCTCCTCCCGCTGGAAGCCGGCCCGGCACAGATGCGAGAAGGCTCCTGCGATATCCGCCGTGCCCGTCGCCTTCACCACATCGGCGACCGGTCCCTTGGCCGTCACCTTACCCGCGCTCAGCACCACCGCATCATCACCTTGTTCGACCTCGTCGATCAGATGGGTCGCCCACAAGACGCTGATGCCGTCCCTGTTCACAAGCCTGCGGATAAAGGCCAGGATGGCGGCACGCGACTGGATGTCGAGCCCCACGGTGGGCTCGTCGAGAAGCATGAGCCGCGGCTCGTGCAGCAGCGCGCGGGCGATCTCGACGCGGCGCATCTGGCCGCCCGACAGGCTGCGCGCCTTGTCGCCGAGGCGGTCGCTCATCTCGACCGTCTCCAGGACGGAAGCGATGCGCCGGCGCGCTGCGCCCGCGCCAATGCCGTGCAGCGAAGCGTGGTAGGCGAGATTCTGCCGCACGGTGAGGTCGAGGTCCAGCGTGCGCGCCTGGAAGACGATGCCGAGACGCCTCAGCGCCTCGCGCGGGGAGCGCCCGATCTCATGGCCGAAAATGCGGATTGCCCCCTTTTGCGTGGCGTAAAGCCGGCTGATCAGCGAGAAGAGCGTCGTCTTGCCCGCGCCGTTGAGCCCGAGAAGCACCGTGAAGCGCCCCGGCGGAATCGCGAAGCTCACATCGTCCAGCGCTTGGCTGCGGCCGTAGGTGTGGCTCACCGCCTCGACCGCGAGCGCCGCCACCGTGTCCGGTCCGTTTCCCGCCTGTGCATGCCGCACGCCTAAGCCTCCCTTCGCACCTTCCCCCGGACGCTACTTAATCACAATCGTGCCCTTCATGCCTCTGTCTTCAAGGTCTGGGACGGACCATGTGAAGAAGCCTGGTCTTGCGGCGACGAACTGGACCTGGATGGTGCCTGGGGCGTCGAATTCGAGCCAGGCGGGGGCGCCGTTCATGTGCACTTCCAGGTCCTCGATGACGATCTGGTTCATCCACACATTGCGGAAGAGGTCGGTGAAGAACTTGTATTCCAGCCGCCCCTTCGACGTGATCTGCCAGCGATAGGCCTGGCCGGCCACCAGCTCGAAGTTCTGCCGGTTGACGGCGAAGTCGTCGTCGGGCGCGCCCAGCACCAGCTCCGGCACGTCCTTGCTCGATAGCGTGATCTCCGGGCCGTCGTCGTCATCGTCGTCGTCCTGCGCCCAGGCGAGGCCCTGCGGCAGCAGCGCAAGGCTTGCCGCCAGGAGCAATGTCGCCAGCTTCTTCATGGGTCTTCCTCCCTCCGCTTGTGTGATCATTCCGGCGCCACCACCACGCCCCAGGGCTGCTGGCCCACCGTCACCGACTGCACCGGCTCGTCGCTCGCCACGTCGATGAAGGTCACGTCGTTGGAGATGCCGTTGGTGCTGATGACCATCGCCTGGTCCGGCGTGAAGGCGAGCTGCCACACGCGCTGGCCGACCAGGATGTAGTCGAGCACCTCGTAGGTTTTCGTGTCGACCACTGCCACCCGGTTGGCCGGGCCGAGCGCCACATAGGCCTTGGTGCCGTCCCTGGTGATGCGCACCCCCACCGGCTGGATCGATTCCGGCCTCAGACCCGGGATCTCGAAGGTGATCTTGTGCTTGATCTCGCGGCTCTCGTTGTCGATCACCGACACCGTGCCGCCGATCTCCGCGCTCACCCACACCTCCGCCCCGTCGGGCGTGAACTCGGCGAAGCGCGGGCGCGAATCGACCAGCACGTTGTCGGTGATCTCGTGGCTCTCCGTGTCGATGAAATGCGCCATGTTGGTGGTCTCCGAGGTGTTGACCAGCGTCCTGCCGTCGGGGCTGATGCCCATCCCCTCCGGCTCCACCCCGACCGGGATCTCGGTCACCACGCTGCGGTTCTCGATGTCGATCACGGTCACCAGATTGTCGTCCTCGTTGGCCACATAGAGCGTCTTGCCGTCGGGCGACAGCACGAACAGCTCCGGGTCCGGCCCCGACGGCAGCGTGCCGACGATCCGGTGCGTCTCCGTGTCGATGATCTCCACCGTGTCGTCGTCGCTGGCGCACAGATAGATGAACCTGCCGTCATGGGAGATGGTGATGCCGCGCGGGCGCTGGCCGGTCTCGATGGTCTCGACCACCGCCATCGTCTCGGTGTCGATGACGCTGACGGTGTTGCCCCGCTCGTTCGACACATAGGCCATGGTGGCCGAAGCCGGCGTGGCGAGCGCCGCCGCCAGCGCGGCGCCGGCGAGCGCGGACAGGGTTCTATGCATGCAGGCTCCTCCCGATCGGTGAAAAACTAGTCAAGCACGCAGCGCGTCTCCGGCCGGTCGACGCCCAGCGTGTCGAGCTCGGAGACCTGGTGCAGGAAACCCTCCTGCGGCGAGGTCGACACCACCGAACGCCCGTCGCCCAGAAAGATCGGCTGGCGCAATTGCTGGTTCCAGTCGCGGTAGGTCAGCTTCTGGCCGCGGAAGGCGGCCACCGCGAAATCGTCGGAACGGATGAAGGCGGCCACCTCTTCAGGATCGCCGCTGCCCGTGCGCGTCACCGCCTCGCCGATCGAGCGCGCCGCCGTCCAGGCCGACATGTCCTTCGACACCATGCGCCGGCCGATCCTGTCCGCGAACCGGTTCTGGATCTGCGTGCCGCCCCATTGCTCGCTCGCCGGGTGCCAGGCCGAGGGCACCAGCCCCGCCGTGCCGGCCACCGGCCGCGGCACCCAGGTGCGGTAGGGCAGATAGGTGCCGAACACCTCGCTCTCGTCGGCCACCAGCACCACGTCGTGCTCCGGCAGCCCTTGCGTGAAGACCGGCATCTCGCGCTGGATCTGGGTGACGCCCGAATCGGCGCGCCGCGCCGTGCCGCGGTCCTCGTAGAGCTTCTCGGCCACGATCTCGCCGCCGAAGCGTTCCGCCGCCCGCTTGAGGGCCTCGGCGAACAGCCGGTCCGGCGCGTGCGAGCCGTGGATCAGCACCCAGCGCCGCCACTGCTTCCACATCAGATACTGCGCCAGCCCGTCGGCCAGCATCGAGCGCGTCGGCGCCGTGTGGAAGACGTTCGCCCGGCATTCCTCCTCGCGCAGAATGTCATCCGGCGCCCCGACATTGAACAGGATCACGCCGGCTTCGGCCGCCAGATCGGCGATCGAGACGAGCTGTTCGGCCGAGACGTCCGTCAGCACGAACCGGTTGCCGTTCTCCACCAGCCCGCGAAAGGCCTCCCTCGCATTCGCCCCCGGCGCGATCTCGCGCACTTCCAACGCAAATTCCTGGCCGAG